>JAAYCR010000005.1 GCA_012729675.1 Phycisphaerae bacterium | reverse complement strand
TGACTGTACCCCTTTCCTAGGGCCACTGTAAAGGTTAGGATTCCCGATTTTATTGTACTGATTTCCATGCTTGCGTCAAGGGTTAAAGTTACCTATGATGATTCTGTCGGTCGGAGGATACGGCCCTGCGGGGACGCAACCGGAGCGCCGATCGGCCATCGGAGCAGAAGCCGGATCGCCCTTCGTGGTTGTCCGGCTTTTCTCGTCGGTCTTCTGCTTTGATGCCCAAAGCGATAAATCCCGGGGGCTTGGGGGCAGCGCCCCCAAGATAAATCCCGGATGTGCCGACAGCCACTGCTGCTTGAATTCGACCGGCGGCACATCGTCCAACGCCCCATGTAACCGATGTTCGTTGTAATAGCACCGATAATTTTCAATCGTTACACGGGCGTCACGAAGTCCGTAAAAAAGTTCCATGTTCAAACACTCATCCCGCAGTCGGGAATTGAAGCTTTCGCCGACGCCGTTTTGCCAGGGCTTGCCCGGCTCAATATACGCTGTCGCGGTCCCTTGTTCAGCAAGCCATTGCTGAAGCGCCGAGGCGATAAACTCCGGGCCATTGTCGCTGCGAAGATACTGAGGGCGGCCATGAATGGAAAACAAAAAACTGAGAATCTCAATGACCTTACCGGCCGGGATGGAAGTGTCCACATAGGTCTCAAAGGCTTCGCGTGTAAATTCGTCCACCACATTCAAAATCCGCAGTTTACGCCCATTCAGGCAGGAATCTTCCATAAAATCATACGTCCACACATGGTTGGGATGCAGCGGTGAAAGGGGACGGTCCAGACCTTTGCCTCGGCGACGCTGACGACGTTTGACCGGAACGGTCAATCCATGGACGTGCCAGAGACGCTCAACCTTCTTGTGGTTGACGACAATCCCTTTTCGCCGCAGAGCCTTGTACGCCTTGCGGCTGCCTTCACGCGGACGCCGCTTGGACATGTCTTTTAGTTTTTGAACCACCTCTGAATCGTCCTTTTCTGCGGGGACATACAAAAACCCGCTGCGACTGATACCGACCAACAAACAACTGCGACGTTGGGAAACACCCTGATCGTGCAATCCAACCGCCGCTTGACGCCGCTGGCCGGGCGTTAAAAATTTCGCTTCAGCACCGCCTGCAGCGCGTCAATCTCTAAATCACGCTCGGCTACCAGACGCTTGAGACGGCTGTTTTCTTTTTCCAGTACCCGCAAGCGACGCACATCCGGCACGGCCATCTGGCCAAACTGCTTCTTCCAGCGATACCACGTCTGCTCCGAAACCCCGTATGCCTTGCAGACTTGGGCAACCGTCTGCCCGGACTGCTCAGCCTGACGCAACATCCCGACAATCTGCTCTTCCGTAAACCGTTTCTTTTTCATGCGATTTCTCCTGTAATTCTGGACTCATTTACAGGGAAATCCTAACATTGTCAATGGCCCAAAATTGGGGGGATGGGCCAAACCGTCAAGTTGGACATCTGAGCGTGTCCCCAAAAACTGGACAGGAGTTTAAGGTGGAGTTGTTTTCGGGTATGCTGGAGCGAAAAGGCCAGAAGGGAACTCGAGTCAATGACACAGAAACGACGACGCTTTACGGCGGAATTCAAGTCCCGTGTGGTGCGGGCGGCGTTGCGGGAGAACAAGACTCTGGCTCAATTGGCCAGCGAGTTTGATGTCCACCCCAACCAGATCACGGAATGGAAGCGGCAGACGCTGGAGGCCCTGCAGCAAGCTTTATCAAGCGGCCGGCAACCGGAGACATTCAACACCGACCACGGCGGCCTGTTTACCTCAGAGGCGTTTACGGGCCTGCTGACAAAGCACGGCATTGCGATCAGCATGGACGGTGTCGGGCATGCGTTTGATAACATTATGGTCGAGCGTCTGTGGCGGACTGTCAAGTATGAAGATGTGTATATTCGGGATTACAAAAAACCTGCCGAGGCACGGTTTGGGCTGCGGCGGTATTTTGAGCACTACAACCGACGCCGACGACATCGGTCGCTGGGCCGGAAAACGCCGGCGGCGGTCTATGGTCTTGCAAAAGGACGTGATTTTGATAGGATGAAGACAGATGGCGGGCGGTCCGCCGTCGCGACGGCTCTTGGCTCGGTCCCCCTCCACAAGAGTCGGTTAAACGTGAGCCCATGCGAAACAGTTCCACCTTAATTCAACGGTGATTCTGCCCAACACATGGGGACAACCTTAAAGTAGGTAAATTGAAAATGAAGAACAAGTTACCATGTTATTTCATTCCAGTTTGTATGTGCTTATGTCCATTATTACTCAGTGGCTGTGTCAAGTTCTATCATTATAAGACAATTCCGATAAAAGTGATTGATCCCGAACTGAATCAGCCTGTCGAAGGTGTGTTGGCGTCGTTAAAATATTCTCTCATAGGTAGGGGATTGTTCCTTCCAAAGAGCCCCAAAAATTCAACCGACATCACAGATCGTAACGGTATAGCAATGTTGAAAGTAGCAACTTATTTCGATATGTACTTGGGGAGTATATCTTGTAGTGCAGAAGGTTATATTCCTGTCTCATTAATGTTGCCATTTCAATCTGAAAATGTAAATGAAATTATTGTCCCACTCTATCGAATACCACTGCCAAGAATCGAATTGATCGTTCCTGATGATTATCAGGGGCCCGTTGCAATACAAATTATTCAATCAAACGAATGGGTTATGGGAGAACCCGGACAGAGGTTATTCACCTATCAACTGCAAAAAAATGGTCAGCTCGACATCCGGATAACACCTGTATTTTCTTTAGTAAAATTAATCGATGACATAGAACTTCATCGTTTATTTTCCACGGATTCAGATGACTGCATGTTTATAGTAAAGCGTGAAAATGGCAGCAATATGATCAGAGTAGGCCGAGAGTATGAATGGGTGATCCAGTTTGGAGGACAAGAACAGAAAGTAGAATCGGATCGTCGTGCGTTTCGTTGGGTTTGCGACGAAGGACAAAGGTTCTTATTTGTTATTGGAACAGAACAAGACCGAGACGTTTTATATAAGAAACTTTTTCCCGAAAACAGATTTGGATTAGACCTTGATGCTTTTAACGCATTTTTTCAAGAGCCAGAAAAATAAAGAGTGTCTCTGTTCCAATGGGAAATTGTCATAAGTTCAGTAAATTGTGGGAGTAAAAGGTAAGGTGGTACCATGGCTCATCGATTCATTGGTCGTTAAGATGGGCAAAATATAGCGATTGCGACGCCAGATTTGAGTGGTGTGTAAAGTGCAATTTTGCGAAAAAGTCAGCGGAATAATATAACTTATGCTTTCAAAGGCTCAAAAATTCAGAGAGGATGCGCAACGTCTCTGTTTTTAAAGAAACGCTCTTTGAAAAGTGAAGACGGGTTTTGCATTCCTGTCGGCCTTGATGGACTCCGATCAAGGAGACGGAGAAGTCCTTAGGGAAGCTGAACCAACTCTGGGAGTGGTATCGCACGGCTCCGGATTTTGTCGATAAGCTGCTGAATATCAAGAACCTGTGCTGGTGGAACAAAAACTATTCCGTGTACTTTGCCGTGTGTGAGCGCGTCGCGCGGGAGCTTCCCTATCATTCGATGACGATGCAGTTTCGCAAGGACGCCATCACGGGGTATCTTCATCTGGATGAGTTGAGGACGGCGGAGGATGCGCTGCGTCTGCGGCTGGTGATCGTCAGAGCCGGGCAGATCGGGCCGAACAATGCCCGCAGATAATACACGTCTGTCTGCAAGCTTTTGGCGGTCTTGAACGTCTCTAAAAACTTGACGTGTTTTTCCAGAATGTCCGCCAGCGGGGTCTTGGTCGGCAAGGGGTTGGCATCGCCCCGGGCCTGTGCCGTTTCGAATTGGCGGGCCTTCTCTCGGGCGATTTGATAGGAATCTGTTTTCAGATTTACCCGTCGCTGTTTGCCTGCCACATAGTATTGCAGATAATACGTTTTGTTTCTTTTTTTCAAACTTGCCATGTTTTGTACCTCCGATGTCAAAAGACCTCGATTGATTTTCGAGTCCTTTTTCGGTTTTGGGTACAAAACAGGGTACAAAACACTTAAAAACCATAAAAAAAGGACTCACAGAATTTCCTGCAAGTCCTTTATTTATAATGAATTGGCGGGGGCAGGATTCGAACCTACGACCTCCGGGTTATGAGCCCGACGAGCTACCAAACTGCTCTACCCCGCGATCAAACTATTATTGTACCGCAACGCTCCCGATGATGCAAGCAATTTGCGGCATTAACTTTTAAGTTTCTCTTTAATTTTTTCGGCAATGGCCTCGGCCTTGCCCTGCGGATACTGAAACGCCGGCCAGCGATTGAAGACGCCGTCGCCGGCCTTGCGCGGGATGATGTGGAAATGCACATGCTCCACCACCTGCCCGGCGGCCGATCCGTTGTTGCACAGCACATTGTACCCATCCGCCCCAACCGCCTCAGCCACAGGGCCGGCCAGCCGTCCGATGACCGCTGCCGTCTCGGCCAACACCTCGGCCGGGCATTGATCCAGTCGCTCGTAATGGGCCTTGGGGATCACCAGCGTATGGCCGTCGCTGATCGGGCCGATATCCATAAACGCCAGCACCCGGTCATCCTCATAGACCCTAGTGCAGGGGATTTTCCCGGCTGCAATCCCACAAAAAACACATTCCGCTTTGCCGGTCATCGTCGCTTTGCTCCGTTTTCGTCCATCCGCGGCTCAACCGCGTCTTTAACGCCGTCGCTTATTTCTTCGCTTTTTCGACCTTCTTTTCGTCGCCGGTACCGACCAACTGGAGCAATACAAGCTGTCCGGCGTCGCCCAGCCGCCGCTTGGGCAGCTTGATGATGCGGGTATAACCGCCGGGACGGTCCAGATACCGCGGCGCGATGTCGCTGAAGAGCTTGCCGATGACCGTGCCCTGCTTGACCGGCTCGCCGTCCTCAACCTTGATGATGGCCCGGTTGTTCAGAATAGCGATGGCCCGACGGCGTGCCGGAAGCGTGCCTTTCTTGGCCAGCGTAATCAACTTTTCGGCAAAACCGCGCACCTCTTTGGCCTTTTCAATCGTCGTTGAAATGGTTTCGTGCTCAAACAGCGATGCCGTCAGATTACGGCGAAGCGCAAGCCGATGCTCGCTGGTTCTGCTTAACTGTCGTCCTGCTACACGATGACGCATATTACACTACCTTTAGCTGAATAGTAACGTTCACTTCGATTTTCTTATACATCGGTCATGCCGAGCGACAAATCCATCTCGGACAGTTTTCGACGCACTTCACGCAGGCTGGTCTTGCCGAAGCTGCGAATCTTAAGCAAGTCGGCATCTGTCATCCGCACCAACTGGCCGACGGTCTGGATGTTGTTGGATTCCAGACAGTTGCTCGATCGCACGGTCAGTTCCAGCGCCTCAAGCGGCATCTCCAATTTGGCGGCCAGCTCTTCATCGACGCCGGCGGCTTCCTGTTCCAGATGCAGCTCTTCTTCAACCGCCTCTTCGCCGAGTTCGTCATACTGGATGAAGGGGTTGATATATTTTCGCAAAATCTTGGCCGCCTCGACCAGCGCCATATCCGGGGTCACCGTACCGTCCGTCCAAATCTCAAGGATGAGCTTGTCGTAGTTGGTGCGCTGCCCGACGCGGGTATCTTCGGTCTTATACCGCACACGCAGCACAGGCGAATAGATCGCATCGACTTCGATCCGCCCGACTTCCTGGTCAAACCGATCCATCTCGGTGATACGTTCAGCGGCGGGCGAATAACCACGGCCGTTGCCAATTTCCATTTCCATTTCAAACTTGACGTCTTCGGTCAGCGTCGCCAGCACCAGATCCTTGTTGATGATCTGGATCGCCGGATCGCACTGAATCATCCCCGCCGTGACCGGCCCGGCCTTGCCGGCGGAAACGGTAATGACGCGGACGCCCTCGCCCTGCATCCGGACGACCAGTTTTTTGACGTTCAGCACCAAATCGGTGACATCTTCCATCACCCCTTTAATGGTCGTAAACTCATGGTCCACGCCGGCAATCTTGATCGACTCGACGGCGCTGCCCTCCAGCGAGGACAACAAGACGCGCCGCAAGCTGTTGCCGATGGTCGTACCGAACCCCCGCTCGAACGGTTCGATCATAAATCGACCGTAGTTGTCGGTCGAGACATTTTCGTCACGTTCCACCCGCGTGGGCAGTTC
Source organism: Phycisphaerae bacterium (assembly GCA_012729675.1). GTDB lineage: Bacteria > Planctomycetota > Phycisphaerae > Sedimentisphaerales > Anaerohalosphaeraceae > T3Sed10-213. The sequence goes on along the minus strand of JAAYCR010000005.1, from coordinate 91,706 downwards.
CAGACCTCTCCAAGTAATTCGCATTCTATAGGCCTCCCTATCAGGCGGATGTTCTCAGCGGCTGTCGTCCGGGCCGTACGCATTGGACAAACGCCGCTCTCTGTGATCCGCCGTAAAACGGTTATCAAACTATTTTATCTCGAACAGAATTCAACGACGAGTTGCTCTTCGACCGCCAACTGGACATCGTCGCGTGTCGGCAGACCGACCACTGTCGCCATCGGCTTGGCGGCGTCCAACTGAAGCCAGCCCTGAACCTGAAAGTTCGGGTTGGTTTCCAGCTGCGCCTTGACCTCCTTGCGGGAGCGGTCGGAATTTTTCAGCGTAATCTTGTCGCCGATCTTGATCAGAATATCCGGGATATCCACGCGCCGGCCGTTGAGGTAAATATGCCCGTGCGTGATCAATTGGCGGGCGGCTTTGCGCGAGGGGGCAAAGTTGAGCTTATAGATTACATTGTCCAGCCGACGTTCCAGCAGTTCCAGCAGCATCTGGCCGGTGTTGCCCGTGCCGCGCGATGCCTTGTCAAAATACTTCATAAACTGCTTTTCCATCAGGCCGTAAAAGCGTTTGACCTTTTGCTTTTCGCGGAGACGAACGCCGTAGTCGCTGGAACGGCCGCGACGCCAGCCGTGCTGACCGGGAGCCAGGCTTCGCTCGCGTTTTTCCACCGAACATTTCGCCGTTTCACACCGGGTGCCTTTGAGCATCAACTTCATGCCTTCCCGGCGACACAATCGGCAAGCTGGTCCAATATAACGTGACATTTCTTACATGGTCCTTATATAAAGTTCATTCTTATTTTCAGTTCTACACCCGTCCGACGGTCTTAGACACGGCGGCGTTTGCGCGGGCGGCAGCCGTTGTGCGGGATGGGCGTGACGTCCTCAATCGAGGAGATGCGCATACCCGCCTGCTGGATGGCGCTGATGGCCGATTCGCGACCGGAGCCGGGACCTTTGACGCGGATTTCCACCTCCCGCATCCCCGACCGCATGGCCAGGCGAGCGCACTTTTCGGCGGCCCGCTGGGCGGCAAACGGCGTGCTCTTGCGTGAGCCTTTAAAGCCTACTGAACCGCCGGAATCCTGACAGATCGCGCCGCCGTCCGGATCGGTGATCGTCACCAGCGTATTGTTGAACGACGCTTTGATGTGGACGATGCCGCGTGCCACATTCTTCTTGACTTTTTTCTTGGTACTCTTTGCCATTGGATATTAATTCCCTGAATCCCAGTGTTTTGTGGTTCCCGACGGGTTACCGCATTTCCTTGACGCCCTTCTTGCCGGCAACGGTCTTGCGTTTGCCCTTGCGCGTACGAGCGTTGCTCTGCGTCTGCTGGCCGCGCACCGGCAGCCCCCGGCGATGACGAATCCCGCGGTAGCAGGCGATATCTTTCAATCGTGATATATTTTGCGAGACCCGGCGGCGCAACTGCCCCTCGACCTCGTAATCACGGTCGATGATCTGGCTGATGCGGCTGACCTCGTCTTCGTTGAGCTTCCCGGCGCGAACCGTGCCATCCACCTGAGCTTCGTCAAGTATCTTTTTGGCGACAAATCGGCCGATCCCGTGAATATACGTCAGCGCAATCCACGAGGGTTTGTCATTCGGTACATCTACACCAACAATACGCGGCATAATTACTCCTGTTTTCTATTGTCGTTATGCTTAGCCTTGACGCTGCTTATGGCGGGGATTCGCCGGGCAAATCACCCGTACGACGCCCTTGCGTCGAATGACTTTGCAATTTTCACAAATTCGCTTAACGGAACTTCTGACTTTCATAATCGCACCACTTTCGTTCTTGCCTGCGGCATTATTAACTTCTTAACACGATACGCCCGCGGGTCAAATCATACGGACTCATCTCGACCGTTACCGAATCGCCGGGCAGGATTCGGATAAAGTGCATACGCATTTTACCCGATACATGGGCCAATATCTGGTGTCCATTTTCAAGCTGTACCCGGAACACCGCATTGGGCAATGCTTCCACGACCTTGGCTTCGAGTTTGATCGCATCTTTTTTTGCCATTTTTATTCCGACGAACCATCCGATTCAGCCCGTCTATTCCACCGTCAATACCCGACTGCCGTCTTTGACCACGGCAATCGTATGTTCATAATGCGCCGAGCATTTTTTGTCCCGCGTCACTACCGTCCAGCCGTCGGCCAGCGTTCTGACCTGCGGCCTGCCCATATTGACCATCGGCTCGACGGCCAGCACCATGCCCTCTTTGAGCAAAATGTCGTTATTGAGCAGCTCGCGACTGACAAAATTCGGCACTTTCGGGTCTTCGTGCATCTCGGTTCCGATGCCGTGGCCGACATAATCCTTGACCACCGAAAACCCTGCCTTCCGGCAGCAGTCTTCCATCGCTGCGGCAATCGTGCTCCACAAGACGCCCGGCGCCATCATCGCAACCGCAATCGCCAGCATCTCCTGCGTGACATCCAGCAGCCGCTGTCGATCCGGGGTAATCCGCCCGACACCGACGGTAAAGGCCGCATCGCCGCAATACCCGTCCAGCTTGACGCCAAAATCGACGCTGAGGATATCCCCTTCGTGAAGAATAACCTTCTTCGAGGGAATCCCGTGGACAAGCTGCTCGTTGACCGACGCACAGATCACGCCGGGAAACGGGTAGCTCTTGTACGGGCACGGAACGCCTTTGAACAGCGGAATGGCGCCGGCCTCCAAAGTCATCTCGGCGGCCATCGCATCCAACTGCCCGGTGCTGACACCCGGCTTTGCACTCTCTTTTAGTTTTGAAAGAACCTTCGCAACCACCGAACCGGCCTTGCGAAGCATATCAATTTCACGGCTGCTTCTGAGCGTTATTGCCATCCAATCAAAAACCTAACGGGCCAGATCATCCAGTCCCTTAAACATATCCGCCGTAACCCGGTCAATCTCCTGATCGGCGTTGATCGGAAGGATCGGATACTTATTTTCGTAATAGCCCACCACCGCGGCGGTCTGCTCATGGTAGGTCTTGAGCCGATGGTCAACCACGTCGGGCGTATCGTCCTTGCGCTGGACCAACGCACCGCAACCCTTGTCGCATTGGCCGTCCACTTTCGGCTTCAGGTTGACCACATGATACACTTGGCCGCACACCGGACAACTTCGGCGACCGGTCATCCGCGACAGAATCGCCGAATCGGGCACTTTCAGCTCGACGATGGCGTCAATCTTTTCGCCCGCCGCCGTCAGAGCCTTGTCCAGCCCTTCGGCCTGTACCACTGTCCGCGGAAAGCCGTCCAGCACATACCCATTGGCCGGGGCCTTTTTAATCGCGGCGATCATCATATCGATAATCAAATCGTCGGGCACCAGCCCGCCGCTGTCCATATAGCTTTGCGCCTTTCGGCCCAGTTCCGACCCGGCGGCCCGCTCGGCCCGCAGGATGTCGCCGCTGGACAGATGCGCCAAATTGTACCTATCAACCACCCGTTTGCACTGCGTACCTTTGCCGGCGCCGGGAGGGCCTAATAAAATCAATTTCATCGAAATGCCCCTTTGATCCGTCCGGATTCGCTGAAGCCTTCATAATTTCGCATAATCAAGTTTGACTCGATCCGCTGGACCAAGTCCAGCGACACGCTGACCACAATCAGCAGGCCCGTGCCGCCCAAGAACGACGCGACCCTAAAATCGACACCCGCAAACTGTGTGACCAGGCTTGGCACAACGGCAATCATCGCCAAAAACGACGCCCCGAAAAACGTGATACGAACCATCACGGTTTCGAGATACTCGGCGGTCCGATGGCCCGGCCGCAAGCCGGGGATAAAACTGCCGCGGTCGCGGAGGTTCTTGGCCATATCCTTGGGCTGAAACTGCACTGTCGTCCAGAAATAGGCGAAGAGAAAAATCATTACAATATACACAACATTATACGTGAACGCCATCGGCCCGAAGGCTTCTTCAATCTGCGAAAGCAGAGCAGACTCCTGCCAAACGCGTTTGAGCTGACCGAGTATGATCGGCGGGAACATCATCAGGCTCGACGCGAAAATAATCGGCATCACGCCGCCGTGATTGACGCGAAGCGGCAGATAGTGCCGGGCCCCGCCAACCATCCGATGGCCGCGCATCTGCTTGGCCTGCTGGATCGGAATCCGCCGCTGGCCCTGCGTAATCAAAATCGCCCCGGCCACCACGGAAACAAACGCCAAAATCAAGAACACAAGCGTCCCCGGACCGTGTTGGCCTGCTATGACGCCGCGAATTACGCCCACCACCGCACCAGGCATCTGGGCGATGATACCGGCCATAATGATCAGGCTGACGCCGTTGCCGATGCCATACTCGTCAATCTGCTCGCCCAGCCACATCAAAAACATCGTGCCCGCCGTCATCCCGACGACGCCCATCAGAATCGCCTGGGTCTGCATCCCCGGATGGATGGCGCCTGGGGTCATGGTAAACATCTTCATAACCATCAGCGACTGAATCAGACATAACGGCACAGTCAGATAGCGCGTGTATTCCTGTATCTTCTTGTGGCCGGCCTGCCCTTCCTGACGCAGTTTCTTCAGTTGCGGCAGGACCTCGCCCAGCAGCATCAGAATAATCGACGCCGAGATATACGGCATAATCCCCAGGCCGAACACACTGCTCTGGCTCAGCGTTCCGCCGGTGAACATCTGAAGGTAATCGGCGGCACGACCCAGCGGCGATTCCGTATCGCGATCCTGCGCGGCCTGCGTAATCTGCGCTGCATCAAAACCCGGCACGGGAATATGAAACCCGATCCTATAGATGGCCAGCAGCGCCACCGTGAACAGTATCTTGTTCCGCAGGTCGGGAATCCTAAATATATTAGCAAATGTTCCAAGCATTGTCGTACCTTCCCTGTGTTTGTCAGGCGACTACTTTCACCGATCCGCCGCAGTCGGAGATTTTTTGCTCGGCGCTCTTGCTGAACTTATGCGCCGAAACGGTCAGCTTTTTGGTCAGCTCGCCGTCGCCGAGGATTTTAACCTTGCTGCGTCGGCTGTCCACCAGCCCTGTACGGATCAACTCATCAATGCCGACCGTTGTCCCGTCATTGAAGACGCGATCCAACTGCGACACATTGACCACTTCGTACCGGGTCTCAAAATTGGCGTTGTTGAAGCCGCGTTTGGGTAGCCGACGAAACAGCGGCATCTGGCCGCCTTCGTCAACAAAACTCATTTTGCTGCCGGAACGGCACCCATCGCCTTTATGGCCGCGACCGCTGGTTTTCCCATGACCGCTGCCCTTTCCGCGTCCTATACGTTTGCGCTTCGGATTGGCGCCGACGATTGCAGTAATTTCATTGCTTAACATGACGTTGTCACCACCTTTTTTCTACTTCGATCTCAACACCGCGATGAGATTCGACGGTTTCTTTGTCGCGCAGTTCCAACAGACCGTTCATCACCGCCTTGACGACATTCTTGGCCGAGCGGCTGCCGTTGATCTTGGTCAGCACATTTCGCACGCCGGCGTATTCGAGCACCGCGCGGGCGCTGGAACCGGCGATCACGCCCGTACCGGGACTGGCCGGCAGCAGCGTAATCTTTGTCGCACGGCACTTGCCGATGACCGGATGCGGAAGCGTATCGTCCACCACCGGCACCCGATGCAAATTCTTCTTGGCGTCCTTGATGGCTTTTTCAACGGCCGGCGGCACTTCGTTCGCTTTACCGTAGCCGTACCCGACGGTTCCGTTGCGGTCGCCGACAACCACCAGAGCGGAAAAACTGAATCGCCGTCCGCCTTTGACCACCTTGGCGTTACGGAAGACTTTGACGACCGTATCTTCCAGCGGCTGCTCGCTCTGCATCTCTGTTCTGATTGCTTCTTCGGCCAACTTATATCTCCACTTATAACTCTGATTGTTGTGCTTGTTTACGCGCTACGTTTAAAACGCCAGACCCGCCTTGCGGGCCGCATCGGCCAGTGCCTTGACGCGGCCGTGATACTTATACCCGTTGCGGTCAAAACAGACCGCCTTGATGCCGACTTCCGTCGCCTGTTTGGCCAGCGCCGCCCCGACGGTTTCAGCGGCCTGCTTGTTGCCGCCGTACTTGACCGAACCGCGCAGGCCCTTGGCCATGCTGCTGCTGGCCGCCAGCGTCAGACCGGCCTGATCGTCAATGATCTGGGCGTAAATATGCCGGCCCGAACGGAACACCACCAGGCGGGGACGCTCGGTCGTGCCGAAGACGCTTTTCCGCGAACGCCAGTTGCGGCGGTATTTAGCTTTCTGTATTTTATCTGTCTGCATAATAATTTCGCGGCAACGCCGCCTCCACGCTTTTGACTTTTACTGTTTACTGTTTGCCTTAAATTATCCGCCGGAACCGAGCGCTTTGCCTACCTTGCGGATGACATGCTCATCGGCATAGCGGATGCCCTTGCCCTGATACGGCTCAGGCGGACGTACCCGGCGGACATTGGCAGCAAACTGCCCCAACTCGTGCTTGTCCGGCCCGCTCAGGGTGAACACTGCCGGTACATCGTTGCCCTTGGTGGCCGCCACCTTGATCTCCACCTTGACGCTCTTGGGTATCCGCATCTCGATCGGATGGCAAAAGCCCACCTGAAGCACGAGCTTGCCGCCCTGCTCCTTGATGTTGTAGCCGGTGCCGAACACTTTCATCTCGCGGACAAAGCCCTGGCTGACGCCGACGATCAGGTTATTCGCCAAGGCGCGCATCGTGCCGTGCATCGCCCGGTGCTGACGATCGTCCGCACCGGCATTGGACACCACCAGCGCGTTGCCTTCGACCTTCATCGAGACCATTGGATGACAGTCCATCTGAAGCGTCCCCTTGGGGCCGGTCACTTTGACCATCCGTCCCTGCTGCTCAATCTTAACGCCGCCGGGGATTACAATTGGTTTTTTTCCTATACGACTCATTTAGCTCACCGTACAAATCAGTTCACCGCCGACATTTTCCGCGCGGCATTTTCTATCGCTCATAATTCCTTTGCTGGTCGAAACAATCGAGACTCCCAAACCGCCCATCACCCGCGGCAGCGAATCCATGTTCGAATACACCCGACGACCCGGCGTGCTGACCCGGTCAATCGCTTGGATCACCGAATTGCCTTCCGGCGTGTACTTGAGGGAAATCCGAAGAATGCCCTGCTTGGCGTCATCAATGCGGTCAAAATCGAGGATAAACCCTTCCTCTTTCAGCACCGCCGCAACACCCTCACAGGCCTTGTTGGCTCGGATGCTGACCTTGGCTTTTTTGACTCTGCCGGCGTTGCGTATCCGCGTCAGCATATCCGCAATCGGATCATTTAAACTCATTTATAAACTCCACTGTAACCTGTATTGGCTTTTCTGTTTAATTACCAGCTTGCTTTCCTAACGCCCGGAATCTTGCTTTCGTTGGCCATCTTACGGAAGCAGATGCGGCAAATCTTAAACTTGCGATACACCGCGCGAGCGCGTCCGCAGATCTGGCAGCGGGTATAAGCCCGGCTGCGGTATTTCGCTTTCTTTTCAGCTTTATTTTCAAGCGCCTTGGTGGACATAAATCTACTCCAATTTCATTATCGATTCGGCTCGTTTACGACATCGCCTTAAACGGCATTCCGAACAACCGCAGCATCTCGCGGGCTTCGTCGTCGCTGCGCGCCGACGTGACAAACGTAATATTCAGACCCTGCTGATGCTCGATGCGGGCCGGGTCAATTTCCGGAAACACGCTCTGTTCGTCCAGCCCCATCGAATAGTTGCCGCGTCCGTCAAAGCCCTTGGGATTCAGGCCGCGAAAGTCCTTGACGCGGGGAATCGTCAGGTTGATCAGCCGATCCAGAAACTCATACATCCGGTCTTTGCGAAGCGTCACCTTCAGACCGGTCTTGTCGCCCGCACGCACCTTGAAGTTTGAAACGCTCTTCTTGGCCACACAGACCAGCGGCTTTTGCCCGGCGATCACCGTCATGTCCTTGATGGCCAGTTCCATGAACTTCTTGTCCTGAACGGCCTTGCCCAAGCCCATCGACAGCACGATCTTCTGGAGTCGCGGCGTCGCCATCGGACTGCTGTACCCGTACGTCTGCCGAAGCGACGGGGCAATCTTCATTTTATAGGTATCTTTTAAACGAGCCATTGAAAACCCTTTTTATCTGGACTAAATTACTTCTTTTCTGCCTTGACGACGACGCTGATCTCACTGCCGTCAAGGGCAACACGCTTTTTGACCCCTTTGGCGTCGGTTGTAAACCGCACCCGTGTGCCTCGCGAGGTCTTGGGATTCACCGGCAGTACATTACTGATGTGAATCGGCCGCTCGACCCGAATGCGTCCGCCCTGCGGGTTGCGCTGAGAGGGGCGCACATGCTTGTACACCATGTTCACACCTTCGACCAGCACACGGTCTTTGTCCGTCAACACCCGCATCACGCGTCCCGTGACGCCTTTGTTGTCGCCGCAAATCACCTCAACCAGATCGCCTTTTTTAATATGCCTTGCCATAATCCTGCTCTCTTGTTACGCGGCCTTTAGACGACTTCGCCGGCCAGCGAGATAATTTTCATAAAGTTTTTCTCACGCAGCTCACGCGCGACCGCACCGAAAATACGCGTCCCGACAGGATTGTTGTCGGCGTCGATAATCACCGCCGCATTGCTGTCAAACCGCACATAACTGCCATCGGCACGACGGACAGGTTGTCTCGTCCGGATGATCACGCACTTGTGCACCTTTTTCTTGTCCAACTGACAATTGGGCAGGTGTTTCTTGATCGCCACACAAACCACATCGCCGACCGTCGCCGTCGGGCGGGTGTATTTGCCCTTGCCCGAACTGCACTTGCCCAACACCTTAATGCACTGCGCCATCTTGACGCCGCTGTTGTCGGCAATTTCCAACATGCTTTCTTGCTGAATCAATGCTCTGCCCTTTATTCAATGACTGCTTTTTTTACAATATTTACCAGCCGCCAGTTGATCGTCTTGCTGATGGGGCGGCATTCGGCGACATCCACGATGTCCCCCACGCCCGCCAGGTTCTGCGGGTCGTGCACGCCCAGCTTCGTTCGCCGGCGGATATATTTTCCGTACTGCGGGTGCCGGACACGATAATCGATCTGCACCGTAATACTCTTGTCGCCGCGTTTACTGGTCACCACGGCACGTCGGGTCTTTTTGGTTGTTTGGGTTTTTGTTTCCATGCCTTATCGGCCCTTTAATTCATCGTGTCGCATAATCGTTTTAATCCGGGCGATGTCGCGGCGTACGTCACGGATCGCGTGCCGGTTTTCAAGATTTTCCGTAACGGCCTGACATCGCAGGGTGAACAACTGCCGTCGCAGGTTGTCCAGTTTTTCCCGGCGTTCGTCCGGTCGCAAATCGCGTATTTGTGCAGCTTTCATGCGTTCCTCGTTTTATCCAATACTGTGACGACGCGTTACAAAACGACACCGAATGGGCATTTTATGCGCCACACGCAGCAGGGCCACCTTGGCCACCTCTTCGTCCACGCCGCCGATCTCAAACATCACGGTTCCGGGTTTGACCACCGCTACCCAGCCTTCCACTTCCGCCTTGCCCTTACCCATTCGGGTTTCCAAGGGCTTGGCCGAGTAGGAATGATCCGGGAAAATCCGAATATGGACCTTGCCTTCGCGCTTCAGATAGTGCGTCGCCGCGATACGGCCCGCTTCGATCTGACGGCCGGTGATCCAGTGCGGCTCCAGCGCCTGAAGGCCGTATTCGCCAAACGCCACATAATTGCGGCGAGAGGCATTGCCCTTCATCGTGCCGCGCTGGTGCTTGCGGTATTTTATTCGTTTCGGCATTAACGCCATGATTCACATCCTCGATATATCGTGATTAACTGTTATCCGTTGGTTCCTGTATTTGGGCCGGAGCCGGCTCAGCCGCCGGTTCGGGGGCAGCCGTCGGCGTCGGAGCAGGGGCTTGCCGTCCGGAAGGAGCACGACCCGCACTGCTGCGGCCGCCGCCGCTGCGAGTACCGCCAGCGCCGCCGCCGCGTGCTTCACGGCGCGGTTTGCGTTCGCTGCGTTCGCCGCGACCGCGACGATCCGTCCGCTGCAGCGGCACGATCTCTTCGCCGAACTTGCCCTTATAAATCCAGACCTTGATGCCGATCTTGCCGTAGGTCGTATGCGATTCGGAAATAGCATAGTCCACGTTGGCGTCCAGCGTCTGCAGCGGAATACTGCCCAGTTTCTGCACTTCGCTGCGAGCGATTTCCGCCCCGCCCAAGCGACCGCTGCACATAATCTTGACCCCTTTGGCGCCGGCGTTCATCGCCTGCTCGCAGGCCATCTTCATCACGCGACGATACGAAGCCCGCTTTTTCAACTGTGCGGCGATATTTTCGCCCACCAGCCGAGCGTCCAAAGCCGCTTCTTTAATCTCAATAACATTGACGTTGACCTTGCGGTCGATCAGTTCTTCCAGCTCCTCACGCAGCTTATCGACTTCAGCGCCGCGCGGCCCGATCACCATGCCCGGCCGGGCGGTATGCAACGTCACTTTCACCTCGTTTCGCGTCCGCGCGATCTCAACCTTTGAGACCGCCGCAAACGGCGGCTGCTGGTTGAACTTTTTATCCGCAAATTCGCGAATCTTATGGTCTTCAACCAGGAACTCGCCATAGTTGGCCTTGGGGGCAAACCACGTACTCTGCCAGCCCAGCGTAATCCCGGTCCTGAATCCGATTGGTGATGTCTTTTGACCCATACTGTTCTCGTTATTCTCTTATGCTTCGGATACCGTTATATGAATATGACTGGCTTCCTTGCGGATCGGGTGTGCCCGGCCGCGGTCTTTAGCCCGCCACGCCTTGGTTCCCAACCGGCGACCGGCCTGATCGACGCGCGCCTCGGCCACGACCAACCCGTCCTTGTCGGCTTCCTGCTCATCCGCATTGGCGACGGCATTCTGGAGGACTTTCTTGATCGCCGAGGCCGCCCGCTTGGGGGTAAACGTCAGCAGATCCAGCGCATCCTGCACATCCCGTCCGGCAATCAAGGCCGTCACCAGACGCGCCTTGCGTGCCGACATCGGGGCATACCGATAACTGGCTCGCCATTCGGAAATCGCGTTGGTCTCAATGCCCAGCCCCCCGGCCAGCCGCTCCACATCCTGGCGGGTCGGCACAGGCTTATACAGCCCCCGACGCCAGTTCCGGATCGCCCCGGAAGCATCCGCTACACTCATCGCGCCGTGCGCCAAGTGTCCGGCCAGCTCCGCGTCGCTGACGCCCCGCTCTTCGCAAATCTGATTTAGTTTTTTTCCACTTAACATAATATCAACCTGTTTGTTATCGTTGGCCGCCGTTTATCCGGCGTTATAAACCGTCCGTTTAGCCTTTCTTGCCGCCTGAGTGGCCGCGGAAGCTCCGCGTCAATGAAAACTCGCCCAGCTTGTGGCCGACCATATCTTCCGTGACAAATACCTTGTGGAACATTTTGCCGTTGTGAACCATAAACGTAAAGCCCACAAATTCCGGAATGATCGTACAGGCCCGTGCCCATGTCTTGATCGGATCGCGAGCGCCCGAATCGATCTGCTTCTGTACCTTCAGAAACAGCTTTTCACTGACAAACGGTCCTTTTTTCTGCGAACGTCCCATTCACTGTCCTCAATTTATGGCATCCGCGGCAACGCCGCTTCCACTCATTTTACATTTAACATTTTACATTTAACATTACTATCTTACAGTACCAGTTGCTGGCCGCGATTGTTTTTGCGCCGGCGAATGATGCGTTTTCCGCTGGTCTTACGCGGGTTGCGTGTCTTGCCGCCCTTGGCCAGCACGCCCGTCGGCGAACACGGGTGACGCCCGCCGTTGGCTCGGCCTTCCCCGCCGCCCATCGGGTGAGCAACCGGGTTCTGGGCCTTGCCGCGAACGTGGCTGCGAAGGCCCATGTGACGCTTGCGCCCGGCCTTGCCGAGTTTGACGTTCTGGTAGTCCGAATTACCGAGTTGCCCGACGGTTGCCCGACATTCTTTGCGGACCATCCGCATTTCGCCGCTGGGCAGAATAATCGTCGCCCAGTCGCCTTCTTTGGCCATCAGTCGAGCGACGCCGCCGGCACTGCGTACCAGCTTGCCGCCCTGCCCGGCGATCATTTCCACATTGTGAACCTCTACGCCCACCGGAATCGCCGACAACGGCATCGCGTTACCCGTCTTGGGTTCGACGCTGGCGCCGCTTTCGATGGTCTGGCCGACCTTGATGCCTTCCGGGGCGAGAATATAGCGTTTTTCCCCGTCGCCGTATTGCACCAGCGAGATAAAGCAGTTGCGGTTCGGATCGTATTCGATCGTCATCACTTTGGCCGAGACATCGTCCTTGTTTCGCTTGAAATCGATCACGCGATAAATTTTCCGCGCCCCGCCGCCGCGAAAGCGAACGGTCGTGCGGCCGTGATGATTCCGCCCGCCGCTCTTTTTGATGCGGTGGCACAGCGTCTTTTCCGGCGTATCCGTCGTCAGAACGGCCTTGTAGTCGATGACCGAAGCACTCCGGCGGCCGTTACTGGTCGGTTTGTAAATGCGTATTCCCATAATCTCGTTTACCTTTTCCTGCGTATTGCTTAGAACAAGTCAATGCGATAATCCGGATGCAGCACAACGACCGCCTTTTTCCAGTCCGGCGTCCTGCCGATGCTGCGGCCGCGACGACGCGGCTTGCCCTTGACATTGGCCGTCCGCACGTCCGTGACTTTTACATTGTACAGTCGCTCGATCGCGCTGCGAATCTGCACCTTATTGGCCTTTTTGTTCACCTGAAAGGAATATGCGTTCTTGACGTTCGCAAAGTGCATTCCCTGCTCGGTAACCAGCGGTCGGATAACAATATTGTATTCGTTCACGTAACTATCCTGCCTTGCTTAGTCCTGATTCCGGTTCAACAGCGACATAAACGCCTCTTTGGTAAACAGCACTTTCTGCTTGTTGCAGACGATACCCGCGTTCAGATCGCCAACCACCCGGACATCCACTTTCGGTAGATTTCGGGCGGATTTATAAACATTCATATCCAACTGCGGAATCGTCACCAGACAACTCCGATCAATCTTAAGATTCGTGAGCACCCGGGCAAATTCCCGCGTCTTCGGGGCTTCAAATGCCAACTCATCCACCACCACGACGCCGCCACTGAGCAGCTTGGCCAGAATTGCCGAATCGCACGCCAGACGACGCTGCTTCTTGGGCATATCCTTGCTGAAATCCCGGGTCACCTTGGCAAACGCATGGCCGCCGCCGACGCGTACCGGCGTTCGGACATTACCCGCGCGGGCGTTGCCGGTTCCCTTTTGCTTGTACAATTTGCGCGTCGAGCCTTGCACCATCCCGCGGCTCTTGGTTGCGGCCGTACCGATGCGGCCGTTGGCGTGGTACATCACGATGGCCTGCTTGAGCAACGGATAACGCACCGTGCCCCCGAAGACGGCTTCATCCACTGAAAGCGTCTCGATTTCATTGCCTTCTCGATTATAGACTGCTACGTCGATCATATTGATTGTCCAGCTTAAACTGTGTCCTTGCCATTATTACTTTTGCGAACGGGTCCGGGAACTGCGGATTTCCACATACGCGCCGACCGGTCCGGCCACCGCGCCCTTGACCACCAGCAGATTGTTTTCTTCGTCGATACTGACCAGTTGATGATGCTTGGTCGTCACTCGCTCCCCGCCCATCCGACCGCTCATCCGTTTGCCCTTTTTCACATTGCCGCCATGGCCGCGGTCGCTGCCGTAACCGCCGATCGAACCGCTGGCACGGTGCTTGCGCTCCGTACCGTGCGAACCGGGAAACCCGCCAAAGCCGTGCCGCTTCATCGCGCCGGCATACCCCTTGCCTTTGCTGGTGCCGATCACATCGACATATTTGATTTCCGCAAACGAGGCGACGTTAATCTGATCGCCCGCGGCGTATCCCGGTGTATCCTTAGCCCCCAAACGCCATTCACGGACAAACCGCTTCGGCGTGGTATTGGCCTTTTGGGCATGTCCCTGTGCGGGCTTAAGAATTCGTGAAGCCTTCACATCGTCATACCCCAACTGCAACGCCGCATACCCGTCGCTGTCCGGTGTCTTGACCTGCGTCACCGTGCACGGACCGGCCTGAAGAACCGTCACAGGGATCATCTTGCCCTGCTCGTTATAGACCTGCGTCATTCCAATTTTTTTACCCAACAGCATTGCCATTGTCATCTATCCTCTGTCAAACGTGCCTGTCGATTCGTATTTGTGTTTATCAGGCCTTGATCTTAACAAAAACGCCCGCAGGAACGACGAGCCGGTTCAGGGCTTCGACCGTGCGGGCATTGGCGTCATAAATATCGATCAGGCGTTTATGCGTGCGCATCTCAAACTGCTCGCGCGACTTCTTGTCGATGTGCGGGCTGCGAAGCACCGTATAACGCTCGATCCGTGTCGGCAGCGGAACCGGGCCGCTCACGCGTGCGTTGGTGCGACGCGCCTGCTCGACGATTTCCTTGGCGCTGCTGTCCAGCGCCCGATGGTCATACGCTTCCATCCGGATTCTGATTTTTTCACTATCGGCCATATTGTTTCCTTATTCTATACTGCCAGTGTCTTTAATGTAAGACCTGTTACAGATACCGCTCAAAACAGTCGTATTGAAAATGGCGAAATTAATTCCCTGTATTGTCAAACAACACGAGAATCAGTTCGCATTCGTTTTAGGCAGGTAAGGCATCAGATTCGCCTTCCTTAATTAATGGGAAGTCCGTTTCGAACTCCCGGGGCCGCACGCATTTAACTTCTCGAAGCCACAACCCATTGTGGTTTCGGGCGTTATCAAGCCCAATATCTGCCGTCCTTGGGACGCAATTCATAGTGAAATGCCCAGCCCAACTCGACACGCACAAAAATCCATTTTGTGCTCGCTTCGGCTGAAAGTCCTCTTATTTAGCACAATTTCAAAATCGTGTCAACAGTTTTGTAAAATTTTTTCAGAAATTTGTTCCGGCATCTTCTCATAGCACAGCGGCTCCATCGTAAAACTGCCGCGCCCGGCGGTCGCCCCGCGAATCTGACTGGAATACCCGAACATCTCCGACAGGGGCACCTTGGCGTCAAGAACCCGCATTTGCCCGTGCAGACGCGTATCGGTAATCGTGCCGCGTTTGGCGATCAGATTGCCCTGGATCGTCCCGAAGTACTGCTCCGGCACAATGACCTGAACCCGCATAATCGGCTCCAGCAGCACCGGCCCGGCCTTGGGCATCGCCTCGCGAATCGCCAGCACCCCGGCCTGCTCGAACGCCAGCTCCGACGAGTCCACCACGTGATACGACCCGTCCAGCAGCGTCACCTTCACGCCGACGACCGGATACCCCGCCAGTGCACCGCTGGCCAGCCCTTCCATCACCCCGTTCTCAACGGCCGGAATATATTCTTTCGGAACCGTCCCGCCGATGATGCCGTTGACAAACTCGTTATGGCGGGCGTAGTGGCCGTCTTCTTCAAACAGCGGCTCGACCTTGATCACGACGTGGCCGAACTGGCCGCGTCCGCCGGTCTGCTTGACAAACTTGCCCACGGCCTCGGTTTCCCGGCTGATCGCTTCCTTGTACGCCACACGCGGACGGCCCACCCGCACATCCACGCCCAGATCACGCACCAGCTTATGCTCCAGCACCTCCAGATGCAGCTCGCCCATCCCGCTGATGATCGTCTGGCCGGTTTCTTCGTCATACTTGCAGCCGAACGTCGGGTCTTCCCGACGCAGCGTCACCAGCGCCTCGCCCAGCTTGGCGCGGTCGGCCGCCGACTTCGGCTCAATCGACATACTGATCACCGTTTCCGGAAACTGAATGCTCTCCAACAGCACCTGATGATGCGTATCGCACAGTGTATCGCCGGTCAGCGTGTCTTTCAGACCCACCACCGCGACGATATCGCCGGCTTGGGCGGTATCCAGCAAATGCCGCGTGTTGGCGTGCATCTGGAACAGCCGCGTGATATTTTCTTTGCGGTCCCGCGTGCTGTTAAACACCCGCGAGCCTTTTTTGAGCGTTCCCTGGTAAATCCGCAAAAAGTACAGATCGCCGTGCTTGTCGCTGGTGATTTTAAACGCCAGCGCCACAAAGGGCTTGCTCGGATCGCAGGTCACGTCGATCGGATGTTCCTTATCTCCCGGCTTCCACCCCGCCACCGCCGGCATATCCAGCGGCGACGGCAGATACGCCACCACCGCGTCCAGCAGCCGACGCACACCGATATTTCGCAGCGCAGAACCGACCAATACCGGATGCAGCTTGCCCGCCACCGTCCCCTTGCGAATCGCGCGACGGATCATGTCTTCGGTAATGTCGCCTTCATGGACATACACATCCATCAATTCCTCGTCAAACTCTGCCGCCGCTTCGATCATATCGTGCCGCCAGTGTTCGGCAAGGTCCTTCATCTCTTCCGGAACCGCTTCCACACGCGGCTCTGCGTCGATGTCGTTCTTGTCAAACCGCACCGCCTTCATCCCGATCAGGTCAATTAGCCCCTCCAGTGTGGACTCGGCCCCGATGGGAATCTGCACCGGCACCGGATGCGCCAGCAGCTTGTCGCGAATATCATTGACCGTCATCTCGAAATCGGCCCCGATCTTGTCCATTTTATTGACAAAACACAGACACGACAGCTTGTACTTTTGTCCCTGCCGCCAGACCGTCTCGCTCTGGGCCTGTACGCCTTCAGAGGCGTCAAAAACCGCAATCGCCCCGTCCAGCACGCGCAGCGACCGCTCCACCTCGGCCGTAAAATCCACGTGCCCGGGCGTGTCGATCAGGTTAATATCATATCCCTTCCATGGGCATTTGGTCGCCGCGGAGGTAATCGTAATGCCGCGCTCCTGCTCTTCCTGCATAAAATCCATCACCGCCGTGCCATCGTGGGTCTCGCCCAGCTTATACGTCTTGCCGCTGAAGTACAGGATACGCTCCGAGACGGTCGTCTTGCCGGCGTCAATATGCGCCATCACACCGATATTTCGAACTGATTTTAAGTCACTTGGCATAAGTCTTTTATTTCCATAAGGTTAAATCAAAACCGGCGGTCCCGTCCGACCGCCGATAAAAAAACTGCCACGATCTCTGTACAAAAACCGTGGCAGTACTTAAAACACTGCTTACCAAGCGAAATGTGCAAACGCCTTGTTGGCTTCCGCCATGCGGTGCACATTTTCGCGTGTCGTCATGGCCGCGCCTTCCTTGCGGTAGGCGTCCATCAGCTCCGTGGCCAATCGAATGGACATCGGCTTGCCTTTCTTGCCGCGCGACGCGGCCAGAATCCACCGCATCGCCAGCGACAACTGACGCTTGGGGCTGACCTGCATCGGCACCTGATAGTTCGAGCCGCCGACGCGCTTACTGCGGACTTCCAACATCGGCTTGACGTTGCCGATAGCCGTCTCAAACACCTCAATCGGGGAGACGTCGGAAATCTTCTTTTCAATCTGTTTCATCGCGTCGTAAAAGACCTTCGACGCGATGCTCTTTTTGCCGTCCAGCATCAGGCAATTGATGAACTTGGACGCCAGTTTGCTCTTATAGACCGGATCCGCGATTAACTGCTCAGACGAGGCTGTAAATTTCTTGGCCATGCATCACTACCTTATTAAAGGGTCATCTTCAAAAACGCTCCGGCCACAGGCCGAATGTCCATTTTTGATCTGTTATGGTTTATTTGCCTTTTTTCGCGCCATACTTGCTGCGGCCCTGCTTGCGACCGGACACGCCGCCGGTATCCAGTACGCCGCGGACGATATGATACCGTACGCCCGGCAGGTCGCGGACGCGGCCGCCCCGAATCGTTACCGTACTGTGTTCCTGCAGGTTGTGGTCGATACCCGGAATATAGGCCGTCACTTCCTTGCCGTTGGTCAGCCGAACACGGGCAATCTTACGCAGCGCCGAGTTGGGCTTCTTGGGCGTCTGGGTACGGACGATCAGGCACACGCCCCGCTTTTGCGGCGACCCGGTGATATCCGAAATACGCTTCTTGCCTTTACCTTTTCGACCGTTCCGAACTAACTGATTAATCGTCGGCATACTTTCTCCAAAACTACCTTTTATTTTAATTACTGCTCTATTGACATCATTATATCGCCTACGCGCGGCGTTTTCATCTATTCGTCAAGGCCCAACAAGGCCGCCTTGATCTTCTGTTCTTGCGCCGCTTCGGCTTCCTTGACCTCGCGCAATTCTTCAAGCTGCTTGGGCAGCGGCGGTTCGGCCAAGTGCTTGACCCGCATGTCCAGATACGGCTTAAACGCCGTACCCGCCGGAATCAAGTGCCCCAGGATCACATTTTCCTTCAAACCGACCAAAGTGTCAATCTTACCGGACAGCGAGGCCTCTGTCAAGACTTTTGTCGTTTCCTGGAAACTGGCCGCCGAAATAAAGCTGTCCGACTGCAGCGACGCCTTGGTAATGCCCAAAAGCAGCGTGTTGGCCGTGGCCGGACGCGGCTTTTTACCCTTGGCCGGCGCGCCGCCCAACACATCAACCTTTTCGTTTGCTTCTTCGAGCTGTGCCTTGGTCACCACCTGACCGACTTTCAAATCTGTATCGCCGGCATCGGCAATCTTAAGACTCTTGGACAACTCGGCATTGGCTAAGCGGAATTCCAATTTATCAACCACTTCGCCCGGCAAAAATCCGCTGTCGCCGACATTCTCGATCTCGACCTTATTCATCATCTGCGACAGGATAATCTCAATATGCTTGTCATTGATCGTGACGCTCTGGGCGCGATACACATTCTGGATTTCCCGCAGCAAATAGCGCTGAAGGGCCTCTTCGCCCTTGATCCGCAGAATATCATGCGGCACCAGCGGCCCGTCGGTCAGCGCATCGCCCGCTTCCACCCGGTCGCCCGCATGGAAATTCAGATGCCGGTCGCGCGGCACGTGGTGTTCTTTTTCCATCCCGCTTTCGTTGCGGATGATAATCGTCATCTTGCCGCGACGTTTGTCGGCCTTCAACTCAATCGTACCGGAAATCTCGGCCATCGCCGCCGGTTCTTTGGGCTTGCGGGCTTCGAGAATTTCCGTCACGCGCGGCAGACCGCCGGTAATATCCTGCGTGCCGCCGCCGCCGCGCGGCAGACGCGCCAGCAGCGTCCCGGCCTTGACTTCCTGGCCTTCGTTGACCTCGATGCGAGCCTTGGCCGGCAGATAATGCACGTCAAGTATTTGCCCACCCCGCCGAGAACACTTTTCGTTGAAGGCATCAACATCAAAAAACCCAAATTCAAACTCATCAACCAAAAACTGTCTAATATCCTCAGCACGTGGTGACTCACCTCGAGATTTCTCTAAATACTGGAATATATGGTCGCGCAACGAACTGCCGCTGGTCTTTCCCGCCTTCGGTAAACTTGTTTTAGAGTAATGGTCATTTGCAAGTCGATTGCGAAGATTCGTAGCGCGGCCAATGTATCCATCATTTATCCTTCCTGTTTTCTTGCTTCGGAAGAAATAGATTCCGTGTTTTGGAGGTATGTCCGCTCTATTTGGATCATCGCACCATTCTGTATAGGTATCAATCGCATCCTTTATCGATTGTATAAGAGGACGAATTGAGAGATCACCGGCTTCCTCTTTCCATTTTGTTAATAAATCGGATTCGCCTTTAGCAGACGCAGGTTCATCTTTGGCAACAACTTTGGAGTAACCTTTCCACTCAAAGTTCCATCTAGGCAATAAATAGAAGCTACCTTTATCTGAAGAATTTCCTACTGGAAAATCCAACATAAGTCGTTCTTCGATACGCTCGAGGTCTTCACCTGCCCCAACATTTGTATACGTTGGCGCTTCGATCATCACCTGCGGGTGCTTGTCGCCCTTGTGTTCGACCACGACCGGGCGGCCCTTTTGGCCTTTGCGCTCTTCTTCGACGCGCATCGTTTCGCCTTCGATCACATCCACCAGCCGCACCACACCGCTCAACTCGGCCAAAATTGGTACACGGTGCGGATCCCACGCATACAGCCGATCGCCCTTTTTGACTTTCTGTCCGTCTTCAACCATCACAAGGCCGCCGTACGGCACCTTGAACCGCTCCAACTCGCGGCCTTTGTCATCGACAATCGCCATTTCACCGTTGCGCTTCAATGCGACGCGAACCTTCTGTCCGTCGTAGTCGGTCTCCACAGCATTCATTTCGATGTACTTGATCGTCCCGTCGCGGAAGGCCTTCTGGTCGTTTTCAATCAGCGACACCGATGCAATACCGCCGGTATGGAACGTCCGCATCGTCAACTGCGTGCCCGGCTCGCCGATGGACTGGGCGCCGATGATCCCGACCGCCAGCCCCTGTTCGACCAGCATCCCCGTACTCAAATCCCAGCCGTAACACTTGGCACAAACGCCCACGCGGCTTTCACAGGTCAGCGGGCTGCGAACGCGAATCGCGTCCAGTCCGAGCTTTTCTATCTTGTCGGCCGCCTCAGCGGTAATCACTTCATTTTCATGAACGATCATCTCATCGGTGATCGGGTTGCGGATATTGTCGCGCGCCGTACGTCCAATGATCATCTGTTTGAGCGCGATATCCACCGCCTCGCCTTTATAAACGGTCGCCTTGGTAATCCCCTGCAGCGTGCCGCAGTCGTGTTCGCTGACCATCACGTTCTGCGCCACGTCCGCCAGTTTTCGCGTCAGGTAACCGGAGTCGGCCGTCTTGAGCGCCGTATCGGCCAATCCCTTGCGGGCGCCGTGCGTGGAGCTGAAGTATTCCAGAACATTCAACCCTTCGCGGAAGTTTGACTTGATCGGCGTTTCGATAATCTCGCCGCTGGGCTTGGCCATCAAGGCACGCATCCCGGCCAACTGCTGAATCTGGTCGATACTGCCGCGAGCGCCCGAATGACGCATCACCCAGATCGGGTTCAGGTACGGCTTGCCGTCGCGTGTGTCGTTCTTCATCGCGTTCATCATCGCGTTGGTCACTTCCACACGGGCGTGCGTCCAGGCGTCGATGATCTGGTTGTACCGCTCGCCAAACGTCAGAATGCCCGACTGGTAGCTCTTGAGCACTTTCTCGACGCGCTTTTGCGTTTTTTCGATGATGGCGGGCTTTTCATCCGGAATCCGCAGATCGATCAAGCCGATGCTCATCCCGGACAGCGTCGCCCGCTTAAAGCCCAGTTCCTTGATATTGTCCAGCAGATCAATCGTCGCCCGACAGCCGGCGTATTCAAAGCAGTCCTGAATGACCATCCCCAGCCGCTTTTTGTCCATCACACAGTTATAGAACGGCATCCGCGTATCCAGCACATCGTTGAACAGACACCGGCCCGGCGTCGTTTCGATGACGCCGCCTTGTTCCGGTCCGTTTTCGCCGATCACCAGCTTGCCCTCCGGCAGCCGCACCTTGACGCGGGCGTGCATCGCGGCGCGCTTCATATCCAGCGCCGTAATCGCCTCGTGGGTATCGCGGAACAGCATCCCCTCGCCCCGTTGATCGGCGGCGATGTGGGTAATATAATAGTTGCCCAGCACAATATCCTGCGACGGACTAAGCATCGGCGAACCGTTGGCCGGGGAGAAAATATTGTTCGTGGTCATAATCAGCGTATGCGCCTCGACCTGAGCTTCGATGCTCAACGGCAGGTGCACCGCCATCTGGTCGCCGTCAAAGTCGGCGTTAAAGCCGCTGCACACCAAGGGATGCAGCATAATCGAGTTGCCTTCCACCAGCACCGGCTCGAACGCCTGAATGCCCATCCGGTGCAGCGTCGGGGCACGGTTCAGCAGCACAGGATGCTGGAAAATCACCTCTTCCAGAATATCCCAGACGTGCTCTTCGCGCCGCTCAAGCATGCGCTTGGCGCTCTTGATGGTATCGGCCAGGCCGCGATCCTTGAGCTTGCGAATAATAAACGGCTGGAACAGTTCCAGCGCGATCCGCTTGGGCAGGCCGCATTGATACAGCTTCAAATGCGGGCCGACCACAATCACCGACCGCGCCGAGTAGTCCACGCGCTTGCCCAGCAGGTTCTCGCGGAAGCGGCCCTGCTTGCCCTTGATCATATCGGTCAGACTCTTGAGCGGACGGTTGTTGCTGCCCAGCACCGGACGCCGGCAGCGGCCGTTGTCCAGCAATGAATCGACCGCCTGCTGGAGCATCCGCTTTTCGTTGCGGATAATCACATCCGGCGCGTTCAGGTCGATCAGCTTCTTGAGCCGGTTGTTCCGGTTGATAATGCGCCGATACAGATCGTTCAGGTCGCTGGTGGCGAAGTTGCCGCTTTCCAGCATCACCAATGGCCGCAAGTCCGGCGGAATCACCGGACAAACATCCATAATCATCCATTCGGGCTTATTCTCGCTCTGCTTGATGGCGTTGACCAGCTTGAGCCGCTTGCTGAGGTCTTTGATCTTCTGCTTGCTGCTGGTCTCATTGATCCCCTGACGAAGCTCGACGCTCAAAATCTCCAAATCCTGCTTCTGCAAGAGGTCCTTGCAGGCCTCGGCGCCCATCGCCGCCCGGAAACTGTTGCCGTACTTGCTCAGGGCGTCGCGGTACTCGTCCTCGGTCAACAACTGCTTGAGCTTCAGCGGCGTCTGACCCGGATCGGTGACGACATAGTCCTGAAAATAGACGATCTTTTCGATGTCGCCGGTCTTCATCCCCAACAGCGTACTGAGCCGGCTGGGCATCGCCTTAAAGAACCAGATATGCACCACCGGCGCGGCCAGGTTGATGTGCCCCATCCGCTTGCGGCGGACGCGGCTGTGCGTGACCTTCACGCCGCAGCGGTCGCAGATAATACCCTTGAATTTCGTGCCTTTGTACTTGCCGCAGGCGCATTCCCAGTCGCGCTCCGGCCCGAAGATCCGCTCACAGAACAGACCGTCCTTTTCCGGGCGATACGTCCGGTAGTTGATCGTCTCAGGTTTGCGCACCTCGCCGAACGACCAGCTCCGAATATCATTCGGGCTGGCCAGTGCGATCTTCACTGACCCGTAATCATTTATGCGATCGTAAATCGACTCGACCATCTGGCTTTACTCCGATTTAGCGTCCAAAATCATCTGTTCCCAACCACGGATTCCGCGGATTGACGCGGATTCGTTTTAATAAACCGTTTATAATTCAGGGACGACTCGCCGAAATTAATCAGCAAACCCAGTTGCAAGCCTGTTCCCTTTAAATAATTCAAAAGCTGTGATTCTTCTGTTGTCGTTATCTGTTTTATGGCTTTCAGCTCAACCAGCACTTTTTCTTCGACCAGAAAATCACAGATATATTCTTTGACTTTCTGTCCTTTATAAATCACGCACAAGGGCTTTTGTCTTGCGTAAGCAATTCCTTGTATTCCAAACTCAACGGCCATCGCCTCTTCATAAACGGCCTCAAGAAAACCCGAGCCAAGCGTTCGATGCACTTCCATCGCAGCACCGATAATCTTCCGCGTCAACCCGGCATGAAGCAAATCAGGCTCTGCCATAATATATCTCTATTTTACAATCCGCGAAAATCCGTGAAATCCGCGGTTAATTACTGTTTTACAGCGGTACACTGCCGACGCGCTTCTTTTCAAGCTGGATATTCAGCCCCAGCCCGCGGATTTCGTTGCACAGCACGTCAAACGAAATCGGCGTACCCGCCTCAAGCGTGTTCGTGCCTTTGACCATCGACTCGTAGATCTTCGTGCGGCCTTCGATGTCGTCGCTCTTGACCGTCAGGAGTTCCTGCAGTGTATAAGCGGCGCCATAGGCCTCCAGCGCCCACACTTCCATCTCGCCGAACCGCTGGCCGCCCGTTCGCGCCTTGCCGCCCAGCGGCTGCTGCGTAATCAGGCTGTACGGTCCCGTCGAACGCGCGTGAATCTTGTCATCGACCAGGTGGTGCAGCTTGAGGATATACATATACCCGATCGTCACTTCCTGATCGAACGGCTCACCCGTCCGCCCGTCATACAGCGGCATCTTGAGCGACGACGGCATCTGGGCAAATATCTCGTCCGCCGGCGGCGCCAGCTTCTGCGCTTCAATCTCCTGCGTGCGCTGACGGATATGGGCGTTGGCCTCTTCAATCGCGGCCGCGATATCCGCCTCTTCCGCCCCGGCAAACACCGGCGTAATCGCCCGAAAACCAAGCACCTTGCCCGCCCAGCCCAGCAATGTTTCCATAATCTGGCCGACGTTCATACGGCTCGGTACGCCCAGCGGATTCAGACAGATATCCACCGGCGTGCCGTCTTCCAGGAACGGCATATCCTCCACCGGCAGAATCTTGGCGATCACACCCTTGTTTCCGTGCCGCCCGGCGATCTTGTCGCCGATCGACAGCGTGCGCTTGGTCACGATATACAGTTTGACCATTTCCAATACGCCGCTGGACAGTTCGTCGCCGTGCTTGAGCCGTTCCAGTTCGCGTTTCTTCTGTTCTTTCAGTTCGATCAGCTTGGGCCAATACTGATCGACGATCTTCTGGGCGTCGGCGCGTTTGGCCGCCGGCTTGACCCAGGCAATATCAAAGTTCTCGATCTGCTCATAGATCACATCGTTGTCGTCGCTGGCCCCGACCTTCTGACGGCTGGACGGGTCCACCACGTCAATCTCAAGGTCGGTGTGGATAGCGTCCATCATCCGCCGGAACATATCGCACTCGCGCCCCGTCAACTCGGCGTCGCTGCGTTTGATCTGCTCTTTGAGCGCCTTGCGCTGCTCGTCGGTCTCGGCCGCCCGCCGCTTAAAGTGCCGCGTCTTGATGACCACGCCCTCATACCCGCTGGGCACTTCCAGCGAATCGTTCTTGACGTCCTCGCCGGCCCGCCCGAAGATCGCGTGCAGCAGCTTTTCTTCCGGCGTCAATTCGGTCTTGCTCTTGGGAGAGACCTTACCCACCAGAATATCGCCCGGCGCCACCCGCGTCCCCTCGCGAACGATCCCGTACTCGTCCAGATTGCGCAGCGCCTTTTCGCTGACGTTGGGAATATCCCGCGTAAACTCCTCGCGGCCCAGCTTCGTCTCGCGCACGTCAATGCTGAACTCATCAATATGAATACTCGTGAACGTATCGTCCTTGACCAGCTTTTCGCTGATCAAAATCGCGTCCTCAAAGTTGTACCCGTCAAACGGCACAAACGCTGCCAGCACGTTACGCCCCAGCGCAAGCACCCCCTCGCTGGTGCCGCCGCCGTCGGCGATGATGTCGCCCTTTTTGACCTTCTGACCGAGCGCGACAAGCGGCTTTTGGTTCAGACACGTCCGCTCGTTGAGGCCGATGAACTTGCGCAGCGGATACTCATCCGTCTGGTCGATCACGATATGCGCCGCATCCACGGCTGTCACCGTCCCGGACTGCCGCGCCCGCACGACCATGCTCGAATACTTGGCCACTTCGCTTTCCATCCCCGTGCCCACCAGCGGCGCCTCGGTCGTCAAGAGCGGCACCGACTGACGCTGCATGTTCGATCCCATCAGCGCGCGGTTGGCGTCGTCATGCTCGAGGAACGGAATCAAAGCCGCCGAGACGCCTACCGTCTGCCGCGGCGAGACATCGACGTACCCGACTTCGCTGCTGTCCACCTGCGTCAGGTCGCCCTCTTTCCGCGCCAGGACAAATCCTTCATGCAGCCGGCTGGTCGCGGAATCGACCATGCTCGGCGGGGCAAAGACCGCCTGCATTTCCTCATCGGCCCGCAGATAGTCGATCTCATCGGTCACTATCTTGTCCTTGACCTTGCTGTAAGGCGTGACCAGAAAGCCGTATTCATCGACCTTCGAGAAAATACCCAGCGACACGATCAGACCGATGTTCGTGCCTTCCGGCGTCTCAATCGGACACACGCGGCCGTAGTGGCTGTTGTGTACGTCGCGCACCTCAAAACCGGCACGCTTACGGTTGAGACCGCCCGGCCCCAACGCACTGAGCCGCCGCTCGTGCGTCAACTGGCTCAAGGCATTGGTTTGGTCAACCACCTGGCTCAATTCGCCCCGGCCGAAGAAAAACTCAATGCTGCTCGAAACGCTCTTGCTGTTGACCAAATCGGCAATCCGCCCCAGCTCTTCGGGGCTTTTCATACTCATCCGTTCCTGCACGGTGCGCCGCAGCTTGAGCAGCCCCTTGCGCACCTCGCCGGCCGCCAGCTCGTCAATCGTCCGCAGCCGCCGGTTGCCCAGATGGTCAATATCGTCAATCTCGCCGATGCCGTTGCGCAGGCCGAGAATATATTTCATCGTATGCAGAAAATCATCCGCGCACATCGCCATCCGGCTCAAGTCAACATCCAGCCCGAACTTGCGATTCAGACGGAACCGCCCCACCGCTCCCAGCCGATAACGATTGGTGTCGTAAAACTTCTCCTCAAAAAGCTGCCTGGCCTTCTCGATATTGGCCGGGTTGCCCGGACGCAGCCGCCCGTAAATCTTCGTCAGCGCCTCGTCGTGCGTCGTCGTCCCGTCCTCGGCAAGCGTATTGAGCACCAGCGGATCGACCGCATTGGCAATGACTTCGACCGCATCCAGGCTGCTGGCCTGAATCGCCGTCATCGCGTCGCCGATCTGAGTGCCGGCCTCGACCAGAATCTCGCCCGTCTCCGTATCGACAATCGGCCCGACCGACCACATCGTCGGCTCCAGCTTCTTGGTCTTGACGTTCTGGGTCTTATAGAATAGGCGGATGATGTCCTCGGTCTTGCCGTATTTTTCGTCCATCGCCCGCAAAAACGTCGTCGCCGGAATCTTGCTCGACTGGTCGATGCGAATGACCAGCACGTCCTTTTTGGTCACGCTCATCTCGATCCAGCTTCCGCGTTCGGGGATGATCCGCGCCCCGTGCAGCAGCCGGTCGCCGTCCTTGTTGTCAATCACAAAATCCACACCCGGACTGCGGTGAAGCTGATTGACGATCACGCGCTCGGCCCCGTTGACGATAAACTCCCCGCCGCCGATCATCGTCGGAATCTCGCCAAGATAGATCGCCTGTTCCGGGATATCCGGCGTGTCCTTGCGTTTCAGACGGCAGGTCACCTTCAGCGGATACGCATAACTGAGCCGCAGCTCTTTGCACTGCTCAATCGTATAACGCGGTTTTTCCAGTTCGTAGCCCAAATACTCCAGCTCGATGGTCTTGTCATAGCTGACAATGGGGAACACCTCGCGGAACAGCGCCTCCAGACCGATATCCGCGCGCTGATCCGGCGCGACGTTTTCCTGAAGAAAACGTTCGTAGCCTTTCAACTGCACCTCGATCAAATCCGGTACTTCGACGGCATCCGCGATCTTCGCAAAATTACGGACTGTGCGTGCTTTCATGCGACCTGTCTCCATTTCGCCTTATGCTTGATTTGAACCCGTTCCATTTCGAACGTGTCGCGTCCTGATTCTTATAGACGAGACAAGGCCTTTGCGGCCGGAACATCTGTCCCGACCGCATTCGGCCTGCAATATCCTATTTTACTTGATTTTAACCCATCACACCGCCGCCGCGATCCGCAACGGCCGCATGCGATGCACCAACTCGGAATTAGACCAGTTCAACCGTCGCACCGGCCTCTTCAAGCTGCTTTTTCGCCGCTTCGGCTTCGTCCTTGCTGACGTTTTCCTTGACCGCCTTGGGTGCGCCATCGACCAGGTCTTTGGCTTCCTTCAGGCCCAGATTTGTCAGGGCGCGAACTTCTTTGATTACTTGGATCTTCTTTTCGCCGGCTGCCTTGAGCATGACCGTAAAGCTGGTCTTCTCAACGGCTTCCGCCGCTTCGCCGCCCGCTGCCGGGCCGGCCATCATCACCGCGCCGCCTGCGGCCGGTTCGATTCCATGGACTTCCTTGAGGTAGTCGGCCAGTTCTTTGGCCTGCATCAGGGTCAACCCAACAATCTTGTCGCCCAGTTCCTTAATTTCTGCTGCAAATTCACGTTCTGACATTGCTAAAACTCCTGTATAGTCTGCGTCGCAAAGTAGCCGGACTCCGCCGTCCGTTTAACCGATTGTTTCGGACAACTCCGCGACAAACCGAAATAATTCTTAGTTCTGAGTTCTGAGTTCTGAGTTTTGAGTTTTGAGTTTTGAGTTTTCAACACTCTGAATCAACTCACAACTCTTAAATCACATCTGAAATCTCAAATTTGAAATCTCAAATCAAAACGTCCCCGGCCAACGGCCGGCTCCACACTTTTACCCTTTACCTTTTAACTTTTAACTTTTCTTACGCTGCTTCTTTCTCGCGTTTTTCGATCACGCTCTTGATGCACCCGGCAATCGCGCCGCCTGCACCCAGAATTGCCCCGGCCACCTTGCTGCCCGGCGTCAAGGCGATCTGAACGATCTGACCCTGCAGCTCGGCCCGCGTCGGCATCGTTGCCAGCGTCTTGACGCCCGCATCGCCCTTAACGACCGTCCCGTCGATATACCCGCCCTTCAGCTCGATGGTCTTGAGCTTCTTGGCCCAGGCGACCACTTCTTTGGCCGCAATCCCGGCGCCTTCGCCGCCGAACACCACGGTACACTGGCCGCTGTCGAACAGATCATCGGCGCCCTTCAGCTCCATCTCCTGAAGCGCTCGACGCATCAGGTTGTTGCGAACGACCACAGCACGAAGACCTTTTTGCTTCAGCTCGCCGCGCATCACGTTGTTATTGACGCCGCTGACACCCATCGTCGAGATCACCACAAACTCGGTCATCCCTTCGAATTTCTTGGCGTATTCGCTTTGAACCAGTCCCTTGACAAAATAACTCATCGTTTCACCTCGTTATCTATTTATCCCGCCGTAGGCGGCTCGACACTTTCACCTTTTCACTTTTTACTTTTAACTTATGTTACGCCCCGCTGACCTCAAGCTGCACCGACGGACTCATCGTCGCGCTGATGCAGACTTTCTTAATGTACGTGCCTTTAGCACCCGTCGGCTTGATGCGTTTGATATGGTCGATAAACGCCTGAATATTCTCCTGAAGCTTGGCATCGTCAAAGCTCAGCTTGCCCACAACACCGTGCACATTGCCGCCCGAATCGTTGCGAAACTCCACTTTACCGGCCGCAAATTCCTTGATCGCCGTGATCACATCCGCCGTCACCGTGCCGTTTTTCGGCGAGGGCATCTTGCCCTGCGGCCCCAGCACACGACCCAGCTTACCCGCTTTGCCCATCACCTTCGGCGAAGCAATGGCCACGTCAAAATCCATCCACCCGTCGGCCACTTTCTTGATCAGCTCATCGCATCCGGCCTCAATCGCGCCGGCGGCCTTGGCGGCCTCGGCTTCCGAATCGTCGCAAAACGCTATCACCCGACGCGCCTTGCCGATGCCGTTGGGCAGACTGATCGCTCCGCGAATCATCTGGTCGGCCTGCTTGGGGTCGATCCCCAAGTGCATCACACACTCCACCGTCTGGTCGAACTTCGTCGAGGCGAAGCCCTTGAGCTTCTTGATCCCCGCGTCCATCGGCTGCGGCTCTTTGACCGCCTTTTGTAATTCACTTTTGTAACGCTTGCTTCTTGATCTCATCGCTGTCTCCGCGAAATTAGTGTTTCGCTCCCACTGTCGCTGCCGTGGTTTGCAGGTCCCGTTCAGGACATTTCAAAATTGGTTGGAGTTCAAGCATCAGCTTGATAATTCACCGCCGCCACCGGCGGCCACCACACCTTTAACATTTTAAATTGAACATTTAACCTTCAATCTCAATGCCCATACTCCGCGCCGTCCCTTCGATAATCCGGTCGGCCTGGTCCAGGTCATACGCATTGAGGTCGTTGAATTTCATTTCCGTGATCTTGCGAATCTGCGCCTTGGTCACCTTGCCGACCTTATCCTTGTTGGGCACACCGCTGCCCTTGGCCAGGTTCGCTTCCTTTTTCAGCAGCACCGCTGCCGGCGGGCTTTTGGTGATAAACGTAAACGTCCGATCCCCATAGACCGTAATTTCAACCGGAATCGCCATCCCGTCGGCCTCACGCGTCCGCTCGTTGAACTGCGAGACAAACTGACCAATATTCACGCCGTGTTGACCCAGTGCCGGGCCGATCGGCGGTGCCGGCGTCGCCTTACCGCCCGGCGCCTGCAGCTTAATGACCGCTTTGACTTCTTTTGCCATAATGAGTCCTGTTTTTATCTCTCGCCGAAGGCGAATCCACAATTTTGATTTTTAACTTATTATCTTTAACTGTTTTTTATACTTTATCAATTTGCCAATACTCAATATCCAGCGGCGTACTGCGACCGAAGATCGTAACGATCACCCGCACCATGCCCCGCTCGGCGTCGATAAAATCCACCGTGCCTTCAAAATTCTCAAACGCCCCCTCGCGGATCTTCACCATATCGCCCTTCTCAAATTCCATCTTGATATTCGGCGTATCTTCGGGCTTTTCCGCTTCCTTGAGCATCTTGGCCACATCCGTGTCGCGCATCGGCGTCGGAACCCCTTCAGTCCCGATAAAATCCCCCGCCCCCATCGTATCCTTGATCACGTACCAGGCATTCTGCGGCACTTTGCCGTCCTCGCCCAATTCCATTTCCATAAACACATAGCCGGGGTACAGCTTGCGCTTGTGCACACGCTGCTTGCCGGCGCGGATGCGTTTTATCTGCTCGGTCGGCACCAGAATACGCCCGACGCCCTCAACGCCCTCAACCTGCATCTTGCGCGCTAAGGTTTCGCGAACCTGCTCCTCCTTATTGGAGGCGACCCGTAATACAAACCATTGCATTGCCATCAGCGCTGGATCCTTGTTCAAACCGCCCGGTCGTTAATATAATTTCACAACATTATCAAAGAACGCATGCAGCGCCAAATCCCACACGCCGATGCCGATCGACATCACCGCCACAACGATAATCACCACCATCGTCGAATTGATGATCTCTTTGCGGCTGGACCAACTGACCTTCTTGATCTCGCCTTCGGCTGCGATCAAAAAGTCCGCCACGCTCGGCAGATTGCTCAGCCACCAGATCAGCCCGGCAAACACAGCACAAAGTCCCGCCGGAATCAGCGTTTCCACCCAGACGTTCGTCGTCGTCGCCTGCAGCCGCAGATGCAGCACCACACAGCCGTAAGCCGCGATCACGAAACACACCAGTCCCGTCCAGAGACGTGTATTTTTACCTTGTCCGCGTTTGTATATCTTCAGATTCATCGTTATGACACCTCGTTATATGCCGTCGTCAACAGCCGCTTGGGTTCGCCTCTACAGATCGCATCAACAGGCCAGGAGGGATTCGAACCCGCAACCTGCGGTTTTGGAGACCGCTGCTCTGCCAATTGAGCTACTGACCTAAAACCGCATCGCCGCACATCGTCCAGGCGTTCGCCTGTTTCTTGCCGCGGCAACGCCGCCTCTGCACTTGTTACGTTTTACCCTTTACTTTATTTACGGCGAAGCTTATGCACCGTATGCTTGCGCTCACGCTTGCAGAACTTCTTCAGTTCCAGCTTCGGAGCGCCGCCCTGCACATTGACCGGCGTGCGATAATTCCGATCGCCGCAGTCTTTGCACTCCAGCCACACCCATTCAGTTTTTTGCGCCTTGGCCATACTCGGGTAATCCTCTCTAAACACGACAACCTCCCCGCCCCTTGTCGTCGCGGAAAGGTCGAAAAAGGCGCCGCATCAAGCGTGCGGCGCCGTCTGAGTTATTGGTTCACTACTCGACAATCTTGGTCACAACGCCCGCGCCGACCGTGCGTCCGCCTTCGCGAATCGCAAACCGAAGGCCTTCTTCCATCGCGATGGGCGAGATAATCTCGGCCGCCATTTCGATGTTGTCGCCGGGCATACACATCTCGACCGGCTTGCCTTCACGGCTGCGGATCTCAGTGATCGCGCCCGTCACGTCGGTCGTCCGGAAGAAGAACTGAGGACGGTAGCCGGGGAAGAACGGCGTATGACGGCCGCCTTCGTCCTTGCCCAACACATACACTTCCGCGTTGAACTTGGTATGCGGCGTAATGGACTTGGGCTTGGCGATAACTTGCCCGCGTTCCAGGTCTTTCTTTTCGATACCGCGAAGCAGCAGCCCCACGTTGTCGCCCGCCTGACCCTGATCCAGCGTCTTGTTGAACATCTCAACGCCCGTACAGGTCGTCTTGCGAACTTCCTTGGTGATACCGACGATTTCCACTTCCTCGCCGACCTTCACCATGCCGCGTTCGATACGGCCGGTACCGACGGTACCGCGGCCTTTAATGCTGAACACGTCTTCGACCGGCATCAGGAACGGCAGATCCACCGCACGTTCCGGCACCGGAATATAGGCATCCACCGCATCCATCAACTCGTCGATGCACTTGGCGGCCTCGTCGTCCTTGCATTCGGTTTCCATCGCCTTCAGCGCCGAACCGCGAATGATCGGAATTTCGTCGCCCGGAAATTCGTACTTGCTCAGCAGTTCGCGAAGCTCCATCTCCACCAGGTCGATCAGTTCCGGATCGTCCACCTGGTCGATTTTATTCAGGAACACCACGATACGCGGCACGTTAACCTGACGGGCCAGCAGAATATGCTCGCGCGTCTGAGGCATCGGGCCGTCGCTGGCCGCCACCACCAAAATCGCCCCGTCCATCTGGGCGGCGCCGGTGATCATGTTCTTAATGTAGTCCGCGTGACCGGGACAGTCCACGTGAGCATAGTGACGTCCGGTCGTCTCGTATTCGACGTGCGAGGTGTTGATCGTGATACCACGCTCTTTTTCTTCCGGGGCATTGTCAATCTGGTCATAGCCTTTGACCGTGCCGCCGAACTTCTGCGCCATGCGCATCGTAATCGCCGCCGTCAAGGTCGTCTTCCCGTGGTCAATATGACCGACTGTCCCGATGTTCACGTGTGGTTTTGTACGCTGAAATACGTCTTTTGCCATTTCTGCAATCTCCTGATATTCGGTTATGTCCTCTAACCAGCCAAGTTTCCGGATTAACTATCGTCTGTCTCAACAACAGCGCCTGCACTCTATCAATATATCACACTCGGTCCGGCCGAACCCAATCCGCCGGCCTGTTTGGAATACCGAGCTGCTGATGGGATTCGGACCCATGACCTCGTCCTTACCAAGGACGCGCTCTACCGACTGAGCTACAGCAGCAAGTCTCTGTAAATAAACAAATTAAGGAATTCCCCCCGCATCGGGAAAAACCTTAATCCCACCTTAACACACCCGGCAAACCGGAATGTAAAGAGGGATTCTTCGTCTCTGTAATCAGAGCAAAGAGAAGAGTATATAAATTGAGACACACAAAAGCAACCAGAAAAAAAAATTTTTTGAAAAAAATTCGCCCCACCAGAAATTACGCCCCATTCTTCCGATTTTGCATCTAAAAAACTCGCGTGCTCTACTTTTAGTCAGATACCGTCACCCCGGCCATCGGGGAAAGCAGGGTTTTCCAGTGGTCCATCCGTGAAACAAAAAACGGACTTTCTGTGTCGTATTTCAGTGCATCCAGCCTTTCAAGCAGCTCTTTCTTGGCCGCATCGGTAACAATCTCAGCGTAGAAATAATTGTCCAGTTTTTCTAAAATAAGGGAATTTCGACCCAAGCTGCCCCGTTCCAGTCGCGACTGGACCAGTTCGGCCGCCGCCTCATGAAAACCTGCAAAAATCAGTGTATCAAGCAATTCTGCCCCCGTCGCATCCGGAAATACCAGGCTTACCCCCGCATCCTTGGCCCGTTGCAAATACGCCGCCAATTCCTTCGGCTGCCGCTGTCGCACAAACCACCCCGCCAGACGCTCCCGGCTTTCCGCCAGCAGCATCTCATTCTTCTCCGAAACAGCCTTCTGCTCAGCCAGTTCCAGCATCTGGCGCACCAGTGCCGCCGACGCCCCGTTCTTATCCAGACGTTCGGCCCATTGCAGCACAATTTGCCCCTCCGCCCGCTGACAAATCGCCCCAAACGCCTCGATGGCCGCCTCCGATTGGCCATTGGAGGACACATAGCCGCTAAGCCACTCCAAATCCGCTGGCTGACCGGCCTGTCCGGCGGCGTCAAACACAAGCTGCCGCAACGCCGCACTGGCATCCTGCAGCACATTATGCTGCTTAAACAACCTCAGCGCCTGCGCCTTATCAATATGGGACAGCCCCGTCGCCGCCGCAAGACGCACCGCGGGATTTTCCCGGATGCCAACCGATTCGACAAAATAGGGCTGGTACATCCGAGCCGCACGCTCACGCTGCGCCCCGCGACCGCTCAGGCGCGCCATCATCGCCAGCAAATCAGCACGCAGCGTCGAACCGCGCTCCACCGAAAGCGTGTAGCGAGCACTGAAGAGCTTAAGATATTGCTCCGCCAGTTCATCCGAAAAACCTTCCAGTTCCAGAAGCTTCCGTGCAATCTCCCCCCCCTTTTTAGCCGTCTCAATATCGTCCGAGTTCAGATAGCCGCCGGCAATCTCAAGCGTTTGGAGCTTGATCTCGCCGGGCAGTTCAATCTTCGACCCCGGCGAAAAGGCAAAAAAGCACGCCTCACCCAGCGCCTCAAACATGGCCAAGGCAACCTCCCCGTCCTGCTCCAGGCGAAACCGTTCCAGCAGCTTTTCTGCCGGATTCAGCGCGCTCATATTGTTCAGCACCTGCGCCGTCCGCAATCGAACCTGGCGCGTTTCGTCCCCCAGCAAGGACAGCAGTTTCTCCCGCAAACCCGCTGGCCCATTGGACAAACTGCGTTCAATCTTATCCAGCGCCCACAATCGGATCGGCGTCAAATCCGAGTCCAGCCGCTCAAGCGTCATCGCGCTGCGCGACGCCTCGTCGGCGGTTTCAAACTGTTTATCGAGTGCCCCCAGATACAGCCGCTGCCAGCGATCGCGCTCCGCCTGCATCTGGCGCAAGTTCATCTCCTGACGCAACAGACGCTCTCGATGAATGTCCTCGGGACTTTTCTCCCGCAAATCACGAAGAATCTGCTCCCACACCATCCGAGCGGTTCCCGTGGAAATGCCGAAGGCCTCCTTCAGCGCCGCTTCTGCCGCACGCGAAACGTCCGGATCCGCCTTGTCCAATAGCTCGATCAGAGCCACTAGGGCTTCCGGTTCCGGGCGAATCTGAAGGGCATAGAGGACATTCAGCCGAACACGCCTATCCAGCGCAGTGTCATGCACTATCTCAATGAGCCGCCCCTCGATAGCCTCGTATCGAAAAACCAGCAGTGCCTCAGCCGCAAGGCGCGACAAATCCGTATCTAACCCGGCCAACAGCGCCAGCAGCGGCTCCAGAAAGAGGTCCCGTAAGCCATCGCTCGCGCCGATAGCCCGGCTCTTGATCAGCGCACGACACACCGCCTTGACGGCGGAGGAATTATCGGACAACTGAAGCGCCGAGGCCAGCACCTCACGCCCGGCCGCCTCACGCCCCAGCAGCAGGCCAACCGCCGCATCCATACGAATCTCCTCCGTACTGCCCTGCAGCAATGCCTCCCGATAGATGCGCAACTGACGAGCGGTTTCCTCCTCAACCGCCGGGTCGAAAACCGATGGGGCATCCGCCGCGCGCAGCGCCAGCGGCAGGGTCAGAACCCCCGCAAAAATCACAATGAATAACCACCGCATCGGCACATCCATTCCCTTCAGTTACGCAACTTATTCCTGCGTAATGTTTCTTCGACCAAACACCCCTGATACTATCACAAAAAAGATCAACATCAAAGGTCTGCGGATAAAAAATAGTCTAAAACGGAACAACAAGGCAAAAAAACACCCTCGTCTTTTTGTTATACTCCGATAATGGCCTGAAAGTTCACCCCAAAAAATAATACCGCCGCCTAAAGCGCTCTCTCCGATTTTGCCCTTTGCCTATTTACTTTCTGAGCAGTTCCAGCACGTCCAGCGGAAGTTGCAAAATCGGCAGAGAGATCGTCCGTATCTGGGGGGCGTCCATCGCACCGCGAATCTCTATCTTCCATAATGCCGACCCCAGCCCGCGCAGCAGCGAGTCAAGAATAAGAGGTTCAAGTCCCGATAATCCACCCAACGCGACCAAGTCCATCGTAATCCGGTTGGTATTCAGATCCAGCCGCCCCTGACCATGAAACACAAACGGCCGCCCGAAAATGCGAATGCGGTCAATCACCAGTTCATCGCCCATCACAAACGCCTCAATCTCCATCCGATTGAAAACATAGTCTTTCGGCTCGCGAAACTGAATCGCCGTCAGCATCCGCCCGATCAGCGACTGTTGCCCCAACTGCATGTTCGTCACCGACACCGACAGCCTTCCCTCTTTGCTGTCTGACCGGCCGATTCGCCCCTGTACGTTCATCGTCCCCGCCGCCTGCCCCCGCTGCCTCGGCTCATCGTCTTTAACCCCCGATGCCGGAACCGACGCAACAAGACGATCCACCCCTATCTGCTCAAAACTCAAGCCAAGCGTATAGTCCAGCAGCGACGCCTCATTGACAATATCCACCGTCGCCGACCCGACAGCCTTCCCGTTGCCCACCTCCACCAGAAAGTTTCGACTGGCCAAGACCCCCTCGTTCGGATCATACACCATCCGTCCCGACAGCCGGTCCACACGCCGCCCGCGAATATCAAAATCCTCGGCCCGATAGGCCGCATCCACCTGTTTGATCTGATCGGCGGCATCCAAAGCAATCCACCCCTCAATCCGACCGTTCAGATTGCCGACAATGTCCGTCGACCCGCTCTTGATCCCGTCCAGCCTAACGCGCCCCGTCGCCTCGATCCCGCCGAACCCGTCCTCACCCAACGTCAGCAGAGCCGACACAATCGACGCATCCACTCGCCCGGTGACATCCAACCGCTCGTACGCAGCCCGCATTCGCTCCGGCATCGCCGCTGCCAGCGCCTCGCCGAGCAGAAGCCCTTTGACGTGAAAATCATCCAAACGAACACGCCCATCCTCAAATCGCATCGCGCCAGAGACCTCCCCGACCGTCTGCCCATCTACCCATACCGGATTATCCAGACACACCACCGTCAAATCCGTCGGCTCACACCCCTCTGCCGATACATTCCGGCTCCAGCGGCCCGCAACATCCACCGCCCCTCCCAGCCGAACCCCCGGCGGAAACGGGATTTGACCGTCCGCCGCCGCCCAAAACGGCTCGTCCAGGTCAAACCCCACCGCCTCGACCGCTAAACAAAATCCCGGCGTCTCTCCATCGTCTCCCGCCGCCGCGATGTGCCCGCCCAGCAGCAGACGCCCATCCCCATACCGAGCGGTCATTTCCCGCAACCCGATCGTCTCCTGCGTCAAATCAGCGATAATCCGAACATCTTCCAGCGGAATCGCAAACCCTGCCGACACCAGCCGACGCCCCGCAACTTCCAGATGCGCCGCATAGTCAAAAGGACGCTCCCCTGTCATATCCGACTTAACCGTTACATCCACAGAGGCCGTCGCATCCAGTTCAAACTGTGCCAACACATCCTGCTGCGCCTGCGGCAGCGCCCTGACCAACTGCTCATCCATCGGGATATGCGCAGCCCGCACGCGCACCGAAAAATCATCCGCACCCGCCGCAAAACCATCCAGCCGCACCTTTCGTGCATCGGCATAGTGCGCTTCGATACTGCTTAATGTTGTCCGGTTCGGCTCAAACACAATCCGACCCGTCAAATGCTCCAGCGGATACGGAAAATGCTCATAGATCGCCCCAACGTCAATCAGATCGACTGCCAGCAGCCGATCCTTGCGCCCATCCGAGAACCGCCGATACGTATGATCGATCGCCCCCATCCCCGACGGCGAAAACGCAAACCACATTCGCTTGGCCTCCGATCCCAGCGCCCGATAGACATCCTCATCAAACGCAATCATCCCGCTGACAACCCGAAGCCGAATCTCCATCTCCGACCCGAAATCGTCAATCGACCCGTCAATCAAAAAAACCGACTCGCCATGCCGAGTTTTCAGCGAATCCAGCGTCAGTGACCGCCCCGAAAACGTAATCACCCCCTCCATTCGCTCCAGTTCATAGGGAAACTGCGTATCCTCAATCGTAATATCCCGACACACCACCTGCCCCGTAATCGCCGTCTGCCCCAGTTCATCCCACCGTCCCTGAAGCTCCAGATCGACATCCCCCCGCCCCCGCGGCCGATACTGCCGCAAAAACCTCTCCGCCCACGGCCCCAGCAGTTCCATTGCCGAATCACCATACACCACCGTATCCGGCGAATGCGTATCCGAAATCACAAACCCCGCCAAATCCGTCTTCACATCAAACGCCCCATCCCGCGCAAGCTCCAGCCGCCCCGACGCTGTGCCGACCCCCTCGCCCATCCGAAACGAAAGCCGCTCGACCTCAACGGCCTCCGCATCGAACGCACACATCAGCTCAACTTCATCCAAATTCCACGCATTGTCCAAAATCCGCACACGCGGCATCCGCACCTGTCCCGCCAAAGACAATTCGCTCTTTTGCCCCGCACCCCCGACGCGCAGCACTCCCTCCGCATGACTTCCCGACAATGCAAGCCGCTCATCGGCCCGTAGCGAAAATCTGTATTCTCCCGCCTCATTCGTCGTCGTAATCTGTCCATCCAGCCCCACGGCCGCCACCGGCACAACCCGCCCGTCAACAATCCGCCGCACACGCACCGCACCCCGCTCAATCCGCACCACCGGCAGCCGGGGAACTCCGTCCTCGCGCCCGCCAAGCCCAAGCCGCAATACATTCCACCCGCGCTCCTTCTCGAACTCAGCCGTCAGCACCGCATCCCGCACCCCTACCGACCGAACGACAACCCGCCGCTTCAAAAGCTCGCCCAGCGCAATGGTCACCCGCACCCGCTCGGCAAAGAAAATCGGCGAACTCGCCAATGACGCCTCATCCTCCGCAACCGCCAGCCCCTTGACCAAAACCCCCAGCCCGCTGAACCGCACCCCCTGCACAGACACCCCCGCATCTGGAAACCGCCGAGCCAACACCCCCTCCAGCACCGGCGGCAAATACCACGCACTGCCCAGATACGCCGCCCCCCCGACCGCCGCGGCCCACACCATCGTCCGCAGCAGCCCGCGACCAATCCATCGCAAAATCCCGCGTCCCTTACTCATCGGCTCCCGTAGGATGGGCTTTAGCCCATCAAGAAAGTGATTCGGCCAAAGGCCGACTCCGCAATTTTACCTTTTGCCTTTTACCTTTTGCCTTTATTTCAGTGCCTTATCCGCAATATCCCGCCGACAATACGCCCCATCAAACGAAATCATATCCACCGCCTCATACGCACTCGCCTTTGCCGCGGCAATCGTCTCGCCCAACGCCGTCACCCCCAGCACGCGCCCGCCGTTTGTGACGATATCGTCGCCGTTTCGCGCCGTGCCCGCATGAAACACCATCACATCCTTCAGCTTACCCGCCTCATCCAGCCCGCGGATGACCTTGCCCTTCTCGTACGCCCCCGGATATCCGCCCGACGCCATCACGACGCACACCGCCGGCCGCTTGTCCCACGCCAGATTGACCCGATCCAGCTTGCCCTCGCACACCGCCCACATCACCTCCAGCAAATCCCCCTTCATCCGCATCAGAATCGGCTGCGTCTCCGGGTCGCCAAACCGCACATTAAACTCCAGCACCCGCGGCCCGCCCTGCGTCAGCATCATCCCCGCATACAGCACCCCCTTATACGGCGTGTCGTTGCGATTCATCCCATCGACCGTCGGCACCAGCACCTCCCGCACAATCTGTGCCATCAGCTTGTCGGTCACTATCGGCGCCGGGCTATACGCCCCCATCCCGCCGGTATTATCGCCCGTATCCCCATCCCCGATCGGCTTATGATCCTGCGCCGACTCCATCACATAGATATTCCGCCCATCGACAAACGCCAGGATCGACGCTTCCTGCCCCAAGAGCTTGTCCTCGACGACCACCGTCTTGCCCGCATCGCCGAACATCCCATCGACCATAATCCGCTCGGCCGCCAAAATCGCCTCCGACGGCTCATCGCACACGAACACCCCCTTGCCCTTGGCCAGTCCGGCGGCCTTGACCACCACCGCCTCGTCCCGGCTGGCGATATACGCCTTGGCGTCCTCAAACGACGTAAACGTCCGGCTCTCGGCCGTCGGGATGCTGTTGGCCCGCATAATCTGCTTGGCAAACGCCTTGTCCGCCTCAAGTTGGGCCGCGGCGCCGCTGGGGCCGAACGCCCGGATTCCGACCGCCTCAAACGCATCCACCGCCCCGGCCGCCAGCGGATCCTCCGGCCCGATCACCGCCAGATCAATCTTCCTGGCCTGCGCAAACGCCGCCAGACCCGCCACGTCCGTATCCGCGATATCGACGTTCGTCCCATAATCGGCCGTTCCGGGGTTGCCCGGCGCAATATACAGATGATCCAGCTTGTCCGACTGCGACAGCTTCCACGCCAACGCATGTTCACGACCCCCGCCGCCAACCAGCAAAACCTTCATAATTTCTCCATATCTTAGACACAGATTCACACAGATTAACGCAGATTATAATAATTCTTTCTATTTTTTACCAAAGCAAAATCAGTGTTAATCCGTGTCGAGAACAGACCGATGAGGAGGGGGTGTTGGTATGGGATTAGATGATAGAGGATAGAGGTTAGATGATAGAGGTTAGATGATAGAGGTTAGAGGATAGAGGTTAGGGGATAGAGGTTAGGGGATAGAGGATAGAGGTTAGAAGATAGAGGTTAGAAGATAGAGTATAGATGACAGAGACTTGGATCTGGATAATTTAAAACCAACAAATCGTCCATCGTCAATCGTCAATCGTCAATCCCAATCAGCGTTCACGCTGATTGAATTGATGATCGTCGTGTCCATCCTCGGCATATTGGCGGCCATTGTCTATCCAGAATTCCAAGGGCACGTCCAGCAGGCCAAAGAAGCCCAAGCCAAAGCAAACCTAAAACTCCTAAGAGAAGCCATCGAACGCTACGCCGCAGAACACGGCGGAGTACCACCGGGGCATATTAGTAACAATCCGAACAATCCGCCGACCTTCGTGATTTTACAGAATCAACTTACTGTTACCAAAAAATATCTTTCAACATTGCCGAAAAACCCCTTTAGCGATCAATCGATTATTCGTGTACTCAGCAGCGAACAAACGCTTGACGAAGCCACCGCTGCGATATATTCGCCTTTTGATGCCGGGTGGATTTACCATCCAGCCACCAAAAGCATCAAACTGAACTGGCCGGGGACAGACAGCCAAGGCGTCAAGTTTTTTGATTACTGACTGACTTCGACTTTATGAAATACAAGAAGTTCAGGATTTGCGTCAATAAAATCTATCGGCGGCTCATCCGCACCCTCCAGCCAGCCGTAGCTCCGCCATTCGATGTTCCATGTTGTGCCATCCTCGGTGACAGGTCCTTCAAGTTTGTCAATCACTCGTCCCTTCAAGGCACCCTCGACAAACTGCATCGTATAGCTGTCAATCGTAACCGTCGCCTTGAGCCGGTTCGTTAAAGGAACGTATTCGGTCTGGAGCGGGCCGAGGACGGCGACCATATAGGTGCCGGGGTCGGGGCCGTCTTTATAGACGCCGCCTTCCTCGGCGGTCATCGGGCCAAAGACGTAATGATGCATCCCGGTAATCGCGCCGTCCCGGTCAAACGTGATCGCCCACTTCTGCTCGGGGCCGAACCAGGTTTCCCACGTGCCGACCATTTCGGGGGGGAAGGGGGCGTTGGGGGTTTTCTGCAGAGGTTGACAGCCGGAGAAAAGGCAAAAGGCAAAAGGTAAAAGGCAAAAGGCAATTCTTAATTCTAAATTCTTCATTCTTAATTCCTTTTTTGTAACCACAGATTACACCGATTTACGCAGATTAATTTTAACCACGAAGCACACGAAGAGCACGAAGGATTTATAAATAATTCTTGTCTTTTTTTTATTTTTATTCCTATATTTTCTTCGTGTACTTCGTGTTCTTCGTGGTTCAACCTTTTTTGCGACGAATCAGCTATAGGGTTTAGCGATTAGAGTTTAGTGCTTTTTACATAAATCCGTGTCAATCAGCGGAATCCGTGGTTGTGTTTTCGAAGGCTTCGAGTTTGGTCGAGCAGTCCAGCAGGTTCTGCATCAGGGTTTGGATTGTTTCGGCGTATTTGGCCTCGACTTCTTCACACGAGATTGCCTCGGCCGGGGTCTCGGTCTGGCTGGCCTGCAAGGCCGTCTGGCACTCCAGCAATGCGGCGTTCATGTTGCGATCCAACTGTCCATATCGCGTCTGCCAGTCGGCGGCCTGCTTTTTCGATTGGGACAGTTGACCCGTGAGGTCGGCAATCCGCTTGTCCCGGTCGGCGGCCTGCTTTTCGAGTGCCTCAACCTGCTTTTTGAGTTGGATGTTCTCTTGGCCAACGAGCTGCGCCCGGCGGATCATATCGGGCGAGCCGGATGTCTCGGCGTCCGGCGCGGTGGGCTGGCTGCAGCCGGAAAGAGATAACAGAATACAGAACACAGAAGACAGGAGAAAAGTGCTTAATTTTGAATTCCTAATTTTCAATTCTTGAGTTCTTGGGTTCTTGGGTTCTTGGGTTCCTGGTATCATTTTTCATTCCTTTTTTGTAACCACAGATTACGCGGATTTACGCAGATTAATTTTAACCACGAAGGACACGAAGAGCACGAAGATAGTTCTTAGTTCTTAGTTCGTAGTTTTGAGTTATTTTATTTTTTCTGGTTCTTTTTGGTCAAGAAAATTTTGTCTTGAAATGACGCTTCTGCCGAGTTCTTTTTCGGTCGCTTTTCGGGCGGTGCCTGCGACGGCGCCGCCGCGGCGGGCGACTTGCTTGCTCTTATCAAATGTTTCCGGACGTTCTTTGTGCGATATTTCGGTCGTTACCTTTTCGCCGAGCATCGTAAAAATCAATTCTAAATCGGTCATATGGTCGCGAAGATTTTGTTGTTTTTTGGAAAGCCCTTTGAGTTTTTTGTAGGCCGTCGGGGTCAGGCCGAAGGTCGCCTTGGATATCTCGGCCGTCAAAATCGCAAAATCTCGCTCACGGTCAATGCCTCGCTGTTTCCATTCATCGGTCAGATTCTGGCGGATGGCAATGCCCCGCAGCCGTTTGTCAATCCAGACCTTGGGGTAGCCCTTCTGCTCATAAAGGGACTTCATTCGCTGCTGCGCCAGTTCAGGGTTTTCAATCTCCTGAACGCGCTCGTAGCCGACCCTGGCCAGCCACCGCTTAAACGGCTCGGCCTTGGGCGAGGGGATGGATTGGATAATCCGAAACAGGGCCTCGGCGTCAGCACAATCCATCAATCGCATTTTGCCGTCGTTGGCCTGCATTTTCAACTGACTACAGATTGTAGTCGGTTCGCTTCCTTCCTTTTTAAGCCGGGTTTTTAGGACACTCCAATATTTCCGCGGTTCAGGGGTGTCTGTCAATATGCCGCAGACATCCACGACCGAGAAATACCACCGGTCATTGTGCCAAATCCGACGGACTTGATTGCTTTCAAAAACGATGATTTTAGTCGATTCCATGACTCTTGGCTCCTTTTTGCCACAGAGTTTATTTGCCGCTGATTAACACCGATCAGCACAAATTTATTCTACCACGAAGGGCACGAAGAGGCACGAAGTTTTTTTGGAACCACAGATTTCACCGATTCTACGAACTAAGAACTAAGAACTCAACTGTCAATCCTGTTATCCTGTCTAAAATTTTTTTGACACGGATTAACGCAGATTAACGCAGATTATAAAAAAATAGTCTAAAAAAATCAGTGAAAATCTGTGAAATCTGTGTCTAAACTTTTTGCCACTAATTATCACCAATTGGCACAAATATAATACTCTCTATTTTTGTTTTTATCCCTATTTTTTTCTTCGTGTGCTTCGTGTTCTTCGTGGTAAGAAAACATCTTGTCAATCCTGTTATCCTGTCTAAAAATTTTTTGACACCGATTAACACATAAATAGTATAAAAAATCAGTGAAAATCAGTGAAATCTGTGTCTAAAAACCATAAAATAAAAGAGGCTCGTCCTTGCGGGCGAGCCTCTTTACACACTTTGTTTTTACTGAGTTTGGTAATTCAGCAATCGCTTATTTGCGGCGACGCAGGAACAACGCGCCAAGACCCAACAGACCCATTGTCATCGGCTCAGGAACTACGGCCAAGTACAGGCTGGCACCTTCGCCACTGGCAGCATCTACAACATCAATCTGGATGTCATGCTGGCCTTCTGCGGCTCTAAAGTAACCCGGCAGAGCAACTGAAAACCATGTGCCCGCATCAAAAGAAGTCACTTCGGCAATTGCCCACTTAATCTGCCACAAACCGCCATCCCAAGGCAAGCCTTCGCCCAGAGCATCTTCACCTGTATAGGAATCTAGGATCGCTGCTACACCAGGACCGCCATCGCGATAGGAAATGTCGCCAAGCAAGCCTGTACTTCCGCCAATAATACCAAAATAGACGTCTATACCGCCAATTAAGTCTTCGGTATTACTTACTACGACTGAATCATTTAAATAATCAATCGTAAAGGCCGCACTTGACATTGCACTGATTGCCAAAACCAAACTCAGAACCATTAACTTCTTCATCATCGTTCCCCTTTCATACATTAGTTGTGTTTTTGTTTGTACAAACTTACGTTAACGTTAACTTTAGTGTAAAGTGTGTGTCAATATAAATTACAGATTGCCCGTCCAATAATGATACTGCGTCTGCTCGCAAACCGGAACTTCAGCTACGACCTTGTTGAAATACTGAGCCAAAAC
The DNA here is from genome assembly GCA_012729675.1 of Phycisphaerae bacterium. Taxonomy (GTDB): domain Bacteria; phylum Planctomycetota; class Phycisphaerae; order Sedimentisphaerales; family Anaerohalosphaeraceae; genus T3Sed10-213. Next base: position 47,077 of record JAAYCR010000005.1, on the reverse strand, counting down.
ATTCAAGTCCGCAACAGTTACCCATGTACGGTTTGCACCAAGTCCGGTACTCCCACGGTTGAAATCGGCACAGACACCAGGGAATCCGCCAAACGAAGAGACCAAAAGATCAGCTTCAACTTTGTTAAAGGCGGCGGCAAGAATGTTCAAATCTGCGACAGTTACCCACGTACGATTAGCACCTAAACCTGTACTTCCACCGTTTGCATCGCCGCGGCAGTTGCGCGGAAAGGCCCAGCAGTTCGGACGGCCAGCTGCTGCCCAAATGCCATACTGTGTTGCGCCAATTGTTGACTTGACGGGTTCGCTGACCATGACGATGGGACCGTATTCGGCGGATTCGACCAGTGTCGCGGCATTGCGTGCCTTGACCTTGACATTGAAGCTATAGTCATTCGCTGCAACTACACCAGCACCACCATAGACAAATGTCTTGGTCTGCGAGGCCGCGCCCCACGCCGTCCAGTTGCCATCGCCAAAGTCGAAGGAGTACTCAATCTCGCCGGCCACGTTGCTGCTGGCGGCGGCGGTGAAGGTCTCCACACGGCTGGCATTCACGCGGGTCTGGTCAATGTTCGTACCGGCCGTCGTCTTGGCCAGAGCGCTGCAAACGACCTCTTCGACCACGCCGCCGTCTATCAGCCACTGGGTGGGCTGTACGGCCACGACTTCGACACCGTCACCGACGACGCCGCCGCGGAGGGTATCCGCTGCGATGCTGATAACGGCATCTCCGGTCAGGTCAAACTTAATGGTCATCAGTTCACCGGAACTGCCGACGCCCGCCTGCTCGCCGAGCTGGTCCAGTGCACCCATGCTGACCGAAAACAGGCCGGCCGGAAAGCTGTCCAACTCGCCGCGTTCGTCGGCCTTGGCCAGCGGATGTCCCAGATCGATATCATAGAATCCAGGGGTATCCGATTCAACGGTGAACGCATAATCCATATACGTGTTAAAACCGAACGACTTTCCGTCGATTTCCCACAACGCCAATACGGTTGCGGCGCCGTTATTCGCGATGGTCGCATTGCCGTCGGCCTCGATCCTGAGGGCAATACCGCGGATAATTTCGCCTTCGGTACATTCGTACCACAACTTCAGAACACCATTCCCCTCGTCCGTGGCGTTAATGTTGACCACCGCGAACGCCGGCACAGCCATAGCCGCGACCAGCATTGCCAAAACAAGCTTTTTCATTCGACACCATCCTTTTCTCTTTTACTTGCGTTACAGCTTTATGTCACAACCCGAAAGGCCACGCGCCCCGCAGGCGTTCTCGCAATCGACTACTATGCTTTCATCCGTCCGCAATATCGTACCCCAAAAGCAACCCCCGGACTCTCCCATCCGAAATTCAGCTTCCTTGGTACACTGCTGATAGTACTATAAATCGCGTCCCGATGCAAGGAAAATGTGCGGAATAACAAAAATTTTTCCCATAATACACGTATTTTCAGTGCTAATACGTCCTGTTGTCGCCCGCATCTGCCTTTTTTGGCCTAATAATGCGGATTTTATGCGGACGGCACGGGGGAAAGCTTTAAAATTTAAAATCAAAAGTTTCAAATCAAAACTGAAAATTTTTAGTTTCCGCGGGCGACTTGGCCGGCTGTTCTGCCTCCTGCCTCCTGACTCCTGCCTCCTAATTCTCGAACTCAAACGGCTTTTTTGCCAGTGAAAACGGTCTTTCGCGTCCGATATTATTAAGCAGGCCGACGGCGATGAGGTGGACGACCATACTGGAGCCGCCATAGCTGACCAGGGGCAGCGTCAGACCGGTGATGGGCATCAGGCCCATGGTCATATTGACGTTGACCAGCACCTCGACGGCGAACATCGCCCCGATCCCGGCGGCCACAAGGCGACCAAACGCATCGGTATTCAGCCAGGCGATCTCCATCGCCGCGGCGATAATCACCCCGTACAAAAGCAGCACCACCACGCAGCCAACCAGGCCGAATTGATGGGCGATGGCCGCGAAGATAAAGTCGTTGTGGCGTTCGGGCAGGTAGTCGTAGCGCAGATACGGCCCGCGGCCCAGGCCGTAGCCGCGAATGCCGCCGGAGGCAATCGCCTGTTTGGAGTGGATCAGGTGGTAGCCTTCGTCGCGCCGCCACGTCCGCAGCTTGTCGGTGTCGCCGACGAGGTAGGCCGCCAGACGCGGGCGGGATTGGGCGGCGGCGAACACCCGCTCGTTTTGCAGGGCGACCGAGGAGATGCGCATCCGCTGGTATGGATGCATAAACTGCCAGAGGATCGGGGCGGACAGCAGCGCCATCCCTATTATAAGGAGCAGGTGCTTGACCCGTGCCCCGGCCACGAAGAGCATCGTAAACAGGATGGGCATCAGCAGCATCACTGTGCCGAGGTCGGGCTGACGCATAATCAGCACGATGGCCAGCAGAGTGATGGCGAACGGGCCGACCAGCCCCTTGAACATCCGATAATTCTCCCGAAACCGCAAATACCACGCCAGCGCGAGGATAAAGCCGACTTTGCAGAACTCCGACGGCTGGATGTTGACGACATCCCGCCCCATTATGGTGATGCGGATCCAGCGGCGGGCACTGTTGACGACCGGCACAAACGGCAGGTCGATGTATTTATCCAGCAGCAGTACCATCAGCAGCCCCAGAATCCCGGCGTAGATGGCGTAGCTGTACGGCCCGATCCGCCGATAATCGACCAGGTTGACCGCGACCAGGCACGCCAGCCCTGCGGCGGCATAGAGGGCTTGCTTGAGCCAAAAGCCGGCATAACGCGATTGCTGCAGCTCGATGCGCTCGTCGCCGACCGCCGGACTGTCGGCGGCCTGCGGCGCGTCGGTGCGGGGGTGGCCGATGGCGTAGATCGTGACCAGACTAATGCACACCAGCGCCAGCGTCGCCAGCAGCAACGGAAGCCGGGCCTCCAAAAACCGCCCGGACAACAAATCAAATCTGTGTCGTCGCGTCTCGATAGTCAATTACCTGATTAACATTCCGCACACTCTAACTTCTATCCTCTAACCTCTATCCTCTGTCATCTGCCGCCTCACGTCGGCGACCAGTTGCCCCAAGGCCGTGTCCAGCGGACCGGGCAGGGTGACGCCGGCCGCCAGGGTGTGGCCGCCGCCGCCGTAGGCCTGCGTGACGGCCCGCACGTCCACACCACCCTTGCTCCGCAGCGAACAGCGGTACTTGCCGTCGGCCAGTTCGACCAGCAAAATCGCAACTTCGACGGTGCCGATGCGCTGGCATTCGTCGATGAGATTTTCCGTATCCGCCCCGGACGCTCCGGTCTCGTCAAAATCCTTTCGCAAGATATACTGCGTGGCGATGCGGCCGTTGTGGTGCAGCTCCAAATGTTCCAGCATTCGCGTCATCAGCGCCAGACGGGCGGGCGAAAAACTCTGATACAGCCGCCTATAGACCTCGTTGGGATGGACGCCCACGGCCACCAGCTCGGCGGCGGTATGCAATATCCGGCTGTCGGCGTTACCATAACGAAACCAGCCGGTGTCGGTGGCCAGGGCGATAAAAATCGACTCGGCGATCCGCGGCGTAATCGTATGCCCGGCGGCTTTGAACAGGTCATAGACGATCTCGCCGGCGGCGGCCGCCTGCGTATCGATCAGCTCCACATCGCCCAGATGATCGCCCGTGATGTGGTGGTCGATGACCATGATTTTCGGCGTCCCGGCCGCCCGCGCAGCCTTGATAAACGTCTCAAGCCCCGGCAATTGGGTATAGCTGTTCGTATCGACGATCACCATCAGATCGCAGTCGCCATAGACCCGCCCCAACTCCTCCGGCTTGACGTCATTGCCCAGCACCGGAATCGGCACATCGAACAACTCGGCGTACCAACTGGCCAGCGGCGACAGCACCAGCGGCAGGGCCGTCTTGCCCGCCGTCGTCACATACTCGGCCATCGCCCGCATACACCCGCAGGCGTCGCCGTCCGGCTTTAGATGCGTCGTAATCAACACCCGCCGGGCTTGCTCCAGCATTTCAATCGCCGCCTGAAATTCACCGTTGTTCGGCATCGCTAAGAAAAATCCTTTCGTAGGATGGGCTTTAGCCCATCAAAAAAGTTTAAGTTTAAAATCAAAAATTTAAAGCCCGAATGTAAAACTCAAAACTGACGATGCGATTTCGATTTTTTCATTTTGAATTGTGGTTTTAACTTTTTGACTTTGATTTTTAAATTCTTTTGTCCTCATATCAATACCGCCAATGCATCGCGGCAGTCCTGTTCGATCTGGTCAATCAACTGCGTGCGCGACGCAAACCGCCGCTGGCTGCGAATCCAGTCCATAAACTCCAGTCCCACCCACTTGCCGTAGAGATTTTCCACGTTGACTTCCAGCAGATGCGCTTCCAGCAGTAGCGGGTGTTCGGTGACAAACGTCTTGGCCCGGCCGATGCTCAGTGCCGCCGGGCGACGCAGCCCGCCGAAGCAGACCTCCTCGAACGTTGCGCCGATGACCGCATACCCCGCATAGACGCCCTCGCCCGGCAGCATCTGCTGCGCGGGGTGGACATTGGCAGTCGGAAAGCCCAGCGTTCGGCCGATGCCGCGCCCGACGACCACCTCTCCCATCAGCCGATACGGACGGCTCAGCAACTGAGCGGCGGCATACACATTGCCCTCTTCGAGCATTCCGCGAATCAGCGAACTGGAACAGGTCATCGCGCGGCGTTCTTTGCCCAGCCGCACCTCGGTAAAAGGCACCTCGACCACCGAAAAGCCCCGGTCAGCACCGAGTGTCCGCAGCGTCTGGACCGTGCCGCTGCGTCCGTAGCCGAAGGTGAAATTCGGCCCTTCCACGACGACCGACGGCGACAGGTGCGACATCAGAAAGTCGTCCACAAAATCCGCCGGCGACAGATTTAACAGACTTAAGCTGTCCCGAATCACAATCGTATAGTCGATGCCCGCCGCCTGAAACAGCCGCAACTTCTGCGGCAGCGACGTCAAGACCCCCGGCACCTTCTCCGGCCGCAGGATCGCCAACGGATGCGGGTCGAAGGTCATCACCGCAACGTGGGCCTGTCGCTCGGCGGCGGCTTTTTTGGCCGCGGCCAGGATCGCCTGATGCCCCCGGTGCAGCCCGTCAAAGTTGCCGATGGTCAACACCAGCCCCCGCGGCAGCCGTCCAATATCCTGAATATCCTCAATGGTACGCATAGTGCTCATTATTCCCAAACCTGTCATCATACCGCCCCAACAGCCGCTCGGCAACATTTTACTTCGCCTGCCGGCGAAGGAAAACCGAACCCAAACCGCCTGTTGCTCCCAAAAGCGGGATAACCGGATTCACAGAGAGCGTGTTTTTCCTCCTTGACCCCACTCCGAGCCTGCGATACAGTACGCACAAAACAGAATCGCAGCGCTATACGGAGACAGCATGGCACAGAATGAACAGGTATTGGTGGTCAAACGGTCGGTACTGGAAGAAACGGGGATGTTTCAGGGGCTTGCCTTTGATGTGGAACATCGGCTGGCGCGGTTGTTTGCCCCCGGCACGGCCCGGTTTATACCGCGCGTTGAGGCCGAAAACGATCCGAATTTCAAGCAATTGATTTCGTATGTCCTTCTGTGCTGCAACGGCAAAATCCTTAGCTACGTCCGCGGCAAGCGGGCCGGTGAAACGCGGCTGGTCGGCAATCGCTCCATCGGCATCGGCGGCCACATCAACCCCGTCGATGACATGGCCCTGTTCGGCGATTTTCGCGAGACGTATCTAAACGCCGTGCAGCGCGAAGTCGAGGAGGAAATTCACGTCAAAGCCGGCTACACCGACCGCATCGCCGCGCTGATTAACGACGACTCCAACGCCGTCGGGGCGGTGCATCTGGGCGTCGTGCACATCTGGACGCTGAACAGCGAGGCCGTCGAAAAACGTGAGCAGATGATCACGCAGATGGCGTTTATGACCCCCGAAGAACTGCTGGCCGAACGCGACACGATGGAGACCTGGGCGCAGCTTTGCCTGGACGGCCTGACAACGCTGGGAAACGCCGCCCCGCTCTAAGCTGCCCGTTCATTCTCTTGTGCAGTGATCAATTGAGTGGGACGCTTGATGGATCTGCTCCGTGGGCAGCGAGAGAACCGATCTGCGTCCGAATGCAGACCAAATCATAGTACCGTTTACCGATGAGGATACCCAGCGGCAGCAGGCAGATCAGGTTAAAGAAGAGCGGCATTAACAACACGGTCGCGTCGTAGCCTCCATCCAATATACCCACTATTCCCAGCGGACTAAAAAGAAATAAGGTTTCGTTTTCAAAAATTGCCCCCAGGATAAAGGGCAGCACACAATACAGAATCGCCAAAAAGCCCAGCAAATAGCCGATTTTATCATTCCGCGGCTGCCAGAGCGCGTATGTCTCGATCAATGCCAAAATCACCAACAATGCACTGAAGGTAATGATCGACAGCCACAGAAAATCAACCCTATCCGCCTTGGCCGTCAGGCCGGCCGCAATTGCAAACACCAGCCAGATAACAAATAATACCAGACCTCCGACAATGTTGGAGTTGACCAGCAATCGCCAGAAAAGTCCAGTGGCCCGATGGGCGGTGCGGCTGATTTCCAAATACCGGTCAAAACTTCGTATGGCAAACAGCGGCACAATCCCCACAAGTAATAGCCCCGACAACCAAACCCCCCAAACGATACGATGACCGTCCGGCCCCAGCAAATAGACATAAAACAACCCGCACAGCACGACCATAAACGTCAGCATAAACAACCCCGCTCCCACCCGGCTAAACAGCGCTTCGTACTCCCGCGTAAAGCGCCGCAGCAACCCAATGTAGGCCCACGCCGCGACAAAGAGCGTGCAGCATGAAACCAGGTACAGCACCGGCATTGCAGCCCCGTAGAAAAACGCAGGATAGGTTTCGATTTGGCCGCCGCCTACAGTTGTCCTCATCATCCCCATCAGCGGACCGAATGTAAACAGCCCGACGATCAGCACCAGCGGAATTGAGCTGTGTGCCTTGGACTTCTTATACGACAGCACCGAAAACAGCAGCGACACGAGATTGAGCGCTGCCGTAACCGACGCCAGCACAGCCATCATCTGCAGCATCAACGCAGCCGGGATGCCGCCGGCAAACCCGAACGCCAGACACAGCCCCAGATTGACCGTCGCGATGATCAGACAGAGCAGGTTGCGCCCGACCAGTATTCCGACCGCCTTCTGGCCGGCGCGGATCGGCAGCATCCGGAAAAAGTCGAACGATTTGTCCGCAATTTCGCGCGCCACGACGTTCGAACAGTTGGCCGGACACAGCAGCCAAAGCATAAACACCTCCAGAATCGCAAACTGAACGAACAGCCCCTTGTACAGTTCCGTCAGCGTTGTATAGGCCCCTTCGCCATAGCGATAAATCGAGCTGTTGATAAACAAAATCAGCAGCGCGACGCACACATAGAGCGCCCCGAACACCCACACCTGCTGCGGGCGAAGCTGGCTGAAACGGTAACGACGAATAATCGGATTGGCGCACATGGCGGCCTCCTGTCAACTGATGTGCAGATTTTTTTCGATGGACAGCGTCATAAACAGCTCTTCCAGACTGGTCTTGTGCCGGGCCAGTTCGACCACTCCGACGCCCCCGGTGACGAGCGAACGATTGATCTCGGCCACGACCTCCGGCCCGCCCCCGCAGGTGAGCGTAAACGTATGGTCAGACGCGGCCACCGCCTCAACCGACGGCAGGCCCCGCAAAATCCGCTCGGCCTGAGCGGTGTCGCCGAGTACCTTGACGACGACCGCCTGCTGGCCGGCGATCTGACGTTCGATCTCCTCGACGCTGCCGTACATCACCAGCCGCCCGGCGTTCATAATCGCGATATGCGTGCAGAACCCCGATAGTTCCGTCAGAATGTGCGACGAGATGAGGATGGTCTTGCCTTCCTGTGCCAGCCGCCGCAGGATGTCCCGAAGCTGTATCCGCGCCATCGGGTCCAGCCCCGAAGCCGGTTCATCCAGCAGCAGCACCGACGGCTCGCGTACCAGCAGCGTCGCCAGCCCCAGCCGTTGAACCATACCCCGCGAAAGGTGCCGAATCTGGCTGTCCTTTTTGCTTTCGAGCGATACTGTCTTGAGTGCGGCATCCACGCGACCGGCCACCTGTTGTGACGGCACATGATAGGCCCGTGCAAAAAAGTCCAGGCATTCCCGCAGCGTCAGGTCGGGATACAGATTGAAAAAGTCCGGCAGGTAGCCGATGTTTCGCCGAATCGAAAGAGGTTGTTTTCGCAGATCCGCCCCGCATACCGTCGCTGTTCCATCCGTCGGCACCAGCAAGGTCGCCAGCATTCGCAGCAACGTCGTCTTGCCCGCCCCGTTAGGTCCGATCAGCCCAACCACCTGACCCGCCTCGGCTTCAAACGACACGTCATCGACTGCCACCAAGGAGGAAAATTCCTTTCGGATGGCCTTCAATTGAACAATACCCATTATCTGTCCCTTCCATAAAGAGTCGGATAGCTATCGCTTTCCAGGGCACTTCCTATGCCCATAACCGTATAATGTTCCTATATTATTGTCAAAACAATTTCCCCTATTTATCGCACCCCGCCCGTTCTCGCCACCAAAATTGCATTTTGCGAAAAGTCATTTGATGGCTATAATTACGGAAAATGCCATTGAATCTTAAATTTAGTCCAATTTGTCTTGTATTAAGCCAATGCTCAATGCCAATACAACTATAACAGGTCAAGAAAACACCAATAAACACGGTCTTGCGGGACTGGTGCTTTCGTTGACAGTTTTGCCAACACTGGGCATAACGGCACTGCCGTCTCTGATTGTCTGTCTACTAGGGCTTGTCTCAAAAAAACGGCGCAAGCGCAGCCTCTACGGAATACTGATTACCTGTGTATCGCTGATTCTTTTACTTTTTGCCTTCATAACCTTCACGCCGCCGGGTTCAATACCTCCCCCGCTCAATGTTTACAAATTCAAGAGAGCATGCTCTCAGGCTGCTTTCTGGCTGGATTTCAAAAAGGAAGCAATCGTCGATATTCAAAGTCAAAACACATTTATACTTGTCCGCCACGGTGCAATTCACTATCGCACAGAACCCGGCTCATTTCAAGCACAGGAAATCATAGATTTTGCGGAAGCCAACGGCTGGAAATATCATCTTTCGCTGCCGCTATTTGAAGAAGATTTCAAGAAACTTGAAAACAACTCGTTCGATGAATACAGAGAAGCTGATCTTGCGGCAGTAATGTTCTATTTCATATACGCCCCGATTCAAATTAATACTGATTGTAAGGTCTTAGCGTTTGAAACCGGTAATGTCCATGGTTATGCCAGTGCAATTTTTATTTCCGATGATGGTTCGGAGATGGTAGTCTATTATTATAGTCCGAGTGTACCCGATCCAGCGATGAAATTCTGGCTGCCATTTGGCTTTGAAGAATTAAGGGAACAGCGAATGCAAACCACAACATTTGAAAGAAGCATGCAATGAAACTCGAACAGATTCGCCGGGCGGTGGAAGCGGTTGCGCCGCTGGCGCTGGCGCAGGACTGGGACAACGTCGGCTTTCTGGTCGGCGACCCGACGCGGAACATCCAGCGGATTTTGCTGACGATTGATACGACGCGGGCGGTCGCGACCGAGGCCAAACGGTTCAAGGCCGACCTGATTTTGGCCTATCATCCCGTGATTTGGGATGGGTTAAAGCGCATCACCGCCGACGGGCCGACAGCGGCGATTTATGAGCTGATCCGGGCGAATATCGGCGTTTTTTCGATTCACACCGCGCTGGATACCGCCGCGGGGGGCATCAACGACGCGCTGGCGGCGATTTTGCCGCTGCAGGACGCCAAACCCATCGGCGATTATGTCGCAGACCCCGCCGGGCCGCAGTATAAGGTCATTACCTTCGTCCCGCACGATGCGGTCAATGCGGTGGCCGAGGCCCTGTACGCCGCCGGGGCCGGGGCCATCGGCCAGTATTCCCACTGCGGGTTTATGGCCGAGGGCGTGGGGACATTTTTGCCGCTGGAAGGGGCCAACCCCGCTATCGGCAAGCGCGGCACGCTGGAGCGGGTCAGCGAAATCCGGCTGGAAACGGTCGTCGCCGCCGACAAAACGGCCGCCGTCATCGCCGCCCTGCGGGCTGCACACCCCTACGAAACGCCCGCCTTTGACGTATTCCGGCACTGCGATGTCGAGAACAAGCTCGGCCTGGGGCGGATGGGCCATCTCAAAAAGCCGACCTCACTTGACGCCATTGTAAAAGCCATAAAAACCGCAACCGGCACCCGCGCCGTCGGCCTCATCGGCCCGGCCAAACGCACCATCCGCAAGGCCGCCGTCTGTGCCGGCTCGTGCGGCAAGATCCTCGACACCGTCATCGCCGCCGGCTGCGACCTGTACCTGACCGGCGAGCTGAAACACCATCAGGCCCTGGCCGCACAAGAGGCCGGGCTGACCTGCATTTGCCTGTCGCACACCGTCTCGGAGCGGTTCGCCCTGAAAAATTTAGCAAAAACATTGAAAAAACAGCTCAACGGTGTCATAATACGGGTCAGTCAAAAAGACGCCGACCCCTTCACGTGGAAACAAGTCTGATGCAGGACGAAGAACAGGATTATAAAGACAATAAATTAGAACAAAGCCTTGCCGATGAGGCGCAGGCCGAATCGCTGCACCCACGAGCTGCGCTTGAAGGTGCCACCCCGACAGCGCCTGTGTCGGATGCCCAGCCGGTGGAGTTTGTGGCCGATGACGCCCCGCTGCAAAAACCGGCCATTGCGGACGAATTCGCTGGGAGTTCAGGCTTAAGCCTGGAAGCAAATGAACACGTCCAAGCGGATGCGACAAACAGCCCGACCGACGACGACGAGGAGGAGACGGACGCGGACATTGAGCCGCTGGAGCCGGAGGAGTACGAGACGACGCTGGAAACGGTCATCGAGGCGGTGCTGTTTGCCAGCGACGAGCCGCTCACCCCCAAGCGGCTGGTGGATATCGCCGAGGCCGGCTCGGTCAAGGAGATTCGCCAGTGCGTCCGCGACCTGAACAGAAAATACAAAAAAGGCGGCTTTTCCTTTCGCATCGAAAAGATCGCCGGCGGCTTCCAGATGATGACGCTGCCGGCCTTTAACCCGTGGCTAAGCAAGCTCATCAAGGTCCGCACCGACAACAAACTCTCCCCGGCGGCGCTGGAGACGCTGGCCGTAGTCTCCTACAAGCAGCCCATCATCCGCGCCGACGTGGAAGCCATCCGCGGCGTTGCCTCCGGCGAGGTCATCCGCAACCTGATGTACAAAGGCCTGGTCAAGATCGTCGGCCGCGCCGAAATCCTCGGCCGCCCGATGCTCTACGGCACAACCAAAAAATTCCTCGATGTCTTCGGCCTGGCATCGCTGAAAGATTTGCCGAAAGTCGAGGAACTCAAAAACCCTGAGAAATAATCATTATGGACGTATTACTCTTAATGCTGTTGTGTTTTGCGGGGTATGGGGTCGCGTATCATACGTATGGCCGCTTTCTGGCACGGCGTATTTTTAAGCTGGATGCCGCGGCGCCCGTCCCCAGCCATGAACAACGGGACGGGATCGATTTTGTGCCGACGCGAAAAGGTATCGTCTTCGGGCATCATTTTACCTCAATCGCCGGAACAGGCCCCATCGTCGGACCGGCCATCGGCATCATCTGGGGCTGGCTGCCGGCGCTGCTGTGGGTGGTCTTCGGCTGTATCCTGATGGGGGCGGTACACGACTTCGGTTCACTGGTCGTCTCGCTGCGTAACGAGGGCAAGAGCCTCTCCGAGGTCGCCGCCCGCTACATCAACAAACGGGTGCGGCTGATCTTCTTTCTGGTCGTCTTTTTGGCACTGCTGATTATTATCGCCATGTTCGGCGTCGTCATCGCGACGGTGTTCAATCTGTATCCGCAGTCGGTGCTGGCAGTCTGGTTGCAAATTCCCATCGCCGTCGGCTTGGGCTGGGCGATCTACAAAAAGAACGCCAATGTCGTACTGATGACCGTAGCGGCGGTGGCGCTGATGTATGGGACAATCGCGCTGGGCGCCTGGAACGAGCATACTGGCTGGTTTCCGACGCAGTTCCCGGCGGAGTGGCCGATACCCGCGACGGGGATATGGACGATTCTGCTGATGATTTATGCCTTTTTCGCCTCGACGCTGCCGGTAACGGTGCTGCTCCAGCCGCGGGACTACATCAACGCCTGGCAGTTGTTTATTATGATGGGGCTGCTGGCGGCGGGCGTGGCCGTAACGGCACTGACCCGGACGGACTTTGAGCTGGTCGCCCCGGCCATTCAGGCTGCCGGGCCGGATGCGCCGCCGCTGTTTCCGATGATGTTTGTCATTATCGCCTGCGGGGCAATCAGCGGGTTTCATTCGCTCGTGTCAGGGGGCACCAGCACCAAGCAGCTCGCCCGTGAAACCGACGCCCAGTTTGTCGGCTACGGCTCGATGCTGATCGAAGGGGCGCTGGCGGTGCTGGTGATTGTGTGCATCGCGGCCGGGCTGAGTCTGGGCGTCGGCGAGATGGACGGACACCAGGCGTGGACGCATTATTACACCTCGTGGATGGGCGAAAAAGGCTTGAGTGACAATCTGGCGCCGGTTATCAGCGGCGCCGCCAACATTATGCAGTCGCTAAGCATCCCCCAGACGCTGGGCATTGCACTGATGGGCGTGTTTGTGGCGTCGTTTGCTGGCACGACGCTGGACACGGCCGTGCGGATTCAGCGGTACGTCATCGGCGAGCTGGCCGAGGATTTCAAGCTCCCCAAGTTGTCCGGGCGATGGGTTGCCACGACGCTGGCAGTGCTGTCGGCCGCGGCGCTGGCGTTTATCAAGACCGAGGGCGGAACGGTCTCCTTCGGGGCCGACGCCACCGGAGCCAAGGTGCTGTGGCCGCTGTTCGGAACGGTCAATCAACTGCTGGCGGCGCTGGCGCTGCTGGTGATAACGATGTACCTCAAACGCAAGGGCGGCGTCAAGTACCTGGTCACGGCACTGCCCTGCCTGGCGATGCTGGTCGTGACCGGTTGGGCAATGGTACTCAATGAGATTGATTATATCGAGACCAAAAATTTCCTTTTGGCTGGTGTCGGGGCAATCGTGCTGGCACTGGCAACATGGATGACAGCCGAAACCGTGCTGGTATTCGTGTTCGCCCGTTCAACGGACGCCCCGCAGCCTGCCTGACCGACAAGTCGTCAATCTTCATCCTGAACCGCCGACACACGGATTTTCAGATGTACTGGGTGGTCTGTTGTAGTGGATACTTGGTCACCTGTTGCACTGTGCGGCCCGCAGTGAGGTACAGATGGGGTTGACCATGTACAGCAGCAGCAAGGACATTTATTCGTCCATGTGCAGCAGCCGGTTGCCCGCCCGGGCACGCTGACAGTCGCCGTCGTGAAGGGATCCCAGCATCCCGGAGAGGGCCTTGAAATATTTGAATCCCACAAGCTGGGATTCTTTGATTTATTCACGTTTGGCACTCATAAACGCGATTAAAGCATAAAGGACATGCTGGCGCTACTTTAAAATAGGCAATTTGTAAAAATTTTAGTAGGGCCTTAAAACAGAGCAAATCGAGTGCCGAACAGGATTGCATTTTTCGCCAATAAACCATCAAATAAAATGTTACTGTACGCTTTCCAGCCAGTGTCTCGCCAAGATGGCCAAGTCTAAGAAGTCCACCATGCCATTGTTGTTAACATCGCCGGGGATACCGCCAGCAGGAGGGGCAGAACCGAACTCATAAGCACCCATATCGACAAATGCGACGGGGCCGATACCGATATCGGGCATATCGGGATCATCAACAGTCCGTACATTCCCGTCCAAGTCCACCGCACTGGTGTCAAAGCTGGTTCCCGCGTCGATACAGGGGGATCCCGCCGAAAGACGTAAATCGCCAAAGTTGTCGTTGGTGCTTTCGTCGAAGGCAGGGGTGGAGGAATTGTCGCCCCAGCCGTCTCCGCCATCACTGGGGGTAACGGCAAAGTTCGGGTCAGCCGCCAGATTGCCCTCACCGGTTATCGCTACGCCGAAGTCACTGTAGGAGACCGCCAATGTTCCGCTGTCTTTCGCGATATCCGACCCTGTTGGTGATGTATTATCCCATGCTATCGTATTGACTATATTGAGGATGCTGCTGGATGTCATGAGTATCCCGCCGCCCCGGGTAGGAGCATTGTTAGCCGTAAAAGTACAATGCTGCATATCAGTCGTGCCGGCCTCGGTGTAAAAACCACCGGCATACATCTTGGCATAATTGCCGATAAACAGACAGTGGTTCAGGCGGAGTGTACCGGCGCATCTATGTACAATAGCCCCACCACGTTCGTTGTTAGCGCGGTTTCCCAGGAACTGTGAATAAGCGAACGTCGGGTTTTGGGTGCCCTCATCATTGTACACGGCGCCTCCCCAAGCGGCAGCGGGGTTATACGCAAAGAGGCAGTGGAGAATGACAGGAGAACTGTTCAGTCGGTTAAACATCGCACCGCCGTAATTGCTGGTGTTGCGTGTAAACGTGCAGCCGGTATAGCGGGCATGACTTGCATTGTGATTCATTACGGCTCCGCCTTCGGTTGTTGCGGTATTGTCTGTAAACGTGCAATCGTCAAAAACAGCGGAGCTGTTGTCGTTGTGAATCGCACCGCCATAGCGTTTTGCGATGTTGCCATCGAAATCGCAGCGGATAAATGTGGGGATGCTGGAAACGGTGTTATGGGTCGCCCCGCCGTCTAAAGAGGAAACCTGATTTCCCGTGAAAACGCAGTCCGTTACGGTTGGCTTGCTGCTGCTCGTGTTTTCCATTGCTCCCCCGCCATTTACGGCAATGTTACCACTGAAGGTGCAGTTGGTTATGGTTGGGTTGCTGCTGGTCCAGTTTTCCATTCCACCGCCGTATGTTCCAGCCGTGTTGCCGCTGAAGGTGCATCCGGTTACAACCGGACTGCTTTGGTTCCTGTTATCCATCCCGCCGCCGGCAAAATTCGCATGATTTTCAGCGAAGGTGCAATTCGTTACCGTGGGGCTGCCGGGCTTGTTATACATCCCGCCGCCATCGCCGGTGACAGAGTTCAGGGCGAAGGTGCAGTTGCTCACGGTCGGGCCGCTTTCAGCATTGTACATTCCGCCGCCATAGCGGTACCCGCTGCGGTAGGTACCCATGCCATTGGTGAGGGTGAATCCATCGATAGTCGGCCCTTGATTAGCACAGGTGACGATGGACCCCTTGAAAGAAGTCAAAGCGACCGTACTACTGGACAACATATCGATAAACCGCCCATCGATAATGGTGTCATCGGGATTGCCGCTTTGACTTTTCAGTGTTATCTCCTTGCCTAAAAAGGTAATGTGCTCATGGTATGTTCCCGGAGGAACCTCAATGACATCGCCGTTGTCGGCCGCATATACGGCGGCCTGAATCGATGCAAAGCGAGTCCCTTGGGTGAAGTTGAGGATCGGATCGGTCAGCTTGATCAGGCGGACACAGTCAAATACAGCCTGAGATCCTCCGGAAACCAGTTCGATTCTTAGGATTTGGCCGACGAACGGATCTTCGGGTTGGACATCGTAATTGACCACGGCGGTGACAAAGCCGCCATTCGGCGGTATGGGCGCACTGGTACTGGCCAAAAGCGTGCTGCCGGCGTAGAGATTAACGGCATAACTGACGAATGCGACATTGAGCCGATCGCCAACCTCCACGATGAGGGAGTACACGGTATTGGCCTGGAGCGTCTCAAAAATGATTTGAGATAAGTTCCCAGCATCCACGTAAGCGACATTATTGCCCTGGGGCGCCAAGTCGGCGAATGCGGCGGTGTTAGGATATAACGTCCCGGCATTTCCGGTAATGGTCCAGCCGTTAGCGCTCGGAGTACTGCCTCCCGCGCCCAGCACGTTACTCTCAAATCCAGGATTCGTTACGCTGACAACCTCCGCTAACGCTGCCTGCATTGCGCAGATGACAAGCATAGAAACCGCAACCAAAATTGTTTTCGTCTTCATTTTTCTTCCCTTTCAAAAAATGGTTAATAAATATGAATTGATGAGGTGACCGCGCACCCGCAGCGCGGATGGTGACAGAAAGAAGGTCTTGGAAAAGGCCGGCAAAGGAATATCGGGATTGGTTTCTCCCACTCATTATTAACCTTGCTAAGCCATAGAAACGGTTCGTCAACGAGATGTATATTCCTGAAATGCGTCATTAATTATATCTGTGACCGGTGGCGAAAGCAATCAAATTCAAATAAAAAAACTGCCGGCACACAAAATTTTTGAAATCAGTATTATTACGGATTTTTGTAGCCGTAAAGGCAGTTGTAGAAAATTAAATCCGGATTGCCTCCAGCGTAAAAAGTTTGGTCTTGTCTTACACAAAAAACCATCTGACGGCTGAATCGGATGTTAGCCGTGCATGGGATGGTTTTTTCTTGACCTTGCCGGAGTGAATTTTGTAAAATTATCGATACCGTTAGGAGAAATTGTGTTTGTTAACCGTTTAAATGGGAAATGTCAGATAAAAATTGCTTAAACAGTACAGGAGATTACCGATGGCTCGAAGTGTCGGCACAGCTCATACATGCTGTAAGTACCATCCAAAAACAGCCATTACGAATTGAATCCGTGGTTCCATAACACAGGTCTCCTGCCAGGACATAATCGACCCTCCGTTTTTGAGGGCCATTATAAAACCATTCTGTTACCCATGTCCTTAGCATAATCTGTTACCTATGTTACCGGTATGTACCGTCCTGATTGTACCCGGTTTGGCCGTCTCTGCAAGCGGCTGGCGGGGATACAATCGGACACTTCGTCGGCGGAGGTTATACGGAGACCGCTTCTTCGGCCGGTACGGCATCGGGGGCAGGTTCGGCGTCGGGGTGGTATTTCGGCAGCAGAATCTTGAAGATTGCGCCGCCGGCGGGGTTGTCTTCGACCCAGATGCGCCCGCTGTGCAGGTTCACCAGTTCCTTGCAGATCGCCAGGCCCAGCCCCGTGCCGTGCTTGCCGGGGCCGACGTGTTTTTCCACCTGCACAAATCGGTCAAAGACCCTTTCTTTATGCTCGCCGGGGATGCCGGGGCCGTTGTCCTCGACGCTCAGGCTGACGCGGTCGGGGCCGTGGGAACAGATGCGGACCGTAATTTTGCCCGTATTCTCCGGCACGAATTTGGATGCATTTTCAATCAGGTTATTGATCACCCGGGCGATTTTTTCATGGTCGGCTAAGATCAGCAGTTCCTCGTCGGGCAGCGACAGCGTCAGCTCAATGCCCTTGTTCTCGGTGACGAATCGAATCATATCCACGATTTCGCCGGCCACTTTCTGCACGCAGAGCACTTCCCGATCCAGCTTCATCCGGCCCATCTCCAGTTTGGAGATATCCAGAAAATCGCCGATGATCGTCCCCAGCCGATTGATCGCTTCGTCGGCAATCTTCAGGTTGTGTTCCAGCTTCGGCGGAATCTTGCCCATCACCCCCGCCATCGCGTTGGACAGAATATTTTTAAAGATCGTCAGCGGCGTCCGCAGTTCGTGCGAAACCGTCATGACGAATTCACTTTTCATCCGGTCGTACTCGACCAGTTTTTGATTGACTGCGACCAGATGCTCATTCTGTTTGTGCAATAGCGTGTCGGACTGCCATTTGGCCGCCAGTGCCCTGGCGAACTGCCGGATTTCCTGCGCGTGCATAGGCTTTTGAATATACAGAAGCTTGTCTTCCGGCGGCACACGCTGCGCGATTTCATTGATATCAAAATCCGAATAGCCAGTCATCATCACGATTTGAATGTTCGGGTCGAGTTTGCGGATCTGCTCGGCCGCCCAGACGCCGTCCGGCCCCGGCGGCATCCGCACATCCAGAAACGCCGCCGCAAAGGGCCTATCGTCCGCGACGGCCTGCCGCACCGCGTCAACCGCTTCGTCGCCCTGACAACAACAGTGCAGGTCAAAGCCGGCTTGCGGACAGACGCCGTTGTCTGTGACGGCAAACAGCCGACTTTGGAGGTCTTTTAATTCCCGGCCGGTCGCGTTTTCGGGTGCCAGCACCTTGCACAGCTCCTCCAGAATTTTCACCTCGTCATCGGCCGCCAGAATGCGGCGATTGGGCACACTTTCAAGACTCATGGACATTGTTCCTTTCACGTTTACTGTCTGCTGGGCATTCCGTCGCCGCTATTGGAATCAGCAGATGAAAATACGCACCGCAATGCACGCCGTCGCTGCTCGCCCACAGGCGGCCGCCCATCGCATTGATTGTGACGGCGCACCAGTGCAGGCCGATGCCTGTCAGTCCCTTCGTTTTGGACGACGACCCGCGCTCAAAAATTCGTTCCAGCGATTCGGCGGCGATGCCCGCTCCGTTGTCGCGGATCGTCCAATGCAGCCTGTCCACCGGCTCGCCCGGTTCGATGGTGCACCGAATACTGATCTTGGGATACAGCGGCTTTTCGCGCTCCAGCGATTCGGCGGCATTGATCAATAGGTTTTGAAGAATTTGGACAAATGTGGTCGGATGGACGGGAATGGACGGCAGTTTTTTGATCGACGCACTGACATCGATCCGATTGTTCTTTCGATAGTGTTCGGGCACAAACTCCAGTGCGTTATTCAGCAGCTCAATCGGCTCAATGTATTCGACGGGTCGGTCCTGTTTGATGCCGAAGCTGCGCTGGGTATTGAGCATGTCTTCGATCTGCACCACCTGCTCGAACAGCTCGTCCAGCCCCGCCACCATCTCCTTGAGCGTGTCAATCACGTTCTGGAACGACAATTCGACGAAGCGGGTCAGATCCTCTCGCCGCTGCGGGTCCAGGTGTGCGTCCTGCAATTCCCGCTGCGCCTGCGCCAGGTTGTCCAGCGAGATATCCTGAAAATGTTCCTTGATGCGGTCGATGCGTGTGGTGATCGGGCTAAGGGCGTTGCGGACGTTGTGCAGAATCCCGGACGACATCTCCGTGACGCCGGAGAGGTAAGATTTTTCCATCAGTTTGATTTGCGCGTTCTGCACGCGGCGGCACATCTGATCAAACTCCGCGACCAGTGTGCCGATCTCATCCCGTTGAGAGAGAGCAAGCTTTCCCGTGGCGCGCCCGGGGTGTTCGATGGCAATGATGTGCCGGATGAGTTTGACAATCGGATTGACAATCATTACCTGAAATACGCCCGTCAGAAAGATCACCGCGACAAATCCGATCCCCAGCTTGATTAAAATCAGTTTGTACATCGTCATAATGCCGTGATCACTGATCGTTCGGTCGTGGAAGGTTTTCAGCAGGATTGCCGGCTGATTTTGATAGTCAAATAAAACCGTCGAAATCTGAAAAAAATTATCGCTGATGGATGCAGAGTGATACGGGTTCTGCCGATTAATCCGGCTTAATAGCTCGGCATTCCTGTTTTTTACCCCTTCATCCGACAATAAATCCCATTGAAAATTAATTTGGAATTGCTTGCGTATGGCCAAAAGCTGTTTGTCAGAGATGAACTGTCCGGCTAACACCGTCCCTTCGACACTATTTCTTTTCGCCGGATCGACAATCGGTTCGGCGACGACATAGGCAAACGCCCCGTTCATCCGGACGATGCCGTTTCTGGAAAACCCCAGCAGGTCTTTGGACAGCAAGGCCGTTCGGTCGCCGATCAGAAGTTGGCCCAGCGTATCTGCGTCCAGGCCTTCCGACACGATGTGCCAACGCGGATTCCATTGGACGTCGTACAGCAGCACAAAATCAAAGCCGGCGAGTTCATCTTCGAACTGCGGCGGCGCTTGGGTTTGAAGTATTGTGTAAAAAGAACTCGAATGGACATGGGAAACAACCTGCTGCTGAAGGGCGGAAAATTGACCGTTAATGGCATTCAGCGCAGACTCCACGACGCCCTCGGCCTGCCGTTGTTCCTGCGCGGTGAACACCGGATACATCAGCCAGCGGTAGGTCGCGTACTCGACCACCAAACAGCCGCAAAACAGGATGAGCAAAATCACCAGGATACGTTCACGGAGCGACATTCGTCGAACTCTTTCGCTGAACTACATTGCCTTTTCCATTTTTATTTCGTCTGTCAATATCTTCAATACATACCAACAGGCTTCGCTCTATGGTTTCGGCAAACAAACGCCACTAAATAATGGAAAAGAAGAAACACTGAGGTGTTTTCCGGATTTGTACCTTTTAGACCCCGGCTCGTATCAACGCAAGTCGATTTTTATCGGTCATTTGACTACATCATAACCCATCACCTTGCCCTGTTGTTCAATGTAATCCATAAAGATCGGCAGATCGTCCGGAAGTGCAACTCGTTTGCAGTTCCCTTCGGGACAGACAACCCCCAGAATTTGTCGGCTTTCAAACACCCTCGGATTCACCTCAAGGGCGACCTTGAACCCATACTTCTCTACTGCCGACAAGGTCGGCGTCGGGTAGGCACGCGGCTTTGCGTTTTCGCACACTCCCGGCACGAGCATCGGAGACACCGTCCCGTCGTCCAGCCCGATGCCGATGTGCCGTACTTTCATCGTCACCATCAGGTTTCCCTCATACCAGATGCCCCGCATCGATTCGGCTGCGGCGCGGGTGACGGCGGCCGATTGAACCCCCAGATCCTGGAGCGTTTCGTTCAGCGCATGCGTCATCGCTGCATTATAATCCCGCTCCGTATCCCGCACTGCCGCCGTCCCCATCCATACGCCTAACAGATTGGAATAGTTATCCTCCCACGAAAACGCCGACGGAAACTCGGGCACAATGCCCATCGACTTGTAGCCGAAAAACGTCAGCACCTCGTGCCAGGTTGCCATCATAAAGGTAAAGTGTTGGGCCAGTTCCAGCGCCACTTCGTCGGCGATCGCTGACTTTTCGTCCTTGGGCAGCGTCTTCCAGTTCTCCGGATACGTCAGGCTGACATAATAGATCGACGGATCGACATTGAGCTTGAACGTGAAACGACAATCCGACTGCATCAGAAATTGTTTGTTTCGGTAGTAATGATACCGCACATGGTCGGCTGCAATCCTGAGGTGGACAATATCGATATGCCCGCCGTGACAGGTATAGACGACGCCGTTGTTTTCAAAGAAAAAATTTGAGTAGTTGTGTTGGCCCAGATTTGCCCCGTCAAGGAAAGGCGCGCCGGGCGTGGCCGTCGCATAGCTGCCGAACCGCGGCCGCGGGGCATTTTTGGCCATACAGCCGCCGAGTGTCAAGGCCAATGCGATCCATACCGGAATCCACCCGCATCGCTTAAGAACCGCGATTGTATGTTTATTTTTCATTATCATCTTCCGTGTTGTCATCCTCTTCAACCTCTTCGACCGGACTATCGTAAGCATCGTCGTCGCCTCGTTCATTTGTCAAATCAGCGTATCCTGCCACCTCGTCGGCTACCATATTCTTGCGCATCGCCTCGTAATCGTCCAGCGTCATCGTCACCTCGCGCGCCTGACTGCCTTTGTATTCGCCGAGGATACCCGCCGCCGCCATCATCTCGATGATGCGGCTGGCCCGTGCATAGCCGATGCTCAACCGCCGCTGCAAGAGCGAGACGCTGCCGCGTTTGCTTTCCAGCACCACCCGCACCGCCTCGTCGAACATGTCGTCCTTTTGTGTTCCGCCCAGATCGATGGTATTCAGCTGCATCAACTCAGGATGATACTGCGGCTGGGCGACATCTTTGAGGAAGTTGACCACGCCGCGAATCTCTTCGTCGTCCAGAAACGCCCCCTGCGACCGTACCAGCTCGCTGGTGCCGGGCTTGAGGAACAGCATATCGCCCTGCCCCAGCAGCGTCTCGGCGCCGTTCTGGTCGAGAATAATACGGCTGTCCATGCGCCCCGCCACGCGAAACGCGATGCGCGAGGGCATATTCGACTTGATCAGCCCCGTCACCACCGTCGCCTGCGGCCGCTGCGTCGCCAGCACCAGGTGAATCCCCACCGCCCGGCTTTTCTGGGCGATGCGCACGATATACGCCTCAATCTCCTTGGCCGCCGTCATCATCAAATCCGCCAACTCATCAATCACGATCACAATGTGCGGCAGCTTCTTGGGGATCTTGGCCTCTTCCTCCGGCGACGTGGGATTGAACCGCTCGATCAGCTCTTCCTGTGTCAGCAGGTTATACGAAGCGATATTGCGTACCTTCGCCTCGGCCAGCAGTTCGTACCGCTCGTCCATCTTTTCCGTGGCCCACTGCAAAATCTGTTCGGCCTTGTTCATATCCGTTATCGTCGGACACATCGAATGCGGAATCGACTCAAACGCAGCCATTTCCACCATCTTCGGGTCGATCAAAATCATCTTGACCTCGTCCGGCCGCCGCGTCAGCAGAATACTGATCAGAATGCTGTTGATGCACACGCTCTTGCCCGAACCGGTCGTCCCGGCGATGAGCAAATGCGGCATCGCCGCCAGATCGGACACCAAAATCTCACCCGACGAGCTTTTCCCCAGATACAGCGGAATCTGCATCTTGGCCGCTTCGCCCCGCACCAAAAGCTCTTTGAGCCGCACCGTCTCCCGCTCGCTGTTGGGCACTTCGATGCCGATGGTGTGCTTGCCCGCCAGCGGCGCGACCACACGGACCGACCCGGAACTGGAACTGACCGCCCGCGCGATGTCGTTGGCCAGCGTCGAGATTTGGCTGACCTTCACTCCCGCCGCCAACTCCAGTTCGTACATCGTAATCGCCGGCCCCGCCTCCGCGTTGACCACCTGCGCCTGGATGCCGAACTCATCCAGCAGCGCCTCCAGTATCTTGGCCTTTTCTTCCACCATTCGCTCCTGAATCGCCGAAAATCCTTTCTCCGGCTCCTTGAGCAAATCCAGCGGCGGAAACTCGTAATCCTCATAACTCTTTTGCGGCACCGAGGCCGGCTTGTGTTTGGGTTTCGACGCTGCGGGGGGGGTTGCTATTGCCGTCGGCTTAACCTTTGGCGCCGCTGCCGCCGTCGGTTCGGCTGCTGAGGCCGGGACAGGCCGCTTTGCCTCCGTCGTTGGGGGCTGGGCGATTTTTTCACGATAGCGGCGCATTGCTTCTGCGAAGGTCTTTTCCTCGGCCTTCTGTTTTTGGCTTAGCCGCGTCCAGATTTCACCCAGCGCCTGCGACTGTTCTTTGGCCGCCGACAACGCCGGTCCGGCCAGCCCGAAGAGTTTCAGCACACCCATCCCGAACCATCGCGCCAGCGTCAGCACGACAGTATCGGCCGCCACGGTCGCGCCGACGATAAAACTAAAAAACACGATGACCCAGGTTCCCAACTGGGAGACGTGAATCGGCAGGAATGTACCGGCCGCAACGCCAAGAATCCCCCCGTTGCCCCAGGGAAAATCACCGCTGCTGTAAATGTGCCCCAACATCAGTCGATACAGGTGTCCGCCGTTTTCACTGTTCGGCCAGAGCAAATACCACGACGTTGACACCGCCGCCGTCACCAGCACCAGGCCAATCGCCCGCAGGACCGGCTGGGACAATCCCTTGCCCGATAAATGCAAAAACAAGCATGCAATCAGCCCAAATAGCCCGATAACAATCCCCGGCCCGGCATAATAGAGCAGGTAATAGGCCGGAACTGCGCCAATGCGGCCGACCCAGTTGGCCGTCGGCTCATTGTGCGGCCAGACATACTCACTCGGCGCATCGCCCATATCAAAGCTCAGCACACTGCACAGCAGCAGCACGCAGACGCACAGCAGCCCCCCCTCAATTGCGACTTTATATAAATATCCGTGTTTCAAATTGACCTCTAATTTTGCTGACCGCTGACCTCTAAATAATCTATATCGGTAAATCCCCCGCGTTTTCTGCAAGACTTGCCTAATAATACTGAAAACCGCCCCAAAATACAAATCATACGGGGGAATTTTAAGCGTAAAGTCACAAGGTTAACGCGAATCCGAGCCGGCAGGTCACACAGCCACCCCTGTCCGGCTGGCACAGGACATCCCCCGTAAAATGGAGGGAAGCTTTGTTAAATCGGTCGGCGGAGGAGGATGCCGCTGCGGCGCCAGTTGAGGAGAAAATCGGCGGTTGGGACGTACTGAAGCCCTTCGGCCGGGTCGGCGACGAGGATGTGGTTGGCGGTGATGTCGAGTACCGCCACACAATGGTCGCCATAGAAACTGTCGCGCATCATGGCCAGAAATACCGCGTCGCGGGGGATTGCGGCCAGCGAATCATACATCCCGAACGAACAGAGCAATCCGAGCGGCTCGTAATGATTGCGCACCGCGAGATAGAGGGTCCAGGGCGATGTGCCGATGGCGGGGCTGGTGCGCGCGGCGACCGCCAGTGCGCCTTCGTCGGCGTCAAAGCCCAGCCGGCGCAGAGCGGTGGCCGCTGCGGCCGGGCCGCAGGTGAACGGCTGCGACTGGCGACAAACGCCGTCGGCATCAAATGTGGTGTCAAGGGCCGCCAGTTGGCCCTGCACTGCTGCGGGGGCGACGAACGGAAGTATTGTCAGCGCCGAGACATACAGCGCCATAATGACGCAGGTCAGCAGTCGGATGGCCGGGCGCGTCAGTTGGGCCAGCGGGGCCGACAGGCCGAGCGTGACAGCGAAGACCAGCAGCACGAACCGCACCCGTCCGGCTGCGGGCGGATACAACTGCGGCCAGCGATACACCAGGTCGGGAAATCGACCGGCCAGCACGAGTCCGATAATCAAGAAGGGGATTATCAGTGCCGCGGTGCGCGAAAAGGTGCCGCTGCGCGAGGCGATATGCCCCAAGAGCATCCCCACGGCCGCGATGGCGAACACCCCGATTGTCTCAAGCCACTGTTCCATCGCCCTTTAGTATAGCAGATTGCATGCGGAGCGACAATCCGTTCGAAGGGTTTTCGGTCAAATATTATCGGCATTACCGAGCAGCCGTGATAATGAGGCAGCGACAGGCGGCATTATCGGACAAACCGGCCAGAACGTATCATTTTTTTTTTTACCTTCCTCGGCCAGCTTTCGGAAACCAGTTGCAAAACACTATATCCCAAGCAAATTCGAGATTCGATTATCGAAATCCGAAAATATGGACGTGGGCTTTGAGACCATTTTGCGTATGCGCGCAATATGGTCTTTGAAAGATCCATCTCAATTAAGGAAAAACAAGAGGTATATTCAGTTTATTGTGTTTCCGCTCTGATTCTCAAATAATTGTGTGCCATTTTAAGACAAATATGACACACAAGCGAATTTGTGGCCCATCTATGACACACAAACTAAAATTTGACTATATCCATAAGTTTATTAAATCGGTACCATCCCGCTCAAGGGCAAGAAGGACAACGACACCCTGTCGTGTTACAGGTAATGATCTCGAGTTGACCGATTGAGTACTTAATTGCCTAGTTCTATGCCTATTAATTTCGCCATTTTTTTCGGAACATCTGTATTGTCATAGAATCCATTAAAAATCTCAGAACCTGAACCTATGGCGTGTACTTCAACCGGAATACCTGTATGAGCAAAAGTTGTCCAACCAATACCTGCTTTCTCGGCAAGTATGCCAACGAGAGTAATACTGAGCGGGTCATTATCACTATAAAGCAACTTATCTTCCTGAGAATATTCATGGATATTCACCCGGACACGTTTTGCACTGGACATACCTTTATCATAAGCATCTTCAAGAAGGTCCTTTTCATAATCATTTAATTTGTCATAAACAAGGCCGAAAGCATTTTCAATATCTGTCTTGAGAGCATCAGGGATATTGTCCTCCACGCCGCCCCACTGGCCTGACGTGTATTTTGACCAAACATTATCTTTAAATGCAGCGTAGCTCATGTTCTGATTTTTTAATATCTCAAACGAGGTCGAATACTCCGATAAGCCATTTCCCATTGTCAAACCTCCTGTCTCATGATCTGCAGTAACGACAATCAGTGTTTCATCAGGATGCTCTTTATAAAAATCCATTGCTTTATCGATTGCTTCATCAAAAGCAAGTATTTCATTAATAGCGGTTACCGTATCTTTATCATGGCAGGCATAGTCAACCTGGCCGCCTTCGACCATCATGAAAAAACCTTGATTATTATCGAGTAAATTGATGCCTTTTTCAGTAAACTCAGCGAGTGACATACAATTGTCAGGTCTATCGATTTCAGGAGTAAGCTGATTCATACCTTCTTCTGATTTGTTATATGCAATAACTCTCTCGCCCGGTTTACAAGTACTTAATTCTTCTCGTGAAGTGACAATTTTAAAACCATTATCCGCAGCAACTTCATAAGAACTCTTGGGCTCAACTGCATTTGCATCGCTGATTTCACCTCTTCGTCTCATTCTTGCTCTTGGCGGGGTTGGTTGATGAAGTGAACCACCGGCGAAATAATCAAAGTCACTATTAGCAAGCTGAACTCCAATATTATAATAATTATCCCTATCAGGCTCATGTGCATAGAATACCGCCGGTGTAGCGTGGTCTATTCCTACACTTGTCACGATACCGACTTTCATTCCTTTTGCTTTCGCCCGCTCTGCAATCGTATTTAATCTTGTTTGTTTATCTTGTTTAAGACTGACAACTTCAGTCATGGTTTTTTCACCGCAAGCCAAAGCCGTGCCCGCTGCTGCAGAATCCGTGATGAATCGATTCGCACAGTATGTTGTTATCATTCCCATTGCAGGAAATTGCGTGAAAATCAGGTCTTCTGTTTTTTCCGATTCCGGCTTATTATCATTATAACCTTCTTTCACAGAGGCAAGATACGCTTCAGTGAGATGAATTTGCGCAGACCCCATGCCATCGCCAATGAAATAAAATACATATTTAATTGAATCTTGTAAAGACGATGTAGCTGACGCTGTTGTTCCTGTAGTGGTACAACCAGATAAGACGAGAAAACCTACCAAAATACAAAGGAATACTGAACTCCTGAAATAACGCGCTAATTTCATTGTTTATCCTTTAAGCTAAAATTTTATTTATTGGAATATGCACAATTATAGAGCCTGTTGCACAATGATTTTCGAATCCAACCATTGGATTCGACGGCTGTCTGGGGCAGACGGCCCAATTCTCTGTTTCCCAAACACCTTTTCTTAACTTTTTATAGGGTACGCCTGATTTCGGTCGCAAGGCAGGAAATTGTAAGCCATTCTGTAGTCCTTTACATGTTTAGCAATCCGTTTGGCCTATTATAACCGAAAAGCTGGATTTATTCACTTGTTAAAAGAGCAATTACTGGCAATTATTTATGCAACAGGCTCTTAAGAATGAAGAATAGAGAATTAAGAAAGTGTTTATTTCCTGTTGACTATTTGCAGTTGTCGGTTAACAGTTAACAGAGATCAGTTTTGGCAATTTGGTGTTAATATGGGCGAACCGGTTGCGATTTGCTCAAGCGGGGGGGATTTTTGATTGGCTGCTGCGGGGGGGTGCGGGAATCCGGGTAAAAAAAAAGGCCCCGCCGTTTGGCGAGGCCTTTCGATGTTCAATGTGACTCGGTTAGACCGGGGTTACATTGTTGGCACACGGGCCTTTTTTGCCCTGGCCGACCTCAAATTGAACTTTCTGGTTCTCGTCGAGTGTGGCATAACCACCGGTTTTGATCTCGGTGTGATGCACGAACAGATCGGGACCGCCGTCGTCCGGGCAAATGAATCCGAAACCCTTACTTGCGTTGAACCACTTTACTGTACCTGTACTCACTGCGTACTCCTTGGCCTATAAAAGGCCATTAAACTGTATCTCTCGACCGTTATTTTGTAGGAAGTATGTTCTTGAGAGATCAAAGAAAACACTTCACCCTTAATATATTACGCCGTCTATCGGGATTTTGCAAACAAAAAATAACTTTAAATTGCATTTATTTCTTCTATTTTGCCTACCTCAAAGCCGTGTCTCTTGATATTCCACATCTTTTTATTCGCCGGAAAGCTATTTTTTTGATAATTTTCAAGAAAATAGTTTATATATGCGACCTGTTTTGATATACTGTTCCTGTTCGTATAGGTTCTGGGGGTATGTGTACCATTAGCCATTCACCTTTAACCATTAACCATTAACCATTATGTTTGGAGTTTGAATGATGTTACGATTTGTGCACAAACGCGGTTTTACATTGATCGAATTGCTGGTGGTTATTGCGATTATTGCAATGTTGCTGAGTATTATTGTGCCTGCGCTGAATAAGGCCAAATTATATGCATCGCGTGTGGTCGAGCAGAGCAACCTGCGAAGTCTCGGCGTGGCATTACATGCTTTTCTGAACAACAACGATTATGAATTTTTTAGATACAATACGAACAATTTATGGTTGGCCGAACTCGGGTATTATGTGGATAACGTGGATGAAATACGCTACAGTCCGAGAACGGCATCCGGCATTGAGGAAGTAGTGGGTGCTTACCAAAATAACGGCGGTGACCAATGGGGAAGTAATTGGCGTCCCTGGCTGTGGGCAAAGTCGGCCGATCCCTCCGATCCCACAAAACGATACGAACTGGGCAGTTTTGGGCTTAATGGGTGGCTATATTCGGGTACACATCAACAGCTTGATGCAAACCATCGTAATTTCTCTTTCGGCAAAAGTACCGCCATCAAAAATACGAGCCGAACGCCGGCTATCTTAAACTCGAACTGGCCGGACGCGTGGCCGCGAGGAGACAACGCATTGCCGGCATGGCAGTCGAGTGACAGTTATGAGACAGGGGGAAGAGAATGTACGTTAGGCACTTCCGCAAACAATACGATGATGTTCCGTTTTTATTTAGATGCTGCCGGAACGAATAAGACGAATGTTCTCTATATGGACAACAGTGTCGAGACAATAGACCTGCAAGATCTTTTTATGCTGTCCTGGCATCAAGGTTATCAGGGAAACTCCAACCCGGCCGTACCTCCTCGGCAATTATAACAAGTCGAGCATAATAAAGCGGTTTATGATGAATACCGCCGGTAACGTTAAATTACCGGCGGTTTTTTTGTGCGCGGAAAATCAGGAGGACTTTTCCTTTTTCTGGATTTTGGCCCAGGTGTCCTTGAGAGTGGCGGTGCGGTTGAAGACGAGTTTGTTGGCAGTGCTGTCGGGGTCGGTACAGAAGTAACCCATCCGCTCGAACTGGCAGCGGTCCAGCGGGGCCGTATCCTTCAGCGACGGCTCGATCTTGCAGCCGGTCAGCGTTTGCAATGAGTCGGTGTTGAGGTGGTCGGTAAAGTCTTTGCCCTCTTCGACGGCTTCGGGGTCTTCTTTGGTGAACAGGTGGTCATACAGCCGCACCTCGGCATCGAGGGCGTGGGCGTCGGCGACCCAGTGCAGGGTGGCCTTGACCTTGCGGCCGTCGGGGGCGTCGCCGCCACGGGTGGCGGGGTCGTAGGTACAGCGCAGCTCGACGATGTTGCCGTCGGCGTCTTTGATGACCTCGTCGCAGCGGATAAAGTAGGCATAGCGCAGCCGTACCTCGCGTCCGGGGGCCAAGCGGAAGAACTTCTTGGGCGGCTCTTCCATAAAATCGTCCTGTTCGATGTATAAGACCTTTGAAAACGGTACGTTACGCGTACCGGCGGCGGGGTCTTCGGGGTTGTTGACCGCCTCCATCCATTCGACCTGATCGTCCGGGTAATTGGTCAGGACGACCTTCAGGGGACGCAGCACGGCCATCACCCGCGGCGAGGTGCGGTTGAGGTCTTCGCGGAGGCAATGTTCCAGCAGGGCAAAATCCACCGTGCTGTTGAACTTGTTGACGCTGATGATCTTGCAGAAGCTGCGGATGGCTTCGGGCGAATAGCCGCGCCGCCGCAGACCGCCGAGCGTCGGCATCCGCGGGTCGTCCCAGCCGCGGACGAACTTGTCCTGCACCAGCCGCAGGAGTTTGCGCTTGCTCATCACGGTATAGGTCAGGTTCAGGCGGGCAAATTCGATCTGCTGCGGATGATAGATGCCCAGCGCATCGAGAAACCAGTCGTACAGCGGGCGATGGTTTTCAAATTCCAGCGTGCAAATCGAGTGCGTGATGCCTTCGATGGAGTCCTCCAGCCCGTGCGCCCAGTCGTACATCGGATAGATGCACCAGTCGTCGCCCGTGCGGTGATGCGCCGCGTGCAGGATGCGGTACATCACCGGGTCGCGCATATTGATGTTCGGATGGGCCATGTCGATCTTGGCCTTGAGCGTCCGCGTTCCGTCGCCAAACTCACCCGCCCGCATCCGGGAAAACAGGTCAAGGTTTTCCTCGACGCTGCGATTGCGAAAGGGGCTATCTTTGCCCGGCTGAGTGAGGGTTCCGCGATACTGCCGGGTTTCTTCGGCCGTCAGGTCGCAGACATACGCCTTGCCCTTTTGGATCAGGTCCACCGCCCAGAGGTACATCTGCTCAAAATAATCCGAGCCGAACAGGGTTTTTTCGCCAAACTCCCAGCCCAGCCAGCGGACATCGTGGATGATGGAATCGACATATTCCTGCTCTTCTTTGCAGGGGTTGGTGTCGTCAAAGCGCAGGTTGCACCTGCCGCCGAACTCGGCGGCGATGCCGAAGTTCAGGCAGATGCTCTTGGCGTGGCCGATGTGCAGGTAGCCGTTCGGCTCCGGCGGAAAACGCGTCAGGACGCGGCCGTCCCATTTGCCGGTTTTGCAGTCGTCGGCGACGATCTGCCGGATAAAGTCCAGCCGCTCCGGGCCGGCGGTTTGATTCGTATTCTCTTGGGTCATTTTCGTATCCTTGTCCGTGATATAAAAGGCGTATTTTGACAGGATTAACAGGATTTTCAAGAATATTTTCCGCCGTGTGGAATTGCTTGACAGGGCGAAAGAGTACCGATAGGATAGGGGACGAACTCATTTAAGGATTGCAGCTATGGATTGTCCTATTTGTGGAGAGCCGATGATTGTTTTCGAGCTTGAGGAAATCGAGACGGATTACTGCACCGAGTGCAAAGGGATTTGGCTGGACGCCGGGGAGCTTGAAATCCTGTTGGAAGATGCCGAGGCGACGCAGCGGCTGCTGGCGTCGTTTGCGCCGGCGACGACCGACGAGGGCCATCGGCCGTGCCCGATCTGCCGCAAGCCAATGCAGAAAGTGTGGGTCGGCCACGGGGACGAGGCCGTGCTGATCGACCGCTGCCCCAAGGCGCACGGCTTGTGGTTTGACCGCGGCGAATTGGTCGATGTCCTCAAGCAGGGCGCCCTGGACCCCAACGGCAAGGTTGCCCGTCTGCTGAGCGACATGTACCACCCGGACGAAAAAAATTGACGGCGGTTGCGCCGTGTCTATTTTCGAAGTTTTAATGGCAATGAGTTAACCGCAATGGTTCTTTAATAGGAGTCAAAAAATGCCAAATGTTGTAATTGGGATGTTGATGGTGTTCGGGTTGTTGGTCGTTGTGGTACTGCTGGTCATCGGTATCTACAATTCCATGGTGCGGCTGCGGAATCAAGTGGATAACGCCTGGTCGCAGATTGACGTGCAACTCAAGCGACGGCACGATCTGATTCCGAATCTGGTCGAGACCGCCAAGGGCTATATGACGCATGAGCGCGGCACGTTCGAGGCGATCACTGAGGCCCGCAGCAAGGCGATGGGGGCGCATAACGTCTCTGAGGCGTCCAGGGCCGAAGGGCAACTGACCGAGGCGCTGAGCAAATTTATGCTGGTGGTGGAAAACTACCCGGAACTGAAGGCCAACCAGAACTTTCTGTCGCTGCAGGAAACGCTGGCCAGCACCGAAAACAAGATCGCCTTTGCCCGGCAGGGATACAACGATCAAGTGCTGTTCTACAACAACAAAATCCAGATGTTCCCGTCCAATATCATCGCCGGGATGTTCAACTTTGCCAAACGCGATTACTTTGAGATTGAAAACGAAGCCGAACGAAGTGTGCCGCAAGTGAAGTTTTGAGTTCTTAGTTCTTAGTTCTTAGTTTTGAGTTTTGAGTTAAGGGAGATGCTATGCACAATGGCGCTACCGTACGGGAAAAGAGTTATGATTTTGCGCTGCGCACTGCTGATCGCTATTGGTAACTTACCGGGGAGAATGACATGTTAAAAAAAATCCTGTTTGCTTTAATCTTCATCGTTGTCGGCGGAGTTCTTGGCGGGATTGGTGCAACCACGTATAGCGGTTACTATTTTGTCCGCGGCATGTTTATGCTGCAAGATAACGATATCATAAGAATGGAAATCGCTGCTACAGATGCATATTTCAATGAGTCGCCTGAAGTTGCAATTTGGGCGATGGAGCGTTATTTGGATTTTTTCAACGAGGTCGTTGAACAACGAATAACTGCCATCGAAACAACAAAAGACAGATCAAAAGTCTTTTTCATCGCAACCCCGGGCGAGCGGTGGATAAGCTATGTCAGGCTCGCTTTGCTCTATGGAAAAACGGGAAATGATGCGAAAGCAGCCCAGTGTTTTCAGGCAGCAGCAGACATTAAAGGATGGAATCTTGAAGAGTACAAAGAACCAATGATCGAGTTGATCAAAAAATTAGATGAACGCGTCTTATCGCCAAACGAAGAACCGACGGATTAGTTCCATCTGTGCAACTGAGTTGCTGCTGATTTGCCTGAAGGCCATACCTGAGGTTATTTCTGTTGAATCCTTACAGGATTGAAAAAGCATTTACAACTAAGAACTTAAAACTAAAAACTAAAAAATGTGGGAACAAATACGGGTCAATAAACGGAACTCAGTGATCTTGCTGGGTGTGATGGGCGTGGTCTTGTGCGGGCTGGGGTTTGTGCTGGGGATTGCCTTCGGCGGCTCTCGGGACGCGGGCTGGATCGGGATGTTTGTCGCCACGATTATCTGGGTGGTGATGATGCTGCTCAGTCTGTTCGGCGGCGATCAGATCCTGCTGGCGTCCAGCCGGGCGACGCCGGTGACGGCGGACGTGCATCCGCAGTTGTTTAACATCGTCGAAGAGATGACCATCGCGGCCAATCTGCCCAAGATGCCCAAAATCTATATCATCAACGACCCGTCGCCCAATGCCTTCGCGACCGGCCGCAACCCCGAACACGCCGCGGTGGCTGTCACCGCCGGCCTGCTCGGCAAGCTCAACCGCGACGAGCTGCAAGGCGTCATCGCCCACGAGATCAGCCATATTATTCACCGCGACATTCTGTTCGTCACCGTCGCCGGCGTGATGCTCGGCGCGATCGTCCTGCTCAGCCAGGTGTTCCTGCGCGGGATGTTTTACAGCGCGATGGGCGGACGGCGGTACTCGTCGCGAGGCCGCGGCAGCGGGGGCGGCGACGGGGCGCAGGTGCTGGTGATGGTGCTGGCGATTGTGGCCGCGATCTTGGCGCCGCTGTTTGCGCAGATTCTGTATTTTACCTTGTCCCGTAAGCGCGAGTATCTGGCCGACGCCGGCGCGGTGCGGCTGACGCGCTATCCGGAGGGGCTGGCCGGGGCGCTGGAAAAGATTTCCGGCTCCAACATCACGATGGAAGCGGCCAACAAGGTGACTGCGCCGATGTATATCGCCAATCCTTTTCGCGGCCGAAGTGTCAGCCATCTGTTCAGCACGCACCCGCCCATCGACGAGCGGATAAAGATATTGCGGAATATGGCAGGCGGCGCGGGGTTCAAGGATTACAACGCTGCGTTTGAGCAGGTGACTCATCGCGGCGGCGTGATTCCGCGCTCGGCCGTCAAGCCGGATGAGACCGTCGCCGTGCGCGAGGGGGCAAAAGTCACGAAAACAGAAACCCCCAAACACACCCAGCGGCAGGTTGGCGATATTATGCGCAAGGTCAGCGGGTTTACCTTCCTGCCCTGCTCCTGCGGCCTGCGGCTCAAGCTGCCGCCCAATTTCAAAAGCCGCACCGTGCAATGCCCCCGCTGCAAACGCACTCACAGTGTCTGACAATCCGTATGCGCAGGAACAACGACTGCCTGCAGCGGAACTCGGACTGCCGCCGGGCGCAGACCCGATACGCGAAACGGTATCACGCGGACTGTTATTCGAGCATGGTGGGACAAAAGTCGATGTGGCAGGAGCGGCCGGGGGTCTTTTTGAAGTATTGCTGATGGTATTCCTCAGCCCGCCAGAAAGTCACGGCCGGGGCGACTTGGGTGACGATGCCGCCGGCAAAAGCGCGTTCGGCGGTCAGTTGGCGGATGACGGCCTGAGCGGTCTGTTTTTGCGAGTCGGTATTATAGAAGACGGCCGAGCGGTACTGCGAGCCGACATCGGGGCCTTGCCGGTTGCGGGTGGTGGGGTCGTGCATCTTGAAAAACAGCCGCACGAGCGTTTCATAGCTGATCTGGTTGGGGTCGTATTGAAGATGGACGGCCTCGGCATGGCCGGTGTTGCCGCGGCTGACCTGCTGATAGGTGGGGTTTCGGGTCGTGCCGCCGGTATAGCCGACGGCGGTGGATAACACGCCGGGTACGTCGCTGAAAAAGTGCTCAACGCCCCAAAAACAACCCGCCGCAAATGTGGCCGAGGCGGTGTTGGGGTCGGACGTTTCCTGCTGCATCGGAGCTTTCCTTTCCCCGGCGGCTTGTACCCCGCCAGTCAACAGCACAGCCGAAAGTATATAGGGCAAAATGGTCATTGTTAAGGCCTTGTATCCATACGTTTATTATACGTTTTTACGAAAAGCGGACACAGGCGGTTCGGGTTAATTTAAAGTGGAAAGTCCAAAGGTTAAAACCACAGTTCAAAACTCGAAAGTTGGGGTACGGAGCCAGCGTTGGCGGACCGATTTTTAATGCCACCCCGTCCGCTTCGCGGCCACCCCTCCTTAAAAAGGAGGGGAGCTAAGCTGGGGGCGGCAAAATTTTTCTGGAATTCGGGGCAATTGGGGTGTAAAAGGACGGTTTATGAGGCTTCATTACAAAAATTCGACGCTTGAGGCGTGGGTCATCGCGGCGACGGTGCTGGCGGCGATGACAGCGGCGACGACGTTTGTGATGCTGTACGGGTTTGACCGGCCGGTACTCAGCGAAACGCTGCTGCACGCAGTGCAGATAGCGATAATATTTGTATTTTTTGGTGAAAAACTTGTCCGTCTCTTCAATGTTCTCGATAAACGGCAGTATTTGCGGGCGAACTGGTTTGAGGCGCCGCTGCTGCTGACGCTGGTGGTGGTGGCCGTGGGGGCGGGGCGATGGTTTGCGATTGAGCATCGGGCGGAGGCGATTTTGGTGGCCGTCAGCGCCTATCTGGTGTTGCAGGTCATCAGCAAGGTCTGCTTGAGTATGGTGGTTCTGTCGGCGTCGGGGCTGAATCCCACGCGGGCACTGATCGGGATATTTTTGGCGCTGATTTTGGCCGGGACCGGCCTCCTGATGCTGCCCAAGGCGCAGACGCATCACGATGCGCCGCTGTCGTTTACCGATGCGGTCTTCACGGCCACCAGTGCTACGTGTGTGACCGGGCTGGTCGTGCGGGATACGGGCGGCGACTTTACGCGGATGGGGCAGATCGTAATCCTGACCCTGATTCAGTTGGGCGGGCTGGGTATCGTGATCTTCGGCGGAGTGCTTGCTTTGATGCTGGGGCAGTCATTGAACGTCAAAGAAGCGGTGGCGATGCAGGACTTGCTCAGTGCGCAAACGATGAATCGAATCGGGGCGATGATAGCGTTTATCTTCGGCGGCACGCTGCTCATCGAGGCGCTCGGGGCGGTGATGATGTATCCGATGTGGAGCACAGTGCCGGGGATGGTCGCCAGCCCGGATGAGCAGTGGTTTTTCAGCATCTTTCACGCGGTCAGCGCGTTCTGCAATGCAGGCTTCAGTTTGTGTACGAACAGTCTGGAATTGTTTCATGGGGCGTGGGGCGTCTATGGCGTCATCGCGCCGCTGATCATTGTCGGGGGGCTGGGGTTCGGGGTGCTGCATAACATTGCTTGTGTGCTGTGGTTTCGCTTTTGGCGGATGATTCGGCGGCAGAGCTGTCCGGAACACTTTTTCAAGATGAACCCGCCGGTGCGTTTGCAGCTTCAAAGCAAGATCGTGCTGACGACCAGTGCGATATTGATTGTTGCGGGAACGGTGCTGCTGCTGCTGTTTGAGCAGGTCTCGCCGAATCCGCAGGCGGACGGGCGATTGTTGTCGGCGCTGTTTCAGTCGATTACGGCGCGGACGGCGGGGTTCAACACCATCCCAATTGCCGAGATGTCCGAGGCGAGCAGGCTGACGCTGATCGCGCTGATGTTGATCGGCGGCTCGCCCGGTTCGCCGGCTGGCGGCATTAAGACGGTTACGTTTGCCTTGCTGGTGATGTCCGTCTATGCCACGCTGCGCAAGCGGCGTGAGGTGGAGGTGTTCAAACGCTCGGTGCGCCTGGTGGTGGTCGGGCGGGCGATTACGGTTACGATACTGTTTTTGATTTTGCTGCTGACGGCTACGCTGATGCTGTGTGTGACCGAACGCCATCACGGCTGGCCGATGGGCGATTTGGCGTTTGAGGCGGCCTCGGCGATTGGGACAGTCGGGCTTTCGACCGGCATAACGCCGTTTTTGACAACGGCGGGCAAGTGGATTATCATACTGACGATGTTGGTGGGTCGGCTGGGGCCGCTGACGCTGCTGGCGGCGCTGATGTTCAACGTCAAACCCGCCGGTTACGACTATCCGTCCGAGCCGCTGATGGTGGGGTAATAAAAATTAAAAGTAAAAGATTAAAAATTAAAATTGCGGAGCCGCCTTCGGCGGTGACTTCATTAATTTTGATATATGCATTTTTATTTTTTATGTGAACAGGTGGGCTTATGAAACGATTTGTGGTGATCGGATTGGGGCGGTTCGGCAAGAAGCTGGCGATCGCCCTGGCGATGAGCGGCGCCGAAGTCATCGCGATTGACCGGGAACGCGATATTATTGAGGACATTCGCGACCAGGTCAGTCTTGCCGTGCGGCTGGACAGCACCGACGAAGACGCGATGCGGGCGCAGGGCGTGGAGAAGGCCGACGTGGCGATTGTCGGGATGGGCGAACGCGGGCGGGGGTTTGAGTCGGCGATATTGACGGTGGTCAATCTCAAGCAGATGGGTGTTCCGCAGATCTATGCGCGGGCGGCGGACCTGACCGCCGGGCAGGTGTTCAGCGCCGTGGGAGCGACCGATGTGATTTATCCTGAGATTGAGACGGCTCAGCGGTGGGCGTATCGGCTGATTGCGCCGCATATTGAAGAGAAGATTGATTTTGCGCCGGGTTACAGTTTGGCGAGGGTCAAAGCACCGGCCGGATTTGAAGGCAAGACCGTTATGGAACTGCAGCTTCGTCAAAAGTACAACGTTAACCTGGTGGCGATCAAACGCAGCGAAGAAAACGTCAAGGATGATGGGGAACGGGTGATCAATGTCCCGATGCCGGAGACGGTGATCTATGCCGACGATGTGCTGATGATTGCCGGCTCGGACTTTGACTTGGCTCGCCTGCCGCAGGAATAAATCGAAACCACAGAAGGCACAGATTCCACAGAAATAAAGAGTTTGTTTGTCATTATTAAGAAGTCTAACAAAATAGAAATAGATTTCTAATTTGCAAGAAATAACACACAGCATTCAAGATGAACAATGGTTTAATATTTGTGTCCGATATGGACGGGACGCTGTTGCAGACGGCGGGGCGACTGTCGGACTATAGTCGGCAGACGCTGGCCGAATTGTTGGCGGCGGGGGTGCGGTTTACGGTGGCCAGCGGGCGGGCGTGGGCGGAGATGACGCCGATTCTCGGCGATCTGCCGCTACGGCTGCCGGTGATTGCCGTCAACGGGGCGTACCTGACCGATTATGCGACGGGGCGGCACTATGTGATCAATCATTTGGATGGGGAACTGGCCGGGGCGATCTATGCGCACATTCTGGACGAGGGGCTGCTGCCGTTTGTGGTCGCGCACAACGGGGCGGAGGACTGTCTGTATTGGGAGCGGCTGATCAACGCCGAGATGCAGTGGTATCACGATATTCTCGAGCTGGAGCATGACCAGCGGCTGCGGCGAATCGGGCGGCTGACCGACGCGCTTCGGGACAAGGTGATTGCGTTTGCGGTGATGGGGCCGCGGGAAAACGTGACGGTGCTGGCGGGTCTGCTGGCCGAGCGGTATCCGGGCAGGATGGAAAATTTCCTGTTTGAAAACCCCTACAGCCCCGGCCACTGGTGGCTGACGATCCACGACTGTAAGGCGTGCAAATCGCGGGCCATCGAGACGTTGCTGGAGATGGAGGGTATTCCGAATGAGCAGCTGACGGTTTTCGGCGACCATATCAATGATATCAAGATGCTGCAAAAGGCCGGCCGAGCGGTGGCGGTAGCCAACGCCGAAGAGATCGTCAAACAGCACGCCGACGAAATCATCGGCTCCAACGACGACGACGCGGTGGTCAAATACATTCAGCGCAATGCGACAAAAGCCGCAATGTGATTTCAATGAATGATTCGAACATGATAACGCACGGGACAGGAGACCAGCGATGAGTACCTCTCAAACGGCTTGGCACGCATTGGAGGCCGAAGCGGTGACAGAACGACTGGAAAGCGCAACCGAAGGACTCAGTGCCGAAAACGCCGCACAGCGACTGAAGACGGTCGGCCCCAATACCCTGGAAGCTGAAGAGAGCGTAAACCCGGCGAAACTGCTGATTCGCCAGGTGCACAATCCGCTGATTTACCTGCTGATTGGTGCGGCGGTGCTGTCGCTGGCGGCAGGCAAATTCATTGACGCCGGCGTCATTGTCGGTGTGATCGTGTTCAACAGCCTGCTGGGCTTTTTTCAGGAATGGCGGGCCGAGGGGGCGCTGGCGGCACTGCGGCGGATGGCTTCGCTTCACGCGAAGGTCTTGCGAGACGGCAACCCGATCGAGGTCGAGGCCTCGGATGTTGTGCCGGGCGATGTTTTGCTGCTGGAAACCGGCGACCGGGTCAGCGCCGATGCGAGGCTGCTCGCCGCCGAAGAACTTCAGGTGGACGAATCGGCGCTGACGGGCGAATCGCAGCCGGTCGCCAAGCGATCCGAGACGCTGGATGAGGGCACGGCGATGGCGGACCGCCGCAATATGGTCTGGATGTCCACGAATGTCACCGGCGGCCGCGGCCGGGCGGTGGTGGTACACACGGGCATGCAGACGCAAATGGGACAGATCGCCGGCGCCGTCCGCTCCACACTGCGCGAACAAACACCGCTGCAAAAGCGGATGCATACGCTGGGTATCGTACTGGGGGCGGCGGGTATCGGCCTGGCATTGGTGGTGCTGGCCCTGGAGATTGTGCGGGCTTATGAGGTTACCGAGGCGATTATGTTTGCCGTAGCGATTGCGGTCTCGGCGATCCCTGAAGGGCTGCCGGCGGTCATCAGCGTAACGTTGGCGATGGGCGTGCGGCGGATGGCGGACCGGCACGCGATTATCCGGCACATGCCCGCGGTCGAAACGCTGGGATCGACCACGGTGATCTGTACGGACAAAACCGGTACGCTGACCAAAAACCAGATGACGGTGCGTAAGATGTGGGCCGACGGCAGGACATTTGAACTGACGGGCGAAGGGTACGAACCGAAGGGGCAATTGAAAGACCAGGCAGGCAAGACAATCGAGCACATGCCAAAGGCTCTGGAAGTGTTGCTGCAAACGGGCGTGCTGAACAACAATGCCCGCATTCACGAACAAGACGGGCGCTGGCAGGCCGACGGCAATCCGAGCGAGGCGGCTTTGCTGACGGCGGCACAGAAAACAAGAATAGATCTGCAGGCGCTGCAAAAAGACAGTCCGCGGCTAAGTGAAATTCCGTTTTCCAGTGAGCGCAAATATATGGCAACGTTGCATTCGCAGGAGGGCCGGGGGACGCGGGCGTATGTTAAAGGGGGTGCCGACCGCCTGCTGGAGTTCTGCACGTATGTGCTCAAGGACGGCAATGGGGTGGTGATGGATGACAAACAAAAACAGACCGTTGCACAGGCGATTGAGGATTTCGCAGACGATGCGCTGCGGGTGATGGCCGCAGCGTATGTCGATTTTGAAGAGGACAAGCAGACGCTCGCGCCGGAGGACGTCGAGGGCGGCCTGATGCTGGCGGGGCTGTGGGCGATGATTGACCCACCTCGCGAAGAAAGCGTCCAAGCCGTCCGACAGGCCAAAGAGGCCGGGATTCATCCGGTGATGATTACCGGCGACCACGCCGCCACGGCGCTGGCGATTGCCAAACAGGTTGGCATCGCCGGCGATGGGCAGGCGCTGACGGGGCCGGAGATTGATACGCTGGACAAGCCCGCACTGGCCGCCGCGGCGCTGCGGTCGGGGGTCTTTGCGCGGGTCTCGCCGGCGCACAAGCTCAAGATTATGGAAGCGCTGCGCGAAAAGGGGCATGTGGTGGCAATGACCGGCGACGGGGTCAACGATGCGCCGGCGCTGAAGGGCGCCGATATCGGGATTGCGATGGGACAATCGGGCACTGAAGTGGCCAAGGAGGCGTCCGATATGATTTTGACGGATGACAACTTCGCGACGATTGTTCACGCGATTGAAGAAGGACGGGTGATCTTCAGCAATCTTCGGCGCGTGGTGTATTTTCTGGTCGCCACGAATATCGGCGAGATTTTGACCATGGTTGCGGCGCTGCTGATTGGGCTTGATCTGCCGCTGACGGCGGTGATGATTTTATGGATCAATCTGGTCACCGACGGGGCGTGCACGATTCCGCTGGGGGTGGAACCGAAGCACTGGGACGTGCTTAAACTGCCGCCGCGCGACCCGCGCCAGTCGATTTTGACCGGTGATTTGATTCGTCGCATCGTGCTGCTGACACCGCTGATGGCGGCCGGGACACTGCTGATGTACCATGGGGCACGCCCCGGCGGGCTGGAATACGCCCGGACGGTGGCCTTTACGACGCTGGCGGCCTTCCAGTGGTTCCAAGCCTTCAATGCCAGAAGCCACTACCAGTCCATTTTTTCCATCGGCATATTCAGTAATAAATGGCTGCTGACCGGCGTCGCGGCAGCCATCCTGATGCAGGTCGCCGTCGTCCACACCGCTGTCGGGCGGACGCTGTTCGGCACAACCTCGCTGTCGGCGGCCGACTGGCTCCGTATCGTGCTGATGGCCGGCACCATCTGGGTCGTCGAGGAACTACTCAAACGGCTCGGCGTTCATGGTCGTGCGCCCAAACACGAATGATGAAAGTACCGTTTTCAGACACAGGATAACGCAATGACAGAGACAACAAAGACAACCATAAATCGGCTTTCGGATTATATCGGACAAACGGTGACGCTCGCCGGGTGGGTGTATCACAACCGGGCAAGCGGCAAGGTGCTGTTTGTGGTGGTGCGGGACGGGACGGGTCTGTGTCAGTGCGTCGTCGAGGCGGCCGGCGTCAGCGAAGC
Organism: Phycisphaerae bacterium; assembly: GCA_012729675.1. Taxonomy (GTDB): domain Bacteria; phylum Planctomycetota; class Phycisphaerae; order Sedimentisphaerales; family Anaerohalosphaeraceae; genus T3Sed10-213. The sequence continues at coordinate 5,784 of JAAYCR010000005.1, read as the reverse complement.
GGTCTTCGAGGCCGTCAAGCGGCTGGGGCAGGAATCGTCGCTGACGGTGACCGGTACGGTGCGTGCCGAGCCGCGGTCGCCGGGCGGGGTGGAACTGGCGGTCACGGATGCGGCGGTGATCTGCCCGACGGAGGAGTACCCGATCACGCCCAAAGAGCACGGGGTGGAGTTTCTGATGCGCAACCGGCATCTGCACCTGCGGAGCCAGCGGCCGTGGTGCATCGGGCGGGTGCGGCACACGGTCATCGACGCCATCCGGCGGTTTTTCAACGACAACGGGTTTACGCTGGTCGATACACCGATCTTTACCGCCGCGGCGGGCGAGGGCGAGCAGACGCTGTTTGCGGTCGATTATTTCGGCCAGCCGATGTTTCTGTCGCAGACGGGGCAGTTGTATCTGGAAAGCGCGGCGATGAGTTTTGGCAAGGTGTATTGCTTCGGGCCGACATTCCGCGCCGAAAAAAGGACGACTCGACTGGCATCGGACCCACAGCGGCCCGGGGATGGCGGAACTGAAGATTTGGCTGGCCGAGCAGATTGAGCAAAAAAAGGTCGAACCCAACAGCGGACTGGGGGGGGAGGCGATCGGCTATATGCTGCGGCACTGGGAGGAACTGACGCTGTTTTTAAGGCAGCCGGGGGCACCCCTGGACAATAACATCTGTGAACGCGCCCTTAAAAAAGCAATTTTGCACCGCAAAAATGCTTACTTCTAGGAATACGTTTCAAGAAGATAAGCTGGATTCTTGATGCAGATGTCCAAGGTTACTTCGATTCGATTAACCACAACTGGATGATCAAGTTTATGGAGCATCGCATTATCGATAAGCGTATGCTTCGCCTGATCAGAAAGTGGTTGAAAGCCGGAGTCATTGAGGACGGGCAATGGACAGCGAGCGGAGCAGGCTCCCCGCAAGGAGCATCCATTTCACCCTTGCTGGCGAACGTTTATCTCCACTATGTTCTGGATCTCTGGGTACATCAGTGGAGGCAACGCTATGCACGCGGTGATGTGATTATCGTTCGCTGGGCTGACGACTTTGTCGTAGGGTTTCAGTATGAAGACGATGCGAAGCGGTTTCACACAGAATTGCACGACAGATTGGAGAAGTTCTCGTTAAAACTTCACCCCGAAAAGACGCGCCTCATCCGTTTCAAGCACTTTGCCCGACGGGATTGCAGGCGTTTTGACGGGAAGAAGCCAGAGACCTTCGACTTCCTTGGGTTTACACACTATTGTGGTGTGAACAAAAACGGGAAGTTTATGATCAGTCGGATCACGATGAAGAAGCGGTTTAATGCTAAACTTCACGAGGTCAAGGCAGAACTACAAAAGCGCATGCATCAGCCCATTGGGGAACAGGCCCAATGGCTGCGTTCCGTTGTCAGAGGGTACTACCAATATCATGCCATTCCGGGAAACTGGAAGACGCTTGGGGCGTTCTGTACCCAAGTCACGCGCATGTGGTACAAAACGCTGAAGCGGAGAAGCCAGAAAAGCCGTCTTAACTGGGACCGAATGACAAAGATTGCAGATGCCGTACTGCCCCCAGCGAAAATTCTGCATCCCTGGCCTGAACAGCGGCTGGAGGCGATTGTGCGGGTGGGGTAGAAAATGAGGTTCTACCTTGACCAAGATAGAACCTCTTTGGAAACCCCTCCTTTTAAAAATACCTATTTCTGGGCTTGAGCAAACCCAAGCCGCCAAAACCCAATATCAACAGCGTGGTGGGTTCTGGGACGATTGTATATACTTGCATATTACGTCCATTTTCAATAGATGTTGTCCAACTTGTCCCATCAGCCCATTTACCCGACAAAGTACCACATCCATGTAGTGCGATTTGCCAACCCACAGTAGGTTCACCAACAAAGCTCAACCCGTCTGATGCTTCAAAATCGTAACCAGTAAATCTAACAAAGGAAGAATCTGCGGCACTTACCTTGTTTACCATTCCGCCACTAATAGTTATTCTACTTTGATTTTTGGCATATACTGTTCCTGTGTTGCCACCAGAAATATTTGACCGACTTCTGTCGATTGCCCAAAGAGTCCAAATTGTACCTCCTGAAATGTTTGATCTACTTTCGCCTTTAGTCTCGTGATAATATACAGTGCCGCCAAAAATATCTGCTTTGCTGTTTTGGTGAAGGTATACATACATTTGTCCCCCATAAATATCTACACTGCTCGTGTCATGCACATTTACCCACCAATCACCTGAGGTTATTTGAAAATGGCTACCTCCAGTAATCGATACCTCAATGAACGCATCAGCTCCTGTACTTATAATCAACGGTACAACTGCCAACCAAAGTGTCATTCTCCTGTTCTTCATCTTTTCTGTCCTTTCAAAAAAAAGTTTTCTTAACCATTCAAACACAAAAACTAACCGCAGACAGACACTGCGTCTGATTCGTCTTCAATTTGCGCTATGTCCCAAATCCAAACTTTTTGGAGAATCCTTTTCCCCACCTACCATCTTTCTCCATTTTAATGGCCTCCATAAAATCGGTTTTGGTTACCGCAGAACCTCCATTCCGTTTCAGTGCGATTCGAGCTGCATTAACAAGAACATTTTTAATTTCACCACCCGACAACTCGGTATGACTTAACTCCTGAATAGACACATCGCTGGCCAAGGGCATTTTGGAAGGAATTATCTTTTTCCAAATTCTGTATCGATTCTTCTGTACTGGCAGATCAAATTCCAGCTTTAAAGAAATACGTCGGCTAAGTGCACTGTCCAAGCATCCTTTTCGATTGGTTGACAATATACATACCCCTTCAAAACGTTCAATTTCCTGTAACAGTAAATTAACTGTCCGAGCTTCCCAGTTTCGAAAAGCTGTCTCTCTGTCATAGAACATGGCATCGGCTTCATCCCAAAGCAATACGGAATCGGACTCCGTCGCCTCTCGGAAGGCCCTGACAATATTTTTTTCTGTTTGGCCAACCCAGCAGTTTTGTATTTCCGCGTAATTGATAGCAATAATTGACTTGTTCAATTTATGTGCGATTGCCTCGGCACAGGCGGTTTTTCCTGTTCCCGGACTACCCGAAAAAAGCATAGTAACCCCTTTGCCGTATGCGAGTGTGTCACCTAATCCCCACTGCTCAAAAAGGATGTTTTTGTGTTGTATCTGACAAAGACACATGTCAATCAACTCCTGCATTTCATCAGGAAATATCAACTGGTCAAATGTCACAACAGGTTTTCTGGCAGACTGGCTTTCTCGACGCTGACGTTTGATTTTAAATAGCTCAAGCGACTTTGTGGTCAACTCGAATTCACAGCTTTGCAGGGTGCCTTCGTCTTCTGTCTCATATGTATTTGAAAGACCTCCGCAGACTCGGATATATTCCTCCCTGCGTAATTTATGGTCACGATTAAGAAGAAACATATTATGTCTTATATCGGGGACTTTACCGCTGACAGAGCGGGCTAAACCGATACCTGTGAATAACTCATCATCAGGGCGAAAATGTCCGAGATCTTTACTGGTTAATATCAACACGATAAGCTTTTCTGAATCATTCAGTTTTGACTTGATCAGTTTGTTGAGCGGCCAGTTGGGGTGTTTCTCAAGAGTATTTTTCAATCGCCAGAGATTGTCTTCAATCACCTTGGTAAAGTGTTTTCCAGATGTATGTGTGCGGTAACTGACCTGTACTCTTTCGATAGCATCCGCCCTGTTTTTGGCAACTTTTGAGATGTCATAGAGCTTGTCGAGCAAGGCACTGTAGGATTTGACATCCCATCCGGTGACAAACCGTTTTGTTTTGTTGATAAGAGGTTCTATAAATTCAGAGCCAACGCAGTAGGAATCGTCCTCGCTGTCTTGCTGAATCAGGCGGGATGTCAATAATCTGCTGCCTTCACTTATTGTCCTTATGACATTTAACACAGTTTTGCCACTTCGTTCAAACCATTTTTGCATGGCCGCAGCAGAGGAGACCCCTCGAATAATCCCCAAATGACTTAAGGTAAAAAGCAACAAGACCTCTCTTTCAATCCGGCGTAGCTTAAACTTCTTGATAATATCAACAATATAGACGCTGGAATCTGTTGAATCGATGCACTTATGAAAATAATTTGTCATCTTGATTTCAATCCCTGCATTTATATTATTGCTTTTGCCGTCGCCTAAAAGAGACATATTTTTGTTCAATGAATTACGCAACTCAAATATCTGGAGTATAAGCTCCAATATTTCTTCATCGGATTTAAATGGTGCCGCTGCTTTTCGTGAAAAATCATTATCCGCTTGCATGGAGACTGGCTTGCTCTCGGATTGCTTGTGTGTCGGTTCCGGTTCTGGAATCATACAAAAGGTGTCGTCCTTTAAATCAATACGCAATCCGCATCGCGGGCACTGAATTTCAAAATTTTCAAGGTCTGCCATAGTTTTCTGTCCTTTGATTTCAATAACGCTCCGAGTTCCTGAACCACGAAGTATTATATGGGAGGGGTACGACAGGGTGTGCCGAAGCATATTATAAATCGTAATATGAGCCGAAAATATTAAGATTTGGTGATGCCGATTCGGTCAGCCGTGCTGAGTGTCAAATCAAATAACTATGGGTCTTATTCTGCCCCATACAGTTCTAACCAATAGGTGATGTTGTCGTTACCAAAAGACCCTCCACATCCAATATTGGGCAGGGTCAAAAGCTCGTTAGCTTGATGCTGTGCCCACATATCTTCCGGTTTTTCAATGAGATATCGTCTGATGGTCTGTATTGCATTCCACCGCATCAGATTGTAGTCCCAGTTTGGAATATCGGAATAATTGGACATGCCGTATTTGAGTGCCTGTGTCTGTGTCCGGTAGTGAATAAATGCATCATAAAGAACAGGGCAGTAAGATTGACTGTCAATAATCCCTGCCAATATTTCGACAGCCTGTTCGGATGATTCAGCACGGACAAGACAACAGGCCAATCTAAAATCAATACAGGTTCCGAATATCGTGTTTTCGTATTTTTTCTGCACCGGCAACAGCATGTCATACGCCGCAGTATAATTGCCGCCTGCTATCTGTTCAACCGCAGTCCAATAGAGTTGACGGTCATTTTCATCGGCGGTATATCTGGTCTGCTCCTGAATCGGATTACATCCTTCAAGCGGGTCAATTGTGAGGTCAGCCTTTTCCAAGGTTTTAAGCATTTTACCGTAATAATTTGAATAAAGTGAAAAAATCGGGCTAAGTGCCCCCTCTACCTGATCCGGACTCTTGGACTCAATGCGATTATAGGCGTTGGATAATGCAACAATAAGCTCAATTTGTTCCTCTTTCAACTCTGCCAGATTGTCGGGCAGAATTAATTGGTTTAAGAAATCTTTAACGGCCTTCAGTTCCAAGACTGCTTTTTCCGCGGCGTGCTTTATGCGTTTCTTATCATCTGGATACCATCCAAGGTATCGTTCCATATCGATAAAAACCGCCTCAATCTGAAGGTCTGCGAAGCGAATTTCATCCAAGCCCCCCCTTGGGTTGCTATCGACCTGCGGCATCTGGCGAGCAGGTTCGGCGGATGTCAAAAGCGTGGGGCTATTCATCACGTAAGCAATACCGGCAATGAAGAAAAGCCCAATGAATAATCCGATAATAGAATCTTTTGAAAACTGCATAAAATATTCGGTTCGTTATAGTTGTACTGTCCAATTTCATTTTCGTTCTTTAACTCTTAACGGAGCCAATAACTTATGTCGCTTGTAATGATAAAACCGTGCTGTCTCTCGCCGTTTGCTTTTGCGTTCGATCAAACGTCGAAACCAT
>JAAYCR010000036.1 GCA_012729675.1 Phycisphaerae bacterium | reverse complement strand
TCCATTGTATTGCAACGTATCCCTTTTAAAAATCTGGCTTCGGTTGGGGGGTGTTTGAAAAGCATAAATCAGCATCGCCGAAGGCGATTCCCATTATTTTTACCCACAAATTATTCCGAAGAGCCTTCATTCCTTATTGTCCTGTCGCCCCGTTGGGGCTTAAATATTATTAGATTGTTTTCCGGTGGTTGCGCTGCGCTTCACCACCGGCTATTATATTTTGCCCCTTTGGGGCATATACGGTCTGCGGACTTGCCGCCTCCGCACTTTTGCCTTTTTTCTTTCGTTCTTCTACTCCACCGCTTCGGAGCCGGTGTAGTTGGGGGATTCTTTAGTAATCAGGATGTCGTGCGGGTGGGATTCGCTGACGCCGGCGGCGCTGATGCGGACGAAGCGTCCGTTTTGGCGCAGCTCGTCGACGGTGCGTGTGCCGCAGTAGCCCATGCCCGCCCGCAGGCCGCCGACCAGTTGATACACATAGCTGCTCAACGTACCGCGGTACGGCACGCGGCCTTCGACGCCTTCGGGGACGAGTTTGTCCTGCTCGGAGGACTTGTCCTGCCCGTAGCGGTCGGCCGAGCCTTGAATCATCGCGCCGATCGACCCCATCCCGCGATATTCCTTGAACTGGCGGCCGCGATAAATCACCAACTGCCCCGGACTTTCGGCCAGCCCGGCAAACAGCGACCCCAGCATCACCGACGACGCCCCGGCGGCAATCGCCTTGGTGATGTCGCCGCTCAACCGGATGCCGCCGTCGGCGATGACCGGCACGCCGTGCTTGTCGGCGACCGCCGCACAATCCATAATCGCCGAGACCTGCGGCACGCCCACGCCGGAGATGACTCGCGTCGTGCAGATCGCACCGGGGCCAATGCCGACCTTGACCGCGTCGGCGCCGGCGGCGATGAGGTCCTCGGCCGCCTGCGGCGTGGCGATGTTGCCGGCGATGACGTCAATTTTGTAGTTTTCCTTGATCCAGCCGACCATCTCGATGACATTTTTCGAATGGCCGTGCGCCGTATCGACCACGATCACGTCCACCTCGGCGTCGATCAGCGCCGTAACGCGGTCGCGGTCTTTGACGCCGACCGCCGCCCCGACCCGCAGCCGGCCGCGCCCGTCGCGCACCGAGTACGGAAACTGCTGGACGCGGTCGATATCCCGCATCGTAATCAGCCCGGCCAGCTCGCCTCTGTCGTTGACCAACAGGAGTTTTTCGACGCGGTGCTTTTGCAAAATGACCTTGGCCTGCTCCAGCGTCGTACCCGCCGGGCCGGTCACCAGGTTGCTCTTGGTCATCACTTCGCGGATTTTGACGGCATCGTCGGTCAGGAACTTCAGGTCGCGTCGCGTCAGGATGCCGACCAGCTTGCTGCCGTCGACAATCGGCACACCGGAGACGTTCTGTTCGTTCATCAGCCGGCGGGCGGCGGTCACGGGCAAATCGGGACTGAGCGTCACCGGATCGAGAATCACGCCGTTTTCGCTGCGTTTGACCTTGACGACCTCACGCTGCTGGGCCTCGACGGTCAGATTTTTGTGGATAATGCCGATGCCGCCTTCCTGCGCCAGCGCAATCGCCAGGGCCGACTCGGTGACGGTATCCATCGCCGCCGAGACCAGCGGGATATTGATTGCCACATTCCGCGTCAGGCGGGTGCGGGTATCGGCCTGCGTCGGCACAAAATCGCTCCGTGCCGGCACCAGCAGCACATCATCAAACGTGATTCCTTCACCGACTATTTTGGCGGTATTGACCATAGGGTTTCTCCAGCTAAGCGTCGTCATAATCTGAAAAACCAGTAGTATAGAGAGCAGCCGCCCCATCGTCAAAGAAATTTTGCCTGTAAGGCTGGGGGCGTTTGATGGAAGTGCAAGGATATTGTCGCAGTTTCATTATCGGGCTTCCATGGGTCGAGAGGTTTCCTCGGCACGGATAGGGCTGTGAAAATCTGCAAAAAAACCCCGGAATATCGAAATATTCCGGGGTGTACTTTCAAGAATCGAATCGCTGCAATGTCTTTAATTTATCTCAAAACACCTCACAACTTGCATTAAAATGAGGTTTCCGGGCATCGGTCAGATACCCGGAAACCGTTATCTGTGATCGAACTCTTCGTGCTTACGGAAGCCTGAACTGGTAGCGATCATCCATCCATCTCTCTGCGTAAGCGGCAAAATCTTCCAGATTAATCAGACAATCGTTATTGACGTCCAACTCCATCAATTCACTATCCTGACCATAGGCGTCCCGGTCGCAAACCCAAGGGACATCCGTCCTCACGGCAAGAAACTCATTGGCGACTTCCTGAACGGTGAGAGCGTAGTTATACACTTTAACATCGGAAAGGATACCCCAAAAGAGATCCGTGCTGGAGCCGTCATTGTTATTACCCAGC
>JAAYCR010000035.1 GCA_012729675.1 Phycisphaerae bacterium | reverse complement strand
GGGTTGTTCCGGGTATTGTTCCATTACACGAAACAATACCAAGAATACAAGATGGCGCAAGTCTAAAATATGAATTTTTCAAAGAATTTTTACTTTTTTTGCTTCAAACGGCTAAAATCTTACAATTCCTGCGGCTTTGCGAAGCTTTTCGGCCATGTCCGTTTTTTCCCAGGTAAAGTCCGGGTGATTGCGGCCGAAGTGGCCGTTACACGCGGTTTCTGTGTAAATGGGGCGTTTGAGATTGAGGTGGTTGATCATTCCCTTGGGCGTCAGGGGGAAGTGCTTGCGCACCAACTCTTCGATAAGTGTCTCTTCGATCTTGCCGGTGTTTTCGGTATCGACAAGGATGCTGATGGGGTCGGCCACGCCGATGGCGTAGGACAACTGCACCTCGCAGGCATCGGCCAAGCCGGCGGCGACGATGTTCTTGGCGATATAGCGGGCCATATAGCTGGCCGAGCGGTCCACCTTGGACGGGTCTTTGCCGCTAAAGGCGCCGCCGCCGTGGCTGCCGCGTCCGCCGTAGGTATCGACGATGATCTTGCGTCCGGTCAGGCCGCTGTCGCCCTTGGGGCCGCCAGTGACAAAACGCCCGGTCGGGTTGACGTGGCAGATAAGCTTTTTATCGACCAGCTTGGCCGGCAGCACGGGCAGGATGATGTTTTCGATTACTTGTTTTTTGATCTCCCGATACGAAATATCTTCCGTATGCTGGGTCGAGATGACAACCGTATGGATACGTTTGGGCTTGCCGTCATCCCCGTATTCGACTGTGACCTGGCTCTTGCCGTCGGGGCGCAGCCAGGGCATCTTGCCGCTTTGCCGCATCTTGGCCAGCCGTTCGGTCAGCTTGTGGGCCAGATAGATTGGCATCGGCATCAGGCCGGGCGTCTCTTTGCACGCAAAGCCGAACATTATTCCCTGATCGCCGGCGCCCTGCTCTTTGTGCAGGCCCTTGCCCTCGGTAACACCCTGCGAAATATCGGGGCTTTGCTTGCCTAAAGCGACCAGCACGGCGCAATTGTCGGCGTCAAAGCCGATAGCGGGGTCGGTATAGCCGATTTTTTTGATGGTGCTGCGTACAATATCGGGAATCGAGACCTCGGCAGCCGTGGTGATCTCCCCGGCGATGACGGCCATGCCGGTGGCGACCAGCGTCTCGCAGGCGACTCGGCTGTTGGGATCCTGCGCCAGGACGGCGTCCAGAATGGCGTCGGATATCTGGTCGGCCACCTTGTCCGGATGGCCCATCGTGACGGATTCACTGGTAAAGAGATGGCCGCGTCCATTGAACCGGCCTTTTTTGCTGTCCGACGTCTTGCTCATTGTATTCACTCCTGAGGATTGAAAGGTCTCTAATAACAAACAGAGAAAGTATAATCGGTTGCTGTTGGTGGGTCAATGATAAAAATGAGCCGGGGTATTCAAGACCAAAATCATTGAACGAATTATGGATTGCAGCGTAAAGCATAAAAAGCTACAATGGATTAAGAGCAAAAATACTATCAGGAGAGATAAAGATGACAATCGGACGACGTCAATTCCTCAAAAGCAGTCTCGTCGGCCTCGGTTCCGTAGCCGTCGGGTGCAAGCCAAATCCCGAATCCCTCCACCAAGCCCCCACTCACTTTGACCCCAGCGAACGTGTGTTGCTGGGCAAAACAGGCCTGAAGGTCTCTCGCGTCGGTATAGGCACGGGGGTGCGTGCATATAACCGCCAGTCCATCGTGACCCGCGCAGGTCAGGAGCAGTTTACCGCATTGGTCCGCGCCTGCCTCGACCGCGGGATCACCCTGATCGATGGTGCTGACCTGTACGGTACGCATCCCTTTTTGGCCGAGGCCTTAAAGGACGTACCACGCAGGGACTACACCTTGGTTTCAAAAATCTGGTTTCTGCCCAGCGGCATTCCCGAATCCGAACGTCCCGACGCGGATGTGGTCGTAGAGCGTTTCTTGAAAGAACTCAATACCGATACCATCGACATCCTTCAGATCCATTGCATGACCGCGCCGAACTGGACCGATCAAATGGAAACGCAGATGGCCATTATGGAAAATCTCAAGAAGAAAGGGGTCATCCGCACACACGGCGTATCGTGCCATTCTCTGGCGGCGCTGGATGCGGCCGCCCAACATCCCTGGGTCGATTGTATCCATGCGCGCATCAATCCCTACGGCCAATCAATGGACGATACGCCGGAAAAAGTCGTCCCCGTCCTTCAAAAGGCGCACGCCAACGGCAAAGGCGTTATCGGAATGAAGATCATTGGCGAAGGCCGATTCCGCAACAACGAGCAGCAGCTTAATCACGCGATTGATTTTGCCCTGAACGCAGATTTTGTCGATGCGATGGTCGTGGGTTTTGAAAAGGTCGATGAAATCAAGGATTTGGTCGCCCGCGTAGAAAATACGCCCCGTCGGCCGCTGCCGATGACAATCGACGCCGTCGCTCACGCGACACCGTCCGATCTCGACGTCAAATTGGCTTTAGCATAGCGAGATTCAAGAGTGATAAGCAAGGGCCATCTTTGCCGCGATTACGGCTTGGCAAGCTGCACCGATTCAATTTTCGCGGGGGCAGATTTTTTTTGCAAAAAAAATCGGGTCCGCAACCCGCTATGGATTCCGGACCCGACTGGAGGAGGAGGAAAGAGTCATCACACGGCCTCATCGGGCCGCGATTGTCGTCTATCGGGCTTGCACCGGAGATTGGCATAAGCCCGACTTGGAGGAGGAGGAAAGACTCATTATCAGCACATTCGACGATGCCGACGGTGCTGTTCATTATCTTAATTTCTCTTAGACCTCTTTGACAGCGTACAGCCGTTCCACCGAGGGCACGCGAATACGCAGAACGTCGGCAACGATCATCCGAAAGTACTCTTCCGAGCAATCTTCCGGGATCACCGCCGCCACACCCAGCGAGCGTGCCGCGATCTCCTGATCGGGATTGCCCGACTCGATGATCGCGATGGTTTGCATCTGCGGCCGAATCGCACGAAGGCGTTTTAGAAACTCGCCGTCGGGCATGTCGTCCAGATGCCAATAGCTGATGACACTGTCGATATCTTTAGTTTTAAAAGAGCGTATCGCTTCAGACGCATGGGCAAGGTTAATGAGGCGGATCGGCAACTCCGCAAGCTCAGCCGATCTGTCTCCCACCCCTACCGCCAACACGGTTGTCTTTGCAACAATTATCATTATGCTACCTATCTTTGTCGGGGCAGGAACCTCGACACCATGCTTTTTATACTAGCGGTTATCTATATAACAATCGGCGTGCCAGAACTCCTATATATCCGTATTTTTTGTAAACCAATATTACGCAATAACTTATATTTTATCCGAATAACTCGGCCGCTTCTGCGGTAAATTCAGTATCGACCCTATTGGCCTGTCAAAATACCTGTAAATTGCTGCAACTATTGCAATTGTCGGCGGCTATATGACGGGCGGCTATTTTGCCCCCCTGTACCAAAATGGCACACGGGGGCATCAGGGTGAACCTGTGAGTATGCCCTAACCCGGCCTTCGTTTGGGTGGCTGGTGGGACGTAATTTTAAATACATAGGGAAATTGAATCGAGGCAAGCCCGCACAAGAGCAATGTAAGTGTTTTTTGGCTCTTATCCAATAAAGTTGGTTGAAAAATGAATAAATAATAGTGGACATCATGCGGCCTTTCGTGCGATAAGTTTCTTGCTCAAAAGAACTTGTCTCTTGAAAGGAAACACATAATGTCCGGACTTAGTATAACACAGTATTTTCCGTTTATGCGAATGAAAATTGAAAGCCAAGCCGTGCATCACGATACCCGCCGTTCGGCCCTGATTCGTCTGACGCCGGACCAGCGGTATCGGCCCCTCTGCCATAACTGCGGGGCGGTGGCGACCACGGTGCATTCGCGGGGGCATCGCCGCTATTTGCGGGACTTGAACCTGGCGTGCCATCAGGTCTGGCTGGAGGTAGGGTATCGGAAAATCTGGTGTGCCGAATGCAACGGCGTGCGTGTTGAGCAGTTGAGTTTTGCCGATGCCTCTAAACGTGTGACGCATCGTTTGGCCCAGCATATCCATGATCTGTGTAAATTCATGACGGTCAAGGATGTCGCCGACCATCTGGACCTCGACCCCAAGACGGTCAAAGCCATCGATAAAGCGTTTCTGGAAAAGAAATTCGGAGAAACGGCGGCCACCGAATTGCGGGTGCTGGCTATTGATGAAATCGCCGTCCGCAAGGGACACACCTATATGACGGTCATCATGGATTATTTCAGCGGCCGGATTGTCTGGATGGGGCCGGATCGCCGTATGGAGACGCTGGATGCCTTTTTTGCAGAACTGTCCGATACGCAGAAACAGGGCATTGAGGCCGTTGCGATGGATATGTGGGAGGCGTTTATCAATCGTGTTCGCCATCATTGCCCGCAGGCCCATATCGTCTTTGACTTCTTCCATGTGGTGCAGGCCTTTGGCAAGGTCATTGACAGCGTTCGCCGGGATGAATACCGAAACGCCTCGGCCCACGACAGAAATGTGTTGAAAGGCAGCCGCTATCTGCTGCTTAAGAACACCGAAAACCTGACGGACGATCAGGCCAATCGACTTGCAGACGTGCTGGCATTGAATGAAACCCTGAGCATTTTGTATGTCTTGAAAGATCAATTGAAGCTTGTTTTTCGCTACAGCGACCGCGGCAAAGTCAAACGCACGCTGGATAGCTGGTGCCGCATGGCCGAGACGATTGACCACCCGGATGTTCAGCGATTTGTCGGGCGTTTGCGATGCTTTGAATATGGCATCCTGAACCATGCGGACTATCCGATCAGCACCAGTGAACTGGAAGGTGCCAATAACAAGATCAAGGTGATCAAACGTAAAGCGTACGGGTTTCATGATACAAAATATTTCGTCCTAAAGGTCAAACAGGCATTCGCCGCCTGATAAATCAACCAACTTTTTGGGAGTTGAGCC
>JAAYCR010000034.1 GCA_012729675.1 Phycisphaerae bacterium | reverse complement strand
TGCCCGTATTGCAGCGGCATCGACGCGGACAAATGCAAGGCGTGCAAGGGCGTCGGCTTTGTCAACGAGGAAATGTATCGCGCAACGCCGGTAGAATTGAAATAGGAGGCTCCCACATGTTCATAACAACGTTTCGATTCGGCGATGTTTTCGCACTGACCGACGCACAAGGCCGCACGGTTGCAACGCTTACACTGCGCCAGCGCAAAGGGCAGAACCAGATCGGCATCGAAGCCCCTGGACTGAAAATCACGAAACGGCAGGAATCCCAAGATGAGGAAAATCATGGAAACAGCAATCAACGACAATAACCAGTCAGGCAGGAAAGAAACTCCACCCGTAGAAGTCGGCGTTCACATCAGGGCGGAAATACTCCAGCGAAAAGAGCTAAACACCAACGAAAAACTCATTCTTTCGGCGGTGATACAGCTTCATAAAAGCAAAGGGGAATGTTTCGCAAGCAATCCCTATTTTTCCCGATGGCTTTGGATACCGCAGGGAACGATAGAGGATAACATATCAAATCTCGTCAAAAAGGGATTGATGACCCGGAAGATTGAATACAACGGAAAACAGGTCAAGCGTCGGGTTTTAATCCCGAATCTTCGACTGTTGCGATTAAAGAAAAAAAACATGCAGGGGGTATCCCGAAAATCAGGATACCCCCTCCCGAAAATAGGGTTAGATAACAGGGAGTAGAAGTAACTACACTGTATAGATAAATCTATACAGTTTCGTTATCCACCGAGCTGTCATAGCAGGAGAGCGTAGCAGAAAGCAGGATGATGATGTAGCCGAGACTACCCGGAGTTTGCGTGAAATGCTCAGTGACGGCGTACTTCGGCTTATGAGTCCATCCAGGGACCCTAAAACAGGCCAGATGGAAACATCGCATATATGCCAGCCAGGACCCATAAGCTACATCGAAAGCACCACACTCGGCCTGAACAGCATATTTGCCGAGGATAGAACCAGACTGCTTATCTTCTGTGCCAATGAATCAGCTGATCAGAGTAAACGAATTATTGAACGCCTTGCCAATGACGCTAAAACAAATACGCCTCAAAACCAGACAGAATCGATAATAGCTTTACACCACACGGTTCAGCGTCTTCTTAAACCACACACTGTTACAATCCCATTTGCGGATAAACTGATAAGCTGCATTCCAGCTGATCGTGTAGAGGTAAGAAGAGTTTTCAGGCAGCTGTTAAGCCTGATCGAAGCGGTCACTTTACTGCACCAATACCAAAGGCAAAAAGATGACAACGGAAATCTCATCGCCCAGATAGAAGATTATAATATTGTAAAAAAGTATATGACCGAACCGCTGTCGAGAAGCCTTGGCGTATCTTTAACAGCAGGGGCCGAAAGACTCAAAGAAGTAATAGAAGAAAAGTTCGAACCTGAAGATAACTTTACAGCAAGTGAACTGAAAGAAACTACCGGCCTTGGAAGCGTGGTCTATGACAGACTCCATGAACTAAGAGCAGCTGGAATTGTCGAGATCGTAGAACGTGCCGTTGGCAATAGCCCCGCAAAATACCGCCTAAATCCCTACCCAGCGGCCCAGAACGGTCTTCAGTTGCCTGATTTATAAATAAGTTGAGATTAGTCTCTATCAGAAAGGCGGACACAAATGCACAAAAAAGACATAAGTATCTATTTATCAAAACGTTATAGTTTTCGAGCGTTTACGATTAGCTTACGATTGCTTACGATTGTTTACGGTAGCATATTGCGTCATCGGAGACTATCGGAAACAAATCGGACACAAAAAATAACGGTAAATAGTTGTAAGTTCTTGTATTAAAAGCAGTTAAATTAATTTGATGGTTTTGTTTACGGCTTTACGCTTGAAGAAAGGTTAATATAAAAATGAATGTAGATTTTGATTTTTTAAAATATGCCACAAGTGACAAGTTTATCAGCCATGGCAAAGATAACCATTTAGAATCAAAGCTTGCGTACATTAAAGAACAGGGTTTTGAGGATGAATATGGAGAAAGGGCTGGTATTCTGGAATATGACGGCGGTTTAACCCGCCATGATGCTGAATTACAAGCCGCTGAAGAAATTACAAACAGACTTTCAGATAACATACCTTTTTAATTTATACTTTACATTGCGCATGTATATGTTATAATACCAGTCGGAAAGGAAAAAACGATGGATATTTTGAAAACGATAAGAAAAGAGATAAAAACCTGCGGCAAGACTCGCTACCGCATATCAAAAGATACCGGCATAACCGAAGGCCAGCTTCATCGGATACTTGTAAAGAACCAGAGCATTTACTGCTCAACCGCTGATATTCTGCTGGACTATTTCGGCTACAAACTGACCAAAGATGAGGGAGACCAAAAATGAGACTCTTCAAGGCACAATATAAAGACAAAAAGACCGGCAAAACAATCAAGAGCAGAAAATGGTATGTTGACTTCACAGACCACATGGCAATTAGACATCGGCTGCCCGCTTTTGAGAGCAAAAGAGCATCGGAGGCTTTCGCCAACAAACTCGAACAGCTTGTCAACTGGGTAGCATCAGGGCACTGTCAAGACGCAAACACTGAACTTGATACATGGGTTCTTTCACTCCCTGCTAATATTATTCAAAAGCTTGTCAAATGGAAACTTGTCCAAAGTCAGCGTGCTCAGGCGACAAGGAATCTGACCAGCCAAATTGATGAATATATCCAAATGCTGAAAGCTAGAGACATATCCGACGATTATGTTGAGCGTATGAAAGTCCGCCTAACCAAAATTGTAAAGGAATGCGGGTTTAATTATTTTCGTGACATCAATCAGAGGTCGTTTGAAAATTACCTTTGCAAACTCAAAAATAAGGGACTAACTGCCACCACAGCCAAGCATTATCTCGATGCCCTTAAGACATTTCTAAACTGGGCAAAGTATGAAGGCAGGATTTTGGATAATCCGCTGGCTTATATGAGGAAAGAAAGAAGCACGCAGCGCAAAGGAGCCTTGACGCCAGAGCAGTTCATCAAACTTGTACATATAACCATCAGCAAAAACATTATCATCAGAAATACTACAGGTCATGACAGGGGTATTCTATACTTGCTTGCTGGCTTGACAGGACTGCGTAAAAACGAGCTTTTCCAGTTAAGATGGTCTGATCTGCATGTTGACGGCCAAAATACGTTTATACTGGCAAGAGCCGATACCACCAAGAACGCAAGAGAGGCAAAGCAGCCAATTCCTATCGGGGTTGCTCAAATGCTGCAAAGTTTAAGAGTTTTCAAAAAAGCGGAGGAAAGCGAAAATATATTTCAAGGGTTCAGTAAATCGACCAAAACTTCCGTCATGATAAAAAAGGACTTAAAAACAGCAGAACTACCACTGAATGATGTTGAGGGAAATAAGATCGTTTTCCACAGTCTTCGCAACAGCTACATAAGCTTCCTGCTCAACAGCGGAGCACCTTTGAAAGTCGCACAGCAGCTTGCAAGACACTCCGACCCTAAACTTACGTTCAATACTTACGGCAGAGCATTCGAGGAAACCCAGCAAAAAGCGGTGTCGATGCTGCCTGATTTTGGCCAAATAAATTGTGCCAATTACTTAGCCACACTCTGCGCCCAGCATAGATTAAGGACGAACAAGGGTGAATTTAAAAACCCTTCTAATGAGTCAGAAACAGCGATTTTAGCTAATTCTGGACTGGAGGCGGGGGGATTCGAACCCCCGTCCCGAGATATTTCAGATCAGACTTCTACATGCGTAGTCGTTCAATTAAGGTTTCGCTCATTTCGACGCCGAACGACAGGCTCCAAAACTCGCTATTTTGCTAAGGTCTCGCCTTTGGGCCGCAAACATGCCCTCAGGCCAGTCCGCTATGCGTCGTTCAGGACAAACTCACGGACACAGTCTGTCGGAACGGGCCGCTCAATTAGGCAGCCATGCTATACTGGTAGTTGCCAGTTAAATTGGTAACGGATTTTTATCCAGGCCAACCGTCATCCTGGGCACGCCGTCTGACCGTCATCCTATCCGGTCGAAGCCTTTCGCCCCCGATTCATATTCGGGGAATACTCTTACAACCATAATTATAGCACATCGGCGACATAAAGCAAGCGGCCGCCGAAAAAGTCTCTGGCCTGAATGGCACTGCTGTTCATTTATTTCGGACAATCACACACCATAACCCCCACGCAGCCTTAGTCATTTATGTTTATCGAGTGCCCCTCAGTGTCCTCTATGGCAAAAAAATATTTCAAATAAAACAATTCGAAAATATCTTCATACTCTTAATTACCTTTAGGGCAAAGCACTGCATTTCTGAACAAACGACCCCCAAACCAAGCAGTTTCACCCCGCGGATTGCTGAAATCTGGCCGCTGCGGATCTTACACTCGTCGACCGTGAATTGATTGACAAGCTCGACCGGACCGAGTAAACTCTGCCTATCTAACAAACAGACAATCAACTTGGTTTCAAGATAAAGGGAATAAACATGGCACAGGAAGAAATTCAGATTCCGACGGTTCTGGTGGTGGATGACAATCCGCACAACCTCGAGTTGATCCTGGCCTATCTGGAGGACGTGGACTGCCGGGCTGTTTCAGCGGAAGGGGGGTCAGAGGCGCTGGACATCATCAAAAACGATCCCCCGGATCTTGTCCTTCTCGATGTGATGATGCCCAAAATCAGCGGGTTTGAAGTCTGCCGCATCCTCAAAAACAATCCGCAAACCGCCCATATCCCAATTATTATGGTTACGGCCTTAAACGAAATGGGCGACATCGAACGCGCCATTCAGTCCGGTACCGACGACTTCCTCAGTAAACCCGTCAATAAATGGGAATTGATCACACGCGTCAAAACCATGCTCCGGCTCAAACACCTGACCGATAAACTCGAACGCACCCTTGCCTACCTGAGCGAAATCGAAAGCAATATCCATCAGATCAAGCCGCGTTAGACAAATTTTATCGGACGTAAGCCATTTCTTTCCCGGCACGTTCCAGACAATCGATACAGCCTGCACAATCGGCGAATTTGGTCGATAAATATGCAATTTCGGGTTACTTTTGATCCCTTGCTCCTTAAACTCCGCCTCCATCAAACCGATACATTCACGACAGCTTTGAATGAATACGTTGTAAATATACAGGCGAAAACCGAATGAGCAAACTTCTTGAGATCTTTGGAAAAGGAATGACCATTAACAGCGCGGAATTGATCTGGCACTGGCTGGATCAAAATCTGTCGCATAACGATAATTCGGATTCCAGCAAAGAACAATTGGCAGCGATCATGGATCATCTGGCCAACCACGAGATGGTTCAGGCCGAAAGCAAATTGAAAGATTATCTCTTCGAATCGCCGGAATGCTGTTATGGCCGAATGGCGGCCGCGGCGGTGTGCTTACGCAATAACGAGCCGGCCGAGGCAATGCAGCAGGCCCAATGTGTCTATTTCCGCCACCCGTCCAACACGATGGCCATCTATATCATGGGCTATTGTCATGAACTGCTCGGACACGCCTCCGAGGCAATTGCCTGCTATCAGGACTGCCTGAAATTCAAACGGCATCTGCAACTGCCGCGACAGCGGCTGGCCGCGATTCGGATGCGTTCCGGACAGTTGGACAAAACCATTTACGAGTACGAACAACTGACCGCCGAGCATCCCGACGGCATTGATGCAATGGTGCTCCTGGGCTATCTGTACTCCGCCGCACGGGACTATGAGCGGGCCATCGACGCCTTTAATCTGGCGATTATTTCGCATCCCGATAATTTCCTTGAAATTCGTCAGGACGACGACATCGAACTGCTGATGCAGAGCGGAATGTTTGAGCAGGCTCTGGAAAAAGTGCATTGGCTCATCGAGCAGGTCGGCCCGATGCCGGATTTGGTCGTGCGGATGGCCGATATTTACGGCCGGTGGGGGCGGGATGCGGATGCAATTGCCTGCTATGAAAACGCGATTCGAATGCAACCGAACTCGCTGGAAGCGATGATCAAACTCGGCACGCATTATCTGCGGGGTCGGCGATTTTCGCTGGCCGGCGAGCAGTTCAACCAGGCCGCCGAACTGAACGACGAGATCGTCGATGCATATATCGGACTTGCCGCAGCCCACCAGCTTTCCGGGGATACTGGCGAGGCGGGACGCACCCTGTCACTGGCAGCGTCCATCCAGCAAAACAGTACATTGTTGTTTTCCGAGTCGGCCACGCTCCATTTTCAGTCAATTCTGGATGACGGACATATAGATACGGCATCCGAGGACAAGGTCATTGTCATGATCAATGACGTTATCCGGGCACACAAAGACCAGGTGCGACATTTTGAATCGCGGGCGGATGTGCATTACAAATACGGGATTCTGATGATGGTTGAGAATAATTATGACGAAGCCATCGCGGCCTTCGAAAAGACCATCCGGCTGAACCCGATCCATTACCGTGCCAAAAACAAGCTGTGTCTCTGCCTGCACGACAGCGGACAAATCGACCAAGCCGCGGCGATCTTGACAGGATCGGAAGACTTGCCGGCGGTGATGCTTGAATATTATTACCAAACGGCCATTTTATACTGCGACCGACCGAAATTTGCAAAGGCACTGCGAAAAATCCAGACGCAGCTTGGCGAACCGATTCAGAACACTGCGATCCATACGAATATGGAGACAATCCTTGAAAATCTAGGGCTGGTGGATCGGGCGTTCACAAATTGGCACCGCATGATCGAGACGGCTGGAAATCTGCCAAGCAGCAAGTCCTATTGATATTCAGGTCTTGAAATCTCCTTAAACCCGCCAATATTTAATATAGGCGGACTTTTTTGCCGTGAGTGCAACATAAGATACATTATAGGACGTTCAAGGAAGTACTAACAAACTAAAGCAAGCCAACAGATTTTAACCACCAAAGACGCTTTGGACATCGAATGTAAGATGAATCATTTATAAACCGGTGTCTTCGACCTCGGCGGTTCATTGTTATGGCGGCGTTACCATCCGACATATGTCGCATATCCAGCCCAAACAAATCTTAAATTCCTGGATTTGTTCTGGCAATTTGACTTGACAGCGGCGATTAAAAAAGATACAGTTTTACATAAAAGACAGGAATATTGGGTTTCTTTGGAAAGGATTTATATGTTCAGGATGAGTTTCATAACCCTTGCGGCGGCAATCATTATTTTGGCCACGGGCTGTCGTCCCGATACCACACGGCGTGACCACGCGCATCTGCTGGTCGATCCGGTGGACATGGCACAGGTTGAGGCGGGTTTTCTCTTGCCGGGAGCTGGCGAGGCAGATTACGTCGAGCAGGCTGCGGCCTCACGTGCGGCATACCGCCAGGCCCTGGCTTCACTGGCGGCCTATTACCGTTCTGTAGGCAATTACACCAAACTGCAATGGGCACAGACCGAATTGCGAACCTTTGATCAGATGGTACAATATACCTATCTGTCTCCTGCTGAAACAGCGCCGACAAATCTCCAGGCGCGAGATGTCATTGACGACGCGGATGCATTATACGAACAGGGACGACGCCTGTATCGGGAAGCCGGCGGCGGATTGTTGATTGTGGACGAGGGCAAGCTCCGCGAGGCGCTGCATTATTTCAATCGCGTGATTGCCGAATATCCGACCAGTACTCAGATTGACGACGCCGCATATTGGTCGGGCCGCGTCTATGAGTATCTGAAAAACTACGAGCTGGCAGTGATTTACTACCAGCGGGCATACCAGTGGAACGACAACACCCCTTATCCTGCACGTTATCGTGCCGCGACCGTCATGGACCATCGCCTCAAGATGCGAGCCGAAGCGCTGGCGCTGTATCATCTGGTGGTGGAACGTGAGTCGCGATACGCCGACAATGTTGAAATAGCCAATCAGCGGATCGCAGAGCTGTCGCGTCCGCGAGCTGAACTTGAGTACGAAGCGGGCGGCGTTATTCAGTAACCCGCAGCCCTGCAATATTAAGCGAGGGGACTTCGTGAAAAGGGCCTGTTCTAAAGGAGCAGGCCCTTTTTTTAGGGTAAAGGTTAAAAGTAAAAAGGCAAAATTGAGGAGCTCGCCTTCGGCGAGAGTTATTTCGATTGGGTTATTTTGAAGATAATGTGTTTTCGTGGATTCAGTCGCAGAGGCTGTTTGAGGGAGTCAGGCGTGTTCTGCTGGCAGTCTCGGGCGGCGCGGATTCGGTTGCGATGGCCCACAGTCTTGCTCGCTTAAAACATAACCATCAACTCTTAAACAGCTTTGTGATCGGACATGTCAATCACAGTCTGCGCGGAGCTGAATCGGATACGGATGAGACATTTGTCAAGACATTAGGCAATCAATTGGACATCCCTGTACGTATTCGGCGTGTGGATGTAAAGGAGTATTCGGCAGCGAACAAGCTGTCATTAGAAACCGCCGGGCGCGTCCTGCGAATGAGGGCACTCGTTGAGATGGCGAATGAAACCGGCTGCGATACGGCGGCGACGGGACATCACGCCGACGATCAGGCTGAAACAATGGTACATCGGCTGCTGCGCGGAACGGCTCTGCGGGGGCTGTGCGGGATTCGACCGACGGCAACGCTGAACGGATTGCGATTTGTCCGCCCCCTGCTGAATGAGCGACGGGCTGAAATCGAATCCTACTGCCGCGAAAACAGACTGGTGTGGCGCGAGGATGCGAGTAACCTTTTGTGTGCATTCACGCGGAACCATATTCGCCATCGCTTGCTGCCGGAGGTACAAAAACAACTACCCGATGTAGTCGAAAAACTTGTGCAACTTGCTGAGGGCTGTCGTGCCGCACAGCAGCGGATTGAAGCCGCGTCCGAGGCGATCCCGCGTCAATCCCCTGCCGAAAATACGCTTGCCTACGACCGAACGCTGTTCACGCGGCAATCGCCATGGGTGCAGGCCGAACTGCTGAGCCGGTCCCTGGCGGCGCTCGGCGGCGGGCTGCGCGATATGACCAGTCGGCATTACCAGGCATTAATGACAGAGGCCGGGACACAAAATGGCTTTACGGCGATTTGGCCGGGTTCCATTACAGCCGTAGCGAACAAACACAACATCAGCCTATCCCGCCCCCCTGCCACAATCGCCCCCCCCCCGCCGACTGAACCGATGGCTTTGGAGATCGGTGATACTGTGATTTTTGGCCCCTATCGCATTACTGCCACACTCTTGAACCGTTCCACGACACTGACCGACGAGATGCTGCACAATAAACCGCTGGGGATAGAGCGTATTGACGCTGACAAAATCACCGGCCGGATGACGCTGCGATGGACTATGCCAGGAGATCGTTTTTGGCCGATGGGGCTGGGACGTGAAAAAAAGGTTGCCCGATTTCTTCTTGACTCAAAAACAGATAAAGAAAACCGTGATTTTGTTTTTGTACTGACCGATTCCAAAAAAATCCTCTATCTTGCCCCCCTGCGGCTGGATGAACGGGCAAAAATTACCCCCAAAACGCGACAATTTCTCGAAATCCGCATTGAGAATATTTTGACGCAGGAAAATCGCTGATTTTGCCCGAAAAATGTTGACAGACGGCGGGGTTGGCTCTAAAGTACGAACTTTGTGAATCCGCACGGCAGCGGAGACAGTACGTAAGTAGTTATTAACTTTTTGAATAGGAGATTTTCGATGGCAACAAAGGTTGCAATTAATGGATTTGGCCGTATCGGCCGTGCAGTGGCGCGTATTGTTATGGATCGCAAAGATATGGAACTGGTCGCGATCAACGACTTGGCCGATAACAAGAGCCTGGCGCATCTGTTCAAGTATGACACCGTGTTCCGCCCGTGGAAGGGAACCGTCGAGGCGACCGAAGACAACATCATCATCAATGGCAAAACGGTCAAGGCACTGGGCGAACGCAACCCGGCTGACCTGCCATGGGCGGCACTGGGCATTGATGTTGTGGTGGAGTCCACCGGAATTTTCACCACCAAGGAATCGCCCAAGGGCGGTTACGGCGACCACGTCAAGGCCGGGGCCAAGAAAGTCATCCTGACCGTACCTGCCAAGGACGCCATCGAAGCGATGGTGGTGCTGGGCGTCAATGACAACGTCATCACGAAAGATACTAAGTTTGTCTCCAACGCAAGCTGCACGACCAACTGCCTGGCCCCGCTGACCAAGGCGCTGGACGATGCGTTCGGCATCGAAAAAGGCCTGATGGTAACAGTCCACGGTTATACGAACGACCAGAACGTCTGCGATCAGATTCACAAGGATCTGCGTCGTGCCCGTGCGGCGGCGATGAACATCATTCCGACAACGACCGGCGCCGCCCGTGCGGTCGGCAAGGTCATCCCGCACCTGAACGGCAAGCTGGACGGCTATGCCCTTCGCGTGCCGGTGATTACCGGAAGCTGCGTCGATCTGGTGGTCGATCTGAAAAAGGAAGTGACCAAAGAAGAAATCAATGCCGCTGTCAAGAAAGCCGCCGAAGGCTCGCTCAAGGGCATTCTGGCCTATTGCGATGAGCCGATCGTCAGTAGCGACATCATCGGCTGCACGAACTCGAGCATCTTCGATTCGCTGTGCACGATGACACAGGGCAGGACCGCCAAGGTCGTCAGTTGGTACGACAACGAGTGGGGTTACTCCTGCCGAACGGTTGACCTGATTGCCAAAATGGCGTCCATGTAAACCGACTTCGCCCCTCCGGGCGCGTAGAAGTGAATGATCGAAAAGCCCGCGCCGCGCTTGGCCGCGGGCTTTTCGTGCTTTATGGACAGAGGCCGGAGGACAGAAGTTAGAGGTTAGAGTTTAGAAAGCTAACGCACGAAGCAACGCAAAAGACTTGAAGTTACTCTAATTTAACTTCGTGATCTTTGTGTCCTTCGTGGTAAAATATCTTTTTAATAAAAGGATTGGCTGAAAGGAATTTTTATGGCAAAAAAGACTGTTGCGGATATCAATGTAAAAGGCAAAAAAGTGCTGATGCGGGTGGACTTTAACGTGCCGCTCGACGGGGCACAGAATATTACCAACGATAACCGTATCGTGCAGGCCTTGCCAACAATCAAGCATGTGCTGGCGCAGGGCGGATCGCTGATTTTGATGAGCCATCTGGGCCGTCCCAAAGGCGAACCGGAGGCCAGGTACTCGCTGGCGCCGGTGGCCAAGCGTCTGGGCGAATTGCTGGGCAAGACGGTGGTGTTCGCCAATGACTGTATCGGTCCGGACGTGAAGGCCAAGGCCGCGGCGCTGAAGCCCGGCGATGTGATGCTGCTGGAAAACGTGCGGTTTCACAAAGAAGAGACGATCAAGGACAAGGCCGCCAAGGAAGACGCCCAACTGCGTACCGCCAAAGACGCCTTTGCCAAACAGCTTGCCGATCTGGCGGATGTGTATGTCGATGACGCCTTCGGCACGGCCCACCGCGACAACGCGTCGATGTACACCGTACCGTGCATGATGGACGGCAAGCCGCGCGTGTCGGGCTTTCTGATCGAAAAAGAGTTGAAATTCCTCGGCGAGACGCTGGAAAACCCGGAGCGGCCGTTTGTGGCGATTTTGGGCGGTGCGAAGGTCTCGGACAAGATCGGCGTTATCGAAAACCTGCTCCGCAAGGTGGACTGCATTCTCATCGGCGGCGCGATGGCCTATACGTTCTTCAAGGCGCAGGGCAAGCGCGTCGGCGACAGCCTGTGCGAGAGCGACTTTGCCGACAAGGCCATCGACCTGCTCAAGCAGGCCGAAGAGATCGGCTGCGACATTGTGCTGCCGGTCGATACGGCCGTGGCCAAAGAGTTCAAGGCCGGCGCCGAACACAAGGTCGTCGAAGGCGACATCGAAGACGGCTGGCAAGGGATGGACATCGGCCCCGAAACGCAGGCACTGTTTGCCGAAAAGGTCAAAAGCGCCAAGACCATCGTCTGGAACGGACCGATGGGCGTCTTTGAGATGGCGCCATTTGACGCCGGGACCAAGGCCGTCGCAATGGCGGTGGCCGAGGCGACCGACAAGGGCGCCCGCAGCATTATCGGCGGCGGCGACAGCGCCAGCGCGATCGCCCTGCTGAAACTCGAAGACCGGGTCAGCCACATCTCCACCGGCGGCGGCGCGAGCCTGGAGTTCCTCGAAGGCAAAAAGTTCAAGTGCCTGGACATCCTTGACGCGAAATAATAATGGGAACCACAGATTTCACAGATACAGATAAATCAAACCATGAAGTACATGAAGCACGTGAAGAAAAATTTATCAAAACTTCATGGTCTTCATGGGCTTCATGGTTAAAGTGAGCGTGTGACAATGAATAGACGCAGACTACCGAAGGCCGGGACGTACCAGATCGTGCCGTCGGTTTTGAGCGCCGATTTTGCCAATCTTGCCCAAGAGATCGCCGAAGTCACGGCGACGGGTATTGAGGTGGTGCATCTGGACGTGATGGACGGGCATTTTGTTCCGAACATCACGGTCGGGCCGCCGGTGGTGGCGTGGATTCGCAAGTGTACCAATGCGGTGCTGGATACGCATCTGATGATTACCAACCCGGAAAAGTACGCCGAGCGGTTTGCCGAGGCGGGCAGCGACCACATCACGTTTCACGTCGAGACGGTGGACGATCCTGCGGCGTTCGTCAGATATTTGCGCGGCCTGGGCGTGACGGTCGGCGTTACGCTGAACCCCGACACACCGGTTGAGGCCGTCGAAGCGGTCGCACCGCTGTGCGATATGGTGCTGGTAATGACGGTCAATCCGGGCTTTGGCGGCCAATCATTTATGGATGACGCGGCTCGGAAATGCATCCGCCTGCGGCAGATCGTCGGGCCGGATGTACGCATCGAGGTGGACGGCGGCATTGACCCGACAACCGCCGGGATCGTCAAAGGCTACGGGGCCGATACCTTTGTAGCGGGCAATGCCATCTTCGGCCAGTCCGACCGCCCCGCCGCTATCGCCGCGATACGAACGGCAATTGAGAAAGGATAAAATGAAACCACAGATTTCACAGATAACACAGATTAAAGGATATTAACCACGAAGAACACAAAGAGCACGAAGTTTTATTTATTATTTCTTCATGGTCTTCATGTGCTTCGTGGTTAAATAACCTCTGTGACCTCTGTGGCAAAAAAAAGAAATGATTGCTATGGCAAAAAATAAAAAAGCAGGTTGGGACGGATTTTCGCTCAAGCCCCGCAAGGAGATGCCGGAGGGGCTGTGGCTGTCATGCCCGAGTTGCAAGAACATGCTGTACAAAAAAACCGTGGACGAAAATCTCAGCGTCTGTCCAGAGTGCCGACATCACTTTCGCATTGATGGTCCGACGCGGGTGCGGCAATTAGTCGATGAGGGATCGCTTGAGGAACTGGCACAGGATCTGGCCAGCAGCGACCCGCTGGCTTTTGTCTGGGGCGAGCAGGCGTACAAAAACCGGATCAAGGCCGACCCCGACGCCAACAGCGCACACGAGGCGGTGCTTGTGGGCAAGGCCTTCATTCGCGGCCGCGGCGTCATTCTGGCAGCCATGGATTTTTCGTTTTTGGGCGGTTCGATGGGCATGGTCGTCGGCGAAAAGTTCTGCCGCGGCGTAGATCGGGCGATAGCCGAAAATCTGCCGCTGGTGGTGGTCAGTTGCTCCGGCGGCGCACGGATGCACGAAGGCGTCGTCGCCCTCCAGCAGATGGCCAAGACCAGCGCTGCGCTGGCACGGCTCGACGAAGCCGGCGGGCTGTATATCTCCGTCCTGACCGACCCGACGACCGGCGGCGTAGCGGCCAGTTTCTCGATGCTGGGCGATGTGATCATTGCCGAGCCGAAGGCACTGATCGGTTTTACCGGCCCGCGCGTCATCCAGCAAACCATCAAGATCGAACTACCCGAAGGCTTCCAGCGGGCCGAGTTTTTGGTCGAGCACGGCTTCGTCGATATGATCGTGGAACGCAAAGACCTCCGCAGCGAAATCGGCCGCCTGATCGACTACTGCGGCAAATAATGAATTTCCTATTTCAAATTGGAAATAGGAAATCGGCAATAGGAAAAAATAACGGATGGCATATTTTCGAGACAACATAGAACGGATGGCGGGATATACGCCGGGGTTTCAGCCCAAGGGGACGGATGTAGTCAAGCTGAACACCAACGAAAATCCGTACCCGGCCTCGCCGACGGTGCTGAAGGCGATTGGCGCCATAACCGCCGAGCAGCTTCGCCGCTACCCCGATCCGACCGGTGAGAGCTTTCGGAAGACCGCAGCCGATGTGCTGGGCGTGAGGCCGGAGAACATTTTGTGCACCAACGGCGGGGACGACCTGCTGACTATCTGCGTGCGGGCCTGCTGCGATGCCGGCCGCCCGCTGGCGTACGCCCAGCCGACGTATTCGCTGTATCCCGTATTGGCGGCGATACAGGACTGCCCGGTCATCGAGATCGACCGCAACACGCCCGATATGCTCGGCCAACTGGCCAAGGCCGATGCGGCGCTGACGATTGTGTGCAACCCCAACGCCCCGACGTGTGACCGGCTCCCGGTCGATGCACTGGCCAATCTCGCGTCAAAACTGTCCGGCGTCCTGCTGGTGGATGAGGCATACGTGGATTTCGCTGAGGAAGACGCCCTGTGGCTGACGCTGCATTTTGACAATGTCCTCCTGCTGCGGTCAATGAGCAAGGGTTATTCGCTGGCGGGGATGCGGTTTGGCTTTGGTATCGGAGTTGTCGAACTCATTGACGGCTTGATGAAGGTGCAGGATTCGTACCCGGTCGATGCGATTGCGCTCCAGGCGGCGACGGCGGCGATACGGGATCAGGCGTATTTCAAAGAGAACATCGCCAAGATCAAGGCTGAGCGCGATCGGCTGACCGAAGCACTGCGAGCGCTGGGGTTGGGCGTTCCGGACAGCCAGACCAATTTTGTCCTGGCACAGTACCCAAATGCCAAGGCGGTCTTCAAGGCTTTGACGGAAGCGGCGATTTTTGTCCGCTACTTCAAATTGCCGCATCTGGAAGACAAACTTCGGATTACGGTCGGCACACCGGAGCAGAACGATAAGCTGCTGGCGGCACTGAAAACCATTTTGGCGGTTTAAATACCCGAAATCCGAATATCGAAATCCGAAACAAGATCGAATGAATAAAATTGAAATGTTCAAAACAAATCGTCAAACGGTCGAGTTCTTGTTTATGTCATTTTGAATTTCGGAATTTGAATTTGTTTCGATTTTCGTGCTTCGTGATTCGGATTTAATTAAAGGAACAATTATGGCACAGCGAAAAAAGACGATTGATCGCAAGACCAACGAGACCGACATTCACGTCGAGATGAATCTTGACGGGCAAGGCCGCTACACACTCGACACCGGGGTCGGTTTCTTCGACCACATGCTGGCTCACCTGAGCAAGCACAGCCGCATAGACATCGTCGTGCAGGCCAAAGGCGATCTGGAGGTCGATGCACATCACACGATTGAGGACGTCGGCATCGCTCTGGGCGAGGCGATGGACGCGGCCCTGAGCGACAAAAAAGGCATCGCCCGTTACGGCCACAGCGTTGTGCCGATGGAAGACGCCAAGGCCGAGGTGACGGTCGATTTGTCGGGACGGCCGTATCTGGTCTATCGAGCGACGTTCTGTACCGAGAAAATCGGCGATTTTGACGTGGAGTGCGTTGAGGAATTCCTGCGGAGCTTTTCAACGGTCGGCAAGTTCAACCTGCACGTTGAGACGCCCTACGGCGGCAACAGCCACCACATTGCCGAGGCGATTTTCAAAGCCCTCGGCCAGGCGCTGGGATCGGCCGTCCGGGTCGTCGGCACGGACATTCCCAGCACAAAGGGGCGACTGTGATCGACGTTCAGTACGAGTATCGCACCGGCATCGGAACCGATATTCATCGGCTTGTGCCGGATCGGCCGCTGATGCTCGGCGGCGTCCGGATTCCCTACGAGTTGGGACTGGCCGGCCACAGCGACGCCGACGCGGTGCTGCACGCGGTGATGGACGCCCTGCTCGGTGCGGCCGGACTGGGCGATATCGGGACGTTTTTCCCGGACACCGACCCCCAATGGCAGGACGCCGACAGCGCCGAACTGACGCAGCGCATTCGCGAACAGCTTATAAAACATCGCTGGGAGGTGGTCAACGCCGATATCATCGTCCACGCCGAGCAGCCCAAATTAGCGCCGTACAAAGGACAGATTCGCCGCTCGGTCGCCGGGTTGATCGATACGGATTTTGCCAATGTCAACGTCAAGGCCAAAACCGAAGAAGGCCTCAACGCCGTCGGCCAGCGACTGGCCATCGCCGTCACCGCCATCGTCCTCCTGCGCCGGCGGGTGAAGTAAAATGATTGTCACAGAGGCCACAGAGAACGCAGAGTGAGTTTTGAATTTTTAGTTACGAGTTTTGATTTGAGCTACAAACTAAGAACTTTCTCTCTGTGTTCTCTGTGGCAAAACAAAGAAAGCGATACGATATGAGTTTTAAGCTTTACAATACACTGACGCGAAAAACCGAAGACTTTGTGCCGGTCGAGCCGGGCCGCGTGCGGATGTACGTCTGCGGGCCGACGGTCTATGGCCACGCACATCTGGGGCACGCCAAGAGTTACGTCAGCTTCGATATCCTCCTGCGGTATCTGCGGTATCTCGGCTTGTCGGTCACGTATGTGCAGAACATCACCGATGTCGGCCACCTGACCGACGACGCCGACGCCGGCGAGGACAAACTGGCCAAACAGGCACAAAAGGAACACCGCCACCCAATGGCGATTGCCGAATACTACACGCGCAGCTATTTCGAGGATATGGATGCGATCAACTGCCTGCGCCCGGACATCTGCCCCCGCGCGACCGGACACATCCCCGAACAGATCGAGCTGACCCAGACGCTCATCGACAAAGGCTATGCGTATGAGGCCAATGGCTCGGTGTACTTTGATGTGACCAAATTCCCCGGCTACGGCAAGCTCAGCGGGCGGAATATCGAGGAGATGCAGGCCGGGGCGCGCGTCGAGGTCAGCGGCGAAAAACACCATCCCGCCGACTTTGCCCTGTGGAAAAAAGCCGAGCCGAACCATATCATGCAGTGGAACAGTCCGTGGGGACGCGGCTATCCCGGCTGGCATCTGGAATGCTCGGTGATGAGCATGAAGTATCTGGGCAAGACCATCGACATCCACGGCGGCGGCATCGAAAACCAGTTCCCCCACCACGAATGCGAGATCGCCCAGTCCGAGGCCGCCAACGACTGTCCGTTTGTCAAGTACTGGGTGCATCACAATATGGTCACCGTGGACGGCCAGAAGATGGGCAAGAGCCTGGGCAATTTCATCACGCTCAAGCAAATCTTCAAAGACGGCCACGAGCGATTGACCCGCACCTATGACCCCCTGGCCGTGCGGCAGTTAATCCTCCAGAGCCACTACCGCAGCCCCATCGACTTTTCCGACGCCGCCCTCTCCGCGGCCCAGAGCGGATACGACCGGATTACTGACGCCGTCCTCAAAGTCCGCAAGCAAATAACCTCTGCCCCGGACGGCGCGGCGGACTCGGCAGTCCTCTCGCAACTGGCTGCGATGAAGGACAAATTCGAGGCCGCGATGAACGACGACCTGAACACCGCTGTCGCCCTGTCGGTGCTGTTCGAGATGGTCAAACTCGTCACCACCCTGCCGGACAGCGGCACGGCCAAGGCGACACTTCAAGCCATCGACGCCCAATTCCGCACACTCGGCGGAGACGTGCTGGGTATCGTCAAAGACGACTATGCGGTCGCCGGCGGCACAGATGACGCGATTCTGGATCATCTCATCGGCCTGCTCATCGAACAGCGGCAAACCGCCCGCAAAAACAAAGACTTCGCCGCCTCCGACGCCATCCGCGACAAACTGGCCTCTTTCGGTGTCGTCCTCGAAGACAAACCCGGCAACATAACCACCTGGCGACGAGCGTAGATATATTTGAGATTTCAAATTTCAAATTTGAGATTTGAGAAAGGAGATTGACGTATGAAGTACGAACGGTTCGAGCAATTGCCTGTCTGGCAGGACGCGGCAAAGCTGGCCGCCGAACTGTTCACGTTTTGCACGCACCCTGTCTTTCGCGGCAAAGGCGACCTTGCCAACCAGCTTCAGCGCGCCGCCCTCTCAATCTCCAACAATATCGCCGAAGGCTTTGAACGCGGCACGACAAAGGAGTTGATTTCATTTTTGTACTATGCCCGCGGCTCGGCCGGCGAGGTACGCTCGATGCTCGCCATGATGGATTTTGTGCCGAATACCGATGCCATACAAAAAGACATCATCAAATACCGGCAGACAGTCGAGTCCATCGCACGGCAACTCCGCGGATGGGCGCAATCGCTGCAGGACAGTCCCATCAAAGGGCAAAAATTCTTGACCGCCGAAAGCAGGGAACAGGAACAGCGCGAAAAATCGCGACAGGCGTTTTTGGAACAGATTGAAGAAATGGCAAAACAGAGCAGAGGTTTTTGAAATTTCAGATTTCAATTCTCAAATTTGACTTGTGTGATCTAATATCTGAAATCTCAAATTTGAGATTTGAAATCAGATAAAAAAGATTATTGAATTCACAACGTGTCTTCAGGCAGCCAGACAAACAAAAATAGAGCCATTTAATGATTATATTAGGCATCGCTCCCGGTTGAGCACGAGTCGTCAGCATCCGGAAGCCGAACACAAAAATCCAAAAGCCCCGATAGGGGCAAAACAACCCCGTTTCTCAAATCTGAAATTTGAAATAAACAGTGTAAGCCCTATTGACCCCATAGGCCAATACACGTCGTGTCACGGCCTGCACAAACCGACAGACCTTAAATTTCCGTGGTAATTTCTTCGAGGACGCGATCCAGGGCGATGTCCAGCCGCGCGTCCAACGCCTCTTCCGAAAGCGACAACTGCCGTCGTGCATGTTCGATCTTGTCATACCGAACATCCGGCAGCGCAGCGATCAATTCCAGCAATTTCCCGATAGGATTGGTATCAAGATGCCTGACGATGTGTTCCGTCGGAAAATCCGGTTCTGCCCACAACGGCCCGGAGGGCGTTTGACCGCCCTGCGTCCTATTTTCCCGCTCGGCCAATCGCTGCTGTTCCAGGAACAAACGTCTTGTTTTTGCTGTATCCATAATTATATCCAACCTCATCAATCGCTCCGACGACACTCCTTGCAGTCTGAGCAACCGGCGACGGGTCAGCCCGCCGCACCACTTTGTTGTCTCCTCGAGTCCATTATGAGGCGTTAATCACTTTTCTTGCTACCCACAACATCTTGTATAATGTTTATCGGTCTTGCAAGGCCGTCAATACCCCTTGCACTACTGGTATCGTCAGCACGGCGATGAAAACTTCAATTTTTTTTAAATTTACTTAATCCTTTCAGAAAAAAGGGGTTACTTAAAAAATGATACAAAAAACTCAATAATAATCACGAAAAAGGCAATTTTACCGTCTCCGTTCCCTCTTTTATTAAGGACATTTTGGCAAAATAGGCAAAACAGGCAATACACAATATGTTGTAATTTTACAATATCCAACAGCCCCCCGCTGTGCCCACTATACTTGCGATACTATCGGACGCTGTCTCCGCTAATTTGTGAATCTTTTCGAGACAATTAGCCGATAATAATAATATCAGGCAAGACCGCGGCAAATTCCATTTAAGATTTGCCTTCGGCCAATAAGTCTTTTATAATGACGCACGTCAAAACAATTAAGTTCAGGATCATAGCCATGAAACCACAACATAAGTCTTGGGCGTATCCGGCGGTTGTGCTGCTGGCAGTTTCCTCGCTGGCCATTGCGGTACTGCATTCACAATTCAAGCAAAATACGACGCCAAATGACGAAAATCCATCGTCTCGGTTGGCGATATCCGCCTACGACCCCAACATGCCGGACCCGGACGGCGGCGTGCCGACCCTTGCTCCCGCGACACCCTGGTGACAGACAAACGGCAGACCGGACGACTGGATTGAAAGAACGTTATGCAGCGTATTGAATTTGAGGCGGCGCAGGAGGCAATCTTCGCGCAGAACGGGCTGAAAACCGTTGATGATTTTATCACCTTTGACAAGGGCAAACGAATCAATCGCAATGAAAAGCGAGATGTCCACATCCTGACGCTGCAAAGCCCGCAGGGGCAGCGCACGTACTTTATGAAGCGTTTTTTTTCTCCCCACCCGAAAGATATGTTTTTTACCTTTATGAACTTCGGCAAACTGTGTTCGCAGGCCGAGTTGGAGTGGCGCAACGCACACACCCTGCTGCACAACAGCATCGAGACTTATCGCCCCGCCGCGTGGGGAGCCGACACCTGCTGCGGCATCGAACGCCGGTCGTTTTTTGTGACTCAAAAAATCAACGGCCGCAGCCTCATCGATTTCATGCTCGATCAATGGGATAGCTTTGATCAATCCCAACAAGAAAAGCTCGTCAAATCTCTGGCGGCGTTTTTTCGCAAATTGCATCGGATCAAAGTCAGCCTGCCGGATTCCTACCTATGGCATCTGTTTCTAATTGAACCAATCGACCCGGCCGAGTCATACCAATTCGCAATTATTGACCTGCACCGGATGCAGCTTAATGTTGCCGCCTCGCGCCACGCCGCACGTAATCTGGGCGCGCTGCTGTTTAGCCTGCCGGATGAATGGTTTGACACCCGCCTGCGCGACGTATTCATCAATACGTATCTCGAATCGGCCGACGGCGAAGCGGTCGCAAACCGACAGGCGTTTCTGGATACGCTGAAAAAACGCGAACAAACGCTCACGGCCCGCCGCAAAAAACCCGGTCTTGAACGTCTCATGCAATTGGCCTGATTCGCTCAATAGAGATAACGCCGGTTTCTCAGATGACACCT
Organism: Phycisphaerae bacterium; assembly: GCA_012729675.1. Lineage (GTDB taxonomy): Bacteria > Planctomycetota > Phycisphaerae > Sedimentisphaerales > Anaerohalosphaeraceae > T3Sed10-213. The sequence goes on along the minus strand of JAAYCR010000034.1, from coordinate 61,298 downwards.
TACAACACGATCAAAATTGGAACGCTCGAATTGAGTATGCCGTTCATTCAGGCGGCGCTGGCCGGTTATACGGATTACCCGATGCGGCATCTGGCGCGTCGGTTCGGCTGCCCTCTGACGTTTACGGGCGTGATGCTGGATCGCATCGCGCTGCATCCGAAGGCGATGCGGCAATTGAAATTTCTCCCCCACGACGGCGAACACCCCGTCGTCGCGCAAATCCTCGGCGACGACCCGGCGATCATCGCACAGGCCGCGGCGGTCTTCGAGCAGGTCGGCTACGCGGCGGTCGATCTGAACTTCGCCTGTCCCGTGCCGAAGGTGCTGCGTCGTCTGCGCGGCGGCTTTCTGATGCAAAAACCCGACATCATCCTCCAGGCCGTGCGGCTGACGCGCCAGGCCGTCGCCTGCCCTGTCTCGATGAAAATTCGCATCGGTTATGACCACAGTGCCGCGTCGGAAGAGGATTTCCAGTCGATCTGCCAGATCGCCGCCGATGAGGGCGTCGATATGCTCGCCATCCACGGCCGCACCGTCAGCCAAAAATATCGCGGCAAGGCCGACTGGTCGCGCATCGCCGCCGTCAAGCAGCGATTCCCCCGCCTGACGGTCTTCGGCAGCGGCGACATCTTCTGCGCCGACACCGCGATTGAACGGCAGACGCAGTCCGGCATCGACGGCGTCCTCGTCGCTCGCGGCGCCGTCGGCAACCCGTGGCTCTTCGCCGAGCTGCTGGCCCGCTCGCAGGGCAGCCCCCCCCCGCCGCCGCCGACATTGGCCGAGCAGGGCCGCGTGATGCAGGAACACTTTGAGATGATCTGCCAGGGCCGCAAAGACAACCGGGCCGTGCCCTACTTCCGCAAGTTCGCCGTCGGCTACAGCAAACGCCACCCCGAACGCAAAAAAACCATGCTCGCCCTGCTGGCCGCCAAAACCCGCCCACAACTCCTCGACGCCATCAAAACCGCCTACGGAGTCTAAACGAAATACCCAAGGTCAAAACGGCATAGCCTTTTACGATAACTGTAATTTCAAATTTGGCTTGAATATCCGACTCCCTGTTGGTATGAAAAGGGAGTAAAACCGTGTGTATTTCACTGGAAAAAGACGCCGCCGTGCGCGACATTGCGGCGCGGTTGTCGGGTGCGGCGGGCATGACAGCCCCGGTCAAAGCGAACGGGACGTGGGGATCGTACGCGCCGATGCTGGCGGCCTACCTGTTCAAAACCCTCCACCGCCCTGTTCTTTACATCACCCCCCATATCGATGACGCCGACAGTGCCGCCGACGATGTGCAGGTGTTTGCAGGGCAGGCGGCGACGACGTTTCCGGTGTGGGAAGGCGAGCGCGGGCCCACGGACGCCACCGATGAGATCGGGGCGCAGCGGTTGCGGCTGGCACTGTGGCTGGGGCGGATGCAAGGCAGCGGCACGGCCGGGCCGTTTTTGATGACGACGTGCATTCAGGCGATCAATCAGCCGGTGTGCAGGCTCCAGACGCTGGCGGCGCAGTCCTTGACACTGGCGGTCGGCCAGACGATGGAGCCGGAACTGGCGGCAGCGTGGCTGGTCGATCAGGGGTTTGAGCGAACCGACCGGGTGGATATGCCGGGGCAGTTTGCCCATCGCGGGGGAATTATCGACATATTTTCGCCGGTCGCCTCGATAGACGAGGAGGCGACAGGCCCCGCCGAGCCGTCGCCGGTGCGGGTGGAGTTTTTCGGCGATCAGATCGAAAGCATTCGTCGAATTGATCTGGATACGCAGCGGTCGAGCCAATCGATACGGCAGGTGTCGGTCGTTGCGCCGCAGCCGCGGGTCGATGCCGAGGGCACGGAACTGCTGCTGAATCTGCTCCCGCCCGAAACGATTTTGATCTTTGAAGAACCGCTCGAAGCGCAGGAGGTCTCGGAGGTATTCCTCAGTCGGCTGGACGACCCGCGGGGACTGTACCCGTTTGCGGCGATTTATAAGGCGGCGGCGCGGTTTGCCCGGCTGGAGATCAGCCGGTTTTCGACCGGGGCCGATTGCGACATTCATCTGGGTGTCACCAGCGCCCAGCAGTTTGAGCACAAGTCCGGTGCGGTGTGGAAAGAGCAGCACGCGGTGCTGGATGAACTGCTCGACTTTGCCGCCACGCACACGGTGCTGCTGTACTGCGAAAACCAGGCCGAGATTCAGCGGGTGCAGGAGATCCTGACCGAACGCGGCCCGATTCCGGACTCCCTCAAGCTGTGTCTGGGCTTTATCCGACAGGGATTTATCCTCCCATCGCTGAAGACGGCGGTCATTACCCATCATGAACTGTTCGGGCAGGTCTCGGTGCGGCGGCGCGTCCGGCGCATCAGCGGCGTGTCGGGCATCGACAGCGTGCTGGACTTGCAGCGCGGCGATATAGTCGTGCATATCACACACGGCATCGGCAAATTCATCGGCATCAAGACGATGGACAAGGGCGACTCAAAGGCCGAGTACCTGACGCTGGAGTACGCCGACAAGGTACAGATTCACGTACCGGTTTCCAACATTCATCTCGTGCAAAAGTATATCGGTTCCGGCCCGACGCGGCCGCGGCTCAGCAAGATTGGCGGCAAACGCTGGGAGCGGCAAAAGGAACAGGTCGCGCAAGGCGTGGAAGAACTGGCGGCCGAGCTGTTGGCCACGCAGGCCCGGCGGCGAAAGCTGGGCGGTTTAAACTTCGGGCAAGACACCTTGTGGCAAAAGGAGTTTGAGGAGTCGTTTTTGTATCCGGAGACGCCCGACCAGACCACCGCGGCGGCGGACATCAAACGGGATATGGCCTCGGACAGGCCGATGGATCGTCTGCTGTGCGGGGATGTCGGCTACGGCAAGACGGAACTGGCGATGCGGGCGGCGTTCAAGGCAGTGCAGGTGGGCAAGCAGGTGGCGATTCTGGTACCGACGACGGTGCTGTGTGTCCAGCACGGGCGGACGTTTCGCCAGCGGTTTGCGGATTTTCCCGTGCGGGTTGAGGTGCTGAATCGTTTTACCGCGCCGAAGGAGATACGTGAAATTCTATCGGCAACGCGCAAAGGACAGGTGGATATTCTCATCGGCACGCATCGGCTGCTCAGCGACGATGTGGGCTTCAACGATTTGGGGCTTCTGATCATCGACGAAGAGCAGCGGTTCGGCGTCGAGCACAAAGAGCGACTTAAACGCTTTCGGATCAATGTCGATATCCTGACGCTCACGGCCACGCCCATCCCCCGCACGCTGCACATGTCACTGATCGGCCTGCGCGATATCAGCTCGCTATCGACCCCCCCGCTGGATCGGCGCAGCGTAACGACGAGGGTCAGCCGTTACGATCCCCAGGTCATCCGCAAAGCGATATTAACCGAGTCGGCGCGGGACGGGCAGGTGTTCTACCTGCACAACCGCGTCCAGACGATTGAGCAAGCGGCGTGGAAACTGCGTCAGGTCATTGGCGATTCGCGCATCCGCGTTGATATCGCGCACGGCCAGATGGCCAAACACGAACTGGAAGACGCGATGATCCGTTTTATCACCGGCGATACGGATGTGCTGGTCTGCTCGACCATCATTGAATCCGGCATCGACATCCCCAACGCCAACACCATCATTATCAGCGAGGCCGACCGGCTGGGGCTGGCACAGCTTCATCAGCTTCGCGGACGCGTCGGGCGGTACAAGCATCGGGCGTATGCGTACCTGCTGCTGCCCGAAGCACGCTCGGTCACGCCGGCGGCGGGCAAGCGGCTTAAGGCGATTGAGGAATACTCGGAGCTGGGCGCCGGTTTTCGCATCGCGCTGCGCGATCTGGAGATTCGCGGAGCGGGCAACATCCTCGGCGCCGAACAATCGGGGCATATCAACACCGTCGGGTATGAATTGTATTGCAAGCTGCTGGCCAATGCGGTGCGCCGGCTGAAAACCGAGCCGCCTGAAACCGAGCCGCAGGCCGTCATCGACTTGGGCTTTGCGGCCTACATCCCCAAAAACTACATCCACTCCGACCGTCAGCGGCTGGAGGTCTATCGACGGCTGGCGACGGCGCGAACGCCCAAAGACCTCGACCGGCTGGCCGAGGAACTGCGGGACTTGTTCGGCCCGGTTCCCAAACAGGTCACGCTGACGCTGGAACTGGCGCGGATTCGCCTGCTGGCCGATGCGCGACATATCAAAAGCATCGTCGTACACGGGCCGGATGTGATCTTCACCTTTACCGACGGCGCAAACAGCAAAGATTTGTTCGCACGCTATCACGGCACCGTCCGCATTCCCGACCCCCGCACCGTCCACTTGCGGCTGGAGAAAAACTACTTCGAACCCCCGACCCTGCTGGCCCTGCTGCGTAAATTATTCGGCGTGTAATTTACAGAACACCGCTTTTCGGATAGAGTTTTCGGCGAAATGAAATCGCTATGACCACAGAGCAGATATTCATTTACGCCGTCCTGACCGCGATGCTCATCCTGTTTGTCTGGATCGGCTGGCGTCTGACTCCATAAATCGCCGTCGATGTATCGGGTGCTGCGTGCCGGCGATATCCTGATGGTCAAGACAGACTCGGACAGCCTCAAGAGTCTGATCGATGACGGCGGGCTGGAGTTTGTCGAAAGCGACAAGGAGAAAGAAAAAGTCAAGGACGAGAATACCGAAGAAAAAGCAATCGCATCCGACGAGGTCAGCGTGACGGAGGCGATTATCGCACCGGAGTCAATGGTGAGAACCCTCGGCGGCTACAAATTCGGGGATTATTGGCGGATGGGCCTGCCCTTATCGTTACGAGTCGTCGCAACGGCGGTACCGCTGATTATGCGCCTCTGGCCGTTATACCGATAACACCGCCGCGATTACGCGATGCGCAAGTGCTGTACCTTAAAATACTTATGGATACCCCCAAGGGGACTCGAACCCCTGTTACCGGGATGAGAACCCGGCGTCCTAGGCCGCTAGACGATGGGGGCGGCTGTTTGTTGGCAAGCGTCACATCAAAAGCACGTCCAAAAACAGGCGGTTTGGATAACGGCGGGTGGATACGAACCACCGACACCGGGGTTATATAAATGGGAAACCCAAAACCTAAACCGCTGCAATCAATGGGCTTAAGCCGTGAACAAAAAGGACTTTCACGCCACCTGTACGCGATGATTATACTCACTTCTGTCGTGTTGTCAACACTGATTATGACGGAAACCGTGGCTATTGCATGAATTTCCGGTTTGACAGCATCGTAAATAATGTGTTCCTGGCAAACAAACCGAATTTCCGCAGAGGCAAAATTACGGTTTACAGATCATTCTACACAGGATACCTTAGTACGTATGCCGATAAACGTAATACTCATGTTGGTTGCCGGGACGCTGTTTTTCATATCCACAGCCGCGCATATCTACGCCAAGGTGCGGCTGCGTCCTCGCGACGACTCCGATCTGGACGAGTATTATCACGAATTTGAAGACCACCATCCCGGCCTGGCCCGCTACAATGTCTGGTGCCGCGCTACGCTGACCGGAGTGATCATCTCTATGCTGCTGATGTTTTTGGCGGTTGTTTTATAGTCTGCGGATATTCCATCGGTCTGCTGCGCAGAACCGATGCCACCCGACGATGCCAGCTCACGTGGGATGTGTTCCTATTTTTCGCCCGACAACACCTCGGCGATGTTGAAGGCGTGGTCCTTGATCCGCCGATAGCCGCTGAGCATATCGGTGTAAATCAGGCTCTTGAGCGGCGTGGCTTTGCCGTCCCCGACGCGCGCCAGGTGCCTGCTGCGGCAGTCTTTCATAAATTTGGTCACCTCGCTGCCTTTGCTCTTCGCCTCAGGCAAAATGCGCCGGTTTTCGGTCTCCACCGCCTGATAGATATTTTGCACATACGCCTGCACCACATCGTGCAGTTGGAGAACATCCTCCAGCGCTTCAGAGCTGAGGACTTGGTCGGTGTCTTTCATTTTTAGACGCAGCTTGACGATGTTTGTCACATAATCGCTGATCGATTCGAACTCGTCGGCCATGCGAAGTTGCTCGCGCGCGATTTTCATCGTATCATGCGTAATATTGCCCGCCATGATACGACCGATGAATTCGACGATTTCCTTCTGAACGATATCCAGATCGTTCTCCGCCTGAAAAATCGGCTCGACCTTCTCCGACTCCAGATTGCCTGTCGCAAAGATATCCTTTAACTGATTGAGCATCCGAATCACCGCTGCTCCCATCTTGTTCACTTCCTTGTCTGACTGTTCCAGGGCGATATTCGGCGTATCAAACAGCCGTACGTCCAGATAGGTCAGCCGTGGTTCCTCCGGCGTCGTGCGTTCCCGCACCGCCCAGTTCAGAAAGCGCGCCACGTAGCCGATCAGCGGCAAAAACAGAAGGGTATTAACGACGTTGAATCCCGTATGGGTTACGGCAATCGCAGTCATAACATGGGGATAGGTGACTCCCATTTCCGTATAAACCTCCACGTCCGGCAATTCTGTAGAAGGAAATAGGTCAAGGAACCAAAGCACGCCCTTTGTATAATAAGAGAAGATCGCCGTGATCCACAACACCCCGAAGACGTTGAACATGATATGCGCGTAGGCGGCGCGGCGGGCATTGGTCGATGTCCCCAGCGACGCGAGAAAGGCGGTGATCGTCGTGCCGATATTTTCGCCCAGCACCAGCGCCGCGGCAGTATGATAGCTGATGGCACCGCTGTAGGCCAATGTCATCGTGATCGCCAGTGTGGCCGAGGAAGACTGTACGATTGCGGTCAGCACCACCCCGACCAAGCAGCATTTCAGTACGCCGATGTAGTTGACCGGCTCAAACCGGTGAAACCATTCCACAAAAGCGGGGATGTCTTTGATAGGCGAAAACCCTTCCTTCATCAGTTGCAGGCCGTAGAAAACCATTCCGAGACCCATCAGAAAGAGGGCGGTAAACCGAATTTTGTCGCGTTTGGTGAATACGAAAAACAGTGCCGCGGCCCCCAGCAGCGGCAGACCGTACTTGTCCACGCTCAGGGTGACCACCCAGCCGGTAATCGTGGTGCCGATGTTAGCGCCGGCAATGACGCCGATGGCCTGTATCAGCGTCATGATTCCGGCGTTGACCATGCCCACCACCATCACGGTCGTAATTGAACTGGACTGGATGAGGGTCGTAACCCCCATGCCGACGCCGCAGGCCAGCATGCGATTGTTGGTCACCGCTCCGATCATCCGGCGCAGCCGTTCGCCTGCGACCGCCTGCATCCCCTCGGACATGTTCTTCATCCCCAGAAGAAACAGCCCCAACCCGCCGGTAATCCCGAATATCATTCCTGCGATATCCATCCAGTACGCCTTTTTGTTAATATGGTTATGAGAAATTGATTAAAACAAGACTGTCTTGAGTGACTATAGACGTGGTTTATACCCACAGGCGCCAGGAAAGTCAAGCCTTATCTGAAGCAATTGGGCGGGTAGAATCAGTTATTAGGGGGGCGGGGGAACCCCTTATTCTCCGTTGATCTTAACGAGCAGGCGTTTTCGACGCGTGCCGTCAAATACATAAAGAAAAAGGTGTTCCCGCCGTCTTAATCAGCTTGTCGTTTACTCTGTCCGCACAATCCGGAGATCGAAAATTCCCCCTGCAACATTATTCGCATGCGGCCGGAAAGTCACTGTTACATAGTCTTTGCCCTCGACCCTCTCGGCCGGCAGGGGATATCGCACATCGACAAACTCCTCACGATTCCACTTCCTGGAAATCGTCTCAGTCACAAGGACTTCCCCATCGACCAGAATATCAAACGTGCGACTACCCCGTTCATTACCCCAATAACGTACACGCAGTTCAAGCGGCTTGTCCGGCTCAACGCGCATCTCATAACTGAACCACCCCGGCGCCCGCACGCGCCGCTGCGACGCCCCGCGAAACACCTCCGCCTCGGACCCTTCGGACTTGAACTTGTGATCGACTTCGGGCTGCTGCTCTCCCGGGATAACGCGATCCACCGTACGCTGGTCAAGACGCAACGTCTCCTGCTCCCTTTCTCGTATCTCGGCCATCGCCGCCGCATACTCCTGAGCACTCGTGATGCGCCAATACATCATATACCGAACATCGTGGATACGAAAGAACGGCTCCAGTACAAGATCCGTAAATCGCTCAGGTCGAATCAGTCCGTCGGCCTTGAACCGAAGCCCCTGTTCGTTCTCCAGAGGCCGGATTTTTTCGGGAATGGACGTTTTGTCCCCCACCAGCATCGGCGCATCGTCAAGCCCAAGCAGTCGGCCGTGCGCGATATGCGACCACCGCCCGTCATCGGCAACCAGCCCCCGAAGGTCCTCACTGCCCGTCCGGGCCGCCAGCACGATCGGTCCGTGCAACACCGCCGCATATTCCGGCACATTCGGCATTTCCTCAACATAAGTGTACATCGGCAGCGAAATCTCCAGACGCTCCCCGTTGCGCCACGTCCGTTCAATGCTCACATACGAGGACGACTCGGAATCCGCCGTCCATGTCCGCTCGCCCAGCGTCAGCCCCATCTGACCGGACTTGACCCACGCCGGATGCCGAACCTTAAGCGTAAATGTCACCGGCGCATCCGTCAGCACCGTCAGCGTCGTCTTGCCCTCATCCGGGAACCGCGTCTCCTGACGCACGCGAACGCCCTTCTCCGCCCACTCCAATTCAGACGCGATAAACAAATTCACATACAGGCTGTCCTTGTCGTGACTATAGATGAACTCGCCGTACCGTACGTGATTTTCCATCCCCGACCCCACACAGCACCACATCGCCGCATTCGGCGCCGAATACACCCGATAATGCTGCGGCCGAACCGGCGTAAAATACACATACCCCCCGTGCTCCGGATGCTGCGTGGACAAAATATGATTATACATCGCCCGCTCATAATAATCCGCATACCGCGCCTCCGGCCGCATCCGGTGCAGGCCGGCCGTCAGCTTCAGCATATTATACGTATTGCACGTCTCCGGCCCCTCGCGCTCCTCAACCCAGTCGGTGCACGCTTGCGCAGATGGAAAATGCTCCCGCCGGCTGTTGCCACCGAACGCCAGCGTGCGATTGCCCACAACCGTCTCCCAGAAAAATAACGCCGCATCGCCGAACGACTTGTCGCCCCCTAATTCCGCGATCCGCTGAAACCCCACCGCTTTGGGAACCTGCGTATTGGCATGCATATTGTCAAGGGTATCCCGCCTCTGCGACAGCGGATCCAACAAAACCCGATGCGAAAACCGCCGAGCCAGCTCAAGATATTTCGCTTCGCCGGTGATCGCATACACGTCCGCCAGCACCTCGTTCATTCCCCCGTGCTCGGCGACCATCATCCGCTGCATCTGCGCATCGCTCAAGTTGCCGCACAACGTCACGCACCAGTCCGACAGCGCAATCAGCATATCACGCGCCTGCTCGCTGCCCGCCACTAGCCACGCATCCCGCAGCCCTGCAAACAGTTTCTGCAGATTGTACCACGGCACCCACTTATCATTAAGGCCGAACCCGTTGGCCCGAATATCTCCTCGAGCGATTTGCGCCCACATCGCCCGGCCGCCCGGAACACCGCCCACATAACCGTCACCATGCCGTTTCTGGCATGCCGCCAGTTCCGAAACCATATAAGCCATTCGGCGTTTGGCTTCGGCGTCCCCCGTCGCCGCCACATAATACGCCATCGCAGACAAATAATGTCCACCGATGTGCCCATCCAAACCGGCCCAATTCAAGTAATCCTCCCCTTTTGGCTCCAGCCCCGCTTCCTTAAGAAACGGAGCAAGCAGCCGATCCACGTCATACTGCAGCAAATGCTGCAAATTCAGATCCTGCGCGTGCTTAAAAGGCCCATCAAGCAAACGCACGTGGCTAAGATGAAAGGGTTCAACCGCACACGCGGCCGCTGATACCATAAGAATGAGGGCAATCCGGAGTTTCATCTGTTTTCCTCGCTATTATCAAGTTTCAATCGTAAAACGCACCCGCGGACAATTCGCGGACAGCTGTCGACCCCAGTATAATCGCTTGCACAACATACTTCAACCCAAAACGAATCATTTTTCGACCGAACACCCGGGGCTGCTCCGGAACGACGAACCCACAAATGGAAAAAGGTTTGACATCCATCTAACATTGTGATATGATTTCTACCCGTGAGCGTCCCCCGCTCCGAGAGAGGAAGAGAAATGAATCGAAAATCCAGACCTCCTGACTCCTGAGTTCTGGCTTCTGGCTTCTTTAAAAAGTGAACAAACAAACCCAATTTTCTATTTTGCAAAAATCATAAGATTTTATTCCACAACTGTTTACTGATAACTGACAACGGTTGACTGCCAAAAAACAAAGCCAATCAAAGCCAATTTTTTCAAGGCCGACCCAGCCCTCAAACCAAAATATACCGTTTTTCGGGGAATACGCTGGCATCCCAACAGGTCTTGTGTCATAATAACGATGAAAACTACAAACCCAATCGCTTTTTGAAAGGCCGAAACGATGGAGACTGACAAGGCTGGCGGCGTGAGTGTCATGGAACCGATCGGACACGCAATTAACAAGACCAAATACATTCTCTTTGACCCCTTTAACCTTGAGAAGTGGTTTGTCATCGGGTTTTGTGCCTGGCTGGCCGGGCTGGCCGGCGGAGGCGGCGGGTTCAATTTCCAAGGCAATTATTCCGCCGGCTCGTCAGACCATACGCCCAATATGCACCGGATCGGCCAAGATGTCGGGGCCTTTGTGTCCCAATCGCTGCCGTGGCTGATTCCGCTGGGCGTGGTGGTCCTATTCGTCGTTCTGGCGATTGCCGTGCTTGTCATCTGGCTCAAGAGCCGGGGGCAGTTTATGTTTCTGGACTGCATCGTGCACAATCGCGGAGCGGTCTCAGCCCCGTGGACCGCTTATAAAAAAGAGGGTAACTCGCTGTTCGGCTTCAAATTTGTCCTCTGGCTGGCCTCCTTTGTGCTGACGGTTGCGGCGGTGATCCCATTGATTATCATTGTAATAGCCTTTGCCCGAACCGATTTCAAGGTACTGCTCGCCGGACCGTTGGTCGGCGCGTCGTTTCTGGTGCTTGGGTTGTTTCTGTTGTGCCTGGTGTATGGACTTATTACCGTACTGACGGATGATTTTGTCGTGCCGGTGATGATGCTGCGGCGCTGCGGCGTGAAGGCGGCCTGGAAAGAGTTTTTCGGCATGCTCTCGGCCAACATCGGGCGGTTTATTCTGTACCTGCTCGTCATTTTGGCCGCGGGCATCGCCTTGGGCATTCTGTCCTCGATGATCGCCGTTGCGGCCTGCTGCTGTTTTTTCTGTGTGTCGTGGGTGCTGGTGATTCCCATCATCGGCGGCTATCTGTTCACCGTCCTGACATTGCCGCTGCACGTCTGGCGGCGCAGCTACGCGGTGCTGTTTTTGGCCCAGTTCGGCGAAGCGTACAATGTCTTTGCCCTCGCAAATCCGCTCGTCCCGCAAGCCGCCGACGTCGTGGACTTCGAAACCACCGACATCGAACCGACCCCCGCACCCGACGAGCCGGACAACCCTCCGAGCGAGTGAGTCTGTGTTTTTCGGAAATGCGAGCGGGTTTCACCCCGAAAGAGCAAACATGGGACAGCCTAGCCCAATGGGCGTGCTGGAGTGGCATCGGTTCTGCGCAGCAGACCGATGGGAGAGGTGACGGGTGGCATCGGTTCTGCGCAGCAGACCGATGGGAGATTGTCAGATGGTTTTGTCATTTGAACACTCTGATTTTGAATTTGTTTCGGATTTCGGATATCGTACTTCGGAATAAATTTGAAGCTTTACTTTCGGCGGCGAATGGCTATGCTGTTCCGAAATTTTAATCGTTTGGAATAGCTGCCATGAAATTGCGTCGCCGACATAAATACAGCCTGATCGCACTTGCCGCCTATTGGCCGCTGGTGTTCACGCTGACACATATCCCGATGCGCGACATCACGCGCAATAGCGGCATGAGCGACAAGACCATGCACATAATGGCGTTTTTTGTGCTGACATTTCTGGTCTGGTGCGCCGTCAGTCCCTATCGCCGCATCGAATGGCATCGCGCCAAAACATGGTGGGTGTTCGGCACTCTGGCGGTATACGGAGCGCTGGATGAATACCTTCAGAGCTTCGTCGGCCGAGGGACGTGCGTGGACGACTTTATCGCCAATCTTTTCGGCATCACGCTGGCGATGGGTGTACTGAGCGTTTTCCATTTTTGGTCGGCACTGCTGATCAGCGCGGCCGCATCCATCTTTGTCATCTCCAATATGTCAAATCTGACTGCCTTGTATCCACATTTTCATTTGAATACGGCCTATCATTTCAGCGCCTATGCCGCCCTATGCCTGATCTGGATTCAGCACATCGACCGGCATCTGTATCTGTCGAGCAACCGCGCCGCCTGGTTGCTGGTCGCCGCCGCGCTGCCGCTGGCGATGCTTGGGCTGGTTGCGGTCGCCGCGCCGTTCTTCGACAAAACCGTCTGGTGGATGGATATTGCCACGGCGATCTTCGGCATCGCCGCTGCCGTACTCATCAGCCGGCTGACGTTTGCCCTCACCGGCAATATCAGCCCGCCGCTCAAAAACGGTACGAAGAAGCCTTGAACTTTGCCGCCGATTCGGTTACAGTAAAGAACGCAGCACGACCAGCTTGGCCGTGTTCAGGGGCTGACAAGCCCATACCATGTTTAATTGAACCGTCAATCTTTATTATGGAGACAGAACCGATGAAATATCTTATTGTTTCTCTGTGTGCCGTCCTGCTGGCCGGCTGTACGCCGTCCAGCGGCGAACAGGATACCCAAACGCCGCCCCAGGCTGAAACCACCCCCGCCCCCGTCGCAGTACAACCGCAGGAACAACCGCCCGTGGCGGTTGCCGAGGGCGTCAAACCGGTCAAATCGCCGATCGTCACGATGACCACATCAATGGGCGTTATCACGATTGAACTGGACGCCCAGAAAGCGCCGATCACAGTGGATAACTTTTTAGCCTATGTCGATTCCGGCTTTTACAGCGGCACGATCTTTCACCGGGTCATACCGAGCTTTATGATCCAGGGCGGCGGATTTACACCTGATATGCAGCAAAAAGCCACTCGGCCGCCCATCAAGAATGAAGCGGCCAATGGTCTTAAGAACCTTCGCGGCACGATTGCGATGGCCCGTACAAATGTTCCCGACAGCGCGACCAGTCAGTTCTTCATTAACCACCGCGACAACCCCGCACTGGACTACCGCGGCCCGCAGGCTCAACTGATCGGCTACGCCGTCTTCGGCAAGGTCGTCAGCGGCATGGACGTGGTCGATAGAATCGCCGCCGTCCAAACTGGACAGGCCGGCCCGCACCGCGACGTGCCCGTCACACCGATCTTCATCGAATCCGTGCAAGTCGTCAACCCTTGAACCTTCAACGGAGATATTCCATGCAGTCTGGACAAGTCAAAATGCAAACCTCGCACGGCGAGATGCTGATCGAGTTGGATACCGATGCAGCGCCGATTACAGTCAAGAATTTTCTCGCTTATGTCAACGACGGCTTTTACGACGGAACGATCTTCCACCGTGTTATCTCCGGCTTTATGATTCAGGGCGGCGGGATGACCAAAGACATGAAGGAAAAGCCCAACAAGGCCCCGATTGTCAACGAAGCGTCCAATGGCCTCAAGAACCTGCGCGGTACGCTGGCGATGGCTCGCACCTCCGATCCGAACAGTGCCACCAGCCAGTTCTTCATCAACCACAAGGACAACGATTTTCTGGACTACAAAGGCCCGACGCCTGATCGTATCGGCTACGCCGTCTTCGGCAAAGTGGTTGAGGGGTTGGACGTGCTGGACAAGATCGCCGCCGTCAAGACCAAACGCCACGGCTATCATGATGATGTCCCCGCCGAACCCGTCGAAATCCTGTCGATGAAAGTCGAATCGGATTCCTGAGCATCCCGACAAAAGCTGCCATGCACTTTTGTCTAAGTATCTGCCCCCCCCAATAATCCGGTGGGGGTGATGGTGGCATCGGCTCTGCGCAGCAGACCGATGGGAAATTGTCTCACACACGTATTATTTGGTTTGGCGCATTGAGATTTTTGATATTCGAATTTCGGATTTCGGCATCGTCGTGCCCAAATGTTTTTGGCCTTTTATTTCAGGTGCATGGTGTGTTGCTTCAGTTCGCGGGTCAGCGCCCTGGCGCGGCCGCCGCAGAGGCGATCCAACTCCTGCCAAAAGGCCGGGCTGTGGTTTTTGTGCCGGACGTGCGCCAGCTCATGTAGCAGAAGATAATCCTGTAAGTGGCGAGGCAAAAACACGATGTTGATGTTCAGGCTGAGATTGTTCCGGGACGAGCAACTTCCCCATTTGGTCTTCTGGCAGCGAAACGCCGCCCGACGATAGGGCAAGTTGTGTTGCCGTGAGAATGTCTCCAGCCGCTCAAACAATTCGTCCTGAGCCTTGTTTAGATCGATTTTGGATACGTCGGGAGGAGGGTTATTTTGAGCGTTCCGCCGCTTTTCGGCCATTTGCCGAAGGTGCTTGCGTATCCACGCCTGACGGGCGGCCACAAATCGTTTGGCCTCATCAAGGCTGGCTCGCCGCGGCACCGTGACGGTTACCGACGGTTCCGGCCGGATCGTGATGCGCAGCCGTTTGGCGCGATCCGAACGCACATACGAAACAGGAGCGAGTAGTTCCCCACATAACGGCTCTATCGGAACAATCTCGGCCATGAATGAGACTTACCGATTAAAAGGCCTCTTTTGACCCCGAAGCTGCTGAGGTTTTCGGTTATGATTGGGAATTTCTTTGATGGATTGACGCGGCTTGGGCTTTCCGGAACTCTTTCTTCTGGGGGCGAATTTTTTGGGAGCAGGTTTATGTTGCATCAGATACAGGGACTTGGCGCATGTCTCGCGCGTGGTATTGTCCGAATTCTTCTGACCCTGCTCAAGCACCTCAACCGCCAGTTTTTTCATTCGACCCTTCATATTCCGAAGCCCGTAGGCAGCAGCCTTTTTGACGGTTTTGGAATAATCCCCGAACAACGCTTCCTTGAGGATGGTCAGACCGTCTTCTTGAAGCCACGAAAGATTGTAGCCTGCAACACGAGCCGTGGAAATGTTCTCGGAAAACAACTTCGCTCTCAGATTTTTGAGCAACTCAATGGTTGCCGCATCGCGTTCTCGTTCCATAACAGCCCTCCAAAGCAGAATCCTTTCGTAAACGCAGATAAATTACATTATCCATATTATCTTTAAATTAAACGAAAAATGCAAGCCTCAAGAATAAAAATGAAGCGAAATATTGAAAATTATAGGTAAATCTCCCAATAGATTTATTGATTTAAGGATATGGAAAATGTAAATTTGCCGCATTGTGGGTACTACCCTTCGAGAGATGCTATGAGGTTTCCGTCCGGTCCGGTGAGCACACGAACTTGATGAAATGGAGGTATATTGTGCTGTTCAGAGGTTACGGACGGTGTAACGGTTATTGAGGAGGTTGAATTGCGGTATCGGGGCTGTGGTATGAGACCGCCAGACGGGACCATTCGTTTGAGCGGGGACTTTGAATAAAAAAAATTGCCCGGAACTGGAGTCGAACCAGCACGGGGTATTAACCCCATCAGGCCCTCAACCTGACGCGTCTGCCAATTCCGCCATCCGGGCAACAGGACGCTGAATATACACATTTTTGTTGATTTGGCAAGAGGATTTTCGCCAAAAACATCTGGTATGTGAGAATATTTTCCGGGAGAACATTTTGTCTTTGTTTGGGTTTGTTTCTGGCAGCGATCAGTGGCCGGATTTCAGTAACCCGTGGTTAATCGCCAAGGGGAAATCCATCGCCCTGCCTTTCGGCCTGTTTTGTCGAAGAACCCCTATGACCCGGCCACCCCGGCCGTGTCCCTCCGCTGGTTTCAAGAAACCCCTTGAAACAGGCGGCCTAACGGGTTATACTGGCAAAACTTACAAATTGGAACATCCAGCCGAAAGGAATACAGTGGAAACAATGCAGAACAACGCAATTAAGACAGTCAAGGTCGTTGACCCTGGTCTAAACTATAAAGTGGCGGATTTGTCTCTGGCCGAGTGGGGCCGCAAAGAGATGCAGTTGGCCGAAAAAGAGATGCCCGGCCTGATGGCCGTCCGCGAAAAATACGGCAAGGCCAAACCGCTGGCGGGCCTAAAGGTTACCGGCTCCCTGCACATGACCATCCAGACGGCCATGCTCATCGAGACGCTGGAGGCCTTGGGCGCCGATGTCCGCTGGGCCTCGTGCAATATCTTCTCGACGCAGGATCATGCCGCGGCCGCCATCGCCGCCGCCGGACGCACAGCGGTTTTCGCATGGAAAGGCGAGACGCTGGCCGATTACTGGTGGTGCACCGAGCAGGCGCTGACCTGGCCGGACGGATCGGGGCCGGACTTGATCGTCGATGACGGCGGCGACGCCACCATGATGATTATCCAGGGAATACGCGTCGAAAAAGACCCGTCCCTGCTGGACAAAAAATACGACAACAAAGAGTTTCAGGTTATTATGGATCGGCTGGGCGAAAGCCACCGTACACGCCCCGGCCATTGGACCGCCGTCGCCAAACACCTCCGCGGCGTCTCCGAAGAGACCACCACCGGCGTCCACCGGCTGTACCAACTGCAAAAGACCGGCGAGCTGCCGTTTGCGGCGATCAACGTCAACGACTCGGTCACCAAATCCAAATTTGACAACCTCTACGGCTGCCGCGAGTCGCTGGCCGACGGCATCAAACGCGCCACCGACGTCATGATCGCCGGCAAGGTCGTCGTCGTCTGCGGCTACGGCGACGTCGGCAAGGGCTGTGCCCACTCGATGAAGGCTCTCGGCGCCCGCGTGATGATCACCGAGATCGACCCCATCTGCATCCTGCAAGCGATGATGGAAGGCTACGAAGTGACGACCATGGAAAAAGCCGCCCCCGTCGGCGACATCTTCGTCACGGCCACCGGCTGCTGCGACGTCATCTGCGGCCGGCACATGGAACAGATGAAAAACGAGGCCATCATCTGCAACATCGGCCACTTTGACAGCGAAATCGAAATGACCTACCTCGAAGACGGCGGCCACGCGACCAAAGAGGTCATCAAGCCGCAGGTCGATAAGTGGACACTCAAGAGCGGCCGCTCCATCCTCGTACTGGCCGAGGGGCGACTGGTCAACCTCGGCTGCGCGACCGGCCATCCGAGCTTCGTAATGAGCAACAGCTTTACCAACCAGTGTCTGGCGCAGATTATGCTGGCGACCGAAACCCCCAAACCCGGCGTCTATACCCTGCCCAAAAAGCTCGACGAAGAAGTCGCCCGCCTGCACGTTCAGGCCCTCGGCGGAGCCGTCACCCGACTGACCCAACAGCAGGCCGACTACCTCGGCATCAGCCCCGACGGCCCCTTCAAGCCCGAACACTACCGTTATTGATATCAGCTTCCCGCACATCGTAGGGGCAGACCTCTGTGTCTGCCCTTTTTTTGCGTACCCCCCGCTTCCAGCCGTCGCCGCAATTTCTATTATTCTCATTTTATTCTTTGCGTTTCCGCCCCATCCCGCCTACAATCGCCCTTATATTCAGGTGCAATAAGGAATTTCAATGGCTTTCAAAATCAAGGAGACCGTAAAATGAACGACATCCCCCAACCCCCGACCTTTGTCGCAGCGGCACCACCCAAAACCAGCAGACTGGCCCTCACGTCATTTATCATGTCCCTGCTGTGCCTGTTTACCTGCGGTGTTCTGTGGCCGATTCTCTTTATCCCGGCCATCCTCTGCGGCATCGTCGCCCTGGTGAAGATCAGCGGCTCAAGCGGCACCCTCAAGGGCCGATGGATGGCCGTCACCGGGATCGTCATCCCAGCCGTCCTGACCGTCATCATACCCCTGCAGCTCGCCATCCTCATGCCCGCTCTCAGCAAAACCAAAATGATCGCCCAACGGGTCGTCTGCGGCACCAACCTCAAAGGGCTGGGAACCGCCATGATAGTGTATGCTCATCATAACGACCAAATGCTCCCCCCCGCCGATACCTGGTGCGATGTCCTGATAAGCGAAGCGGATGTCTCGCCAAAATCGTTCATCTGTCCGTCGAGCGATGCCGTCGAGGGCCAATCCTCATACGCCATCAACCGCAGCGCCGCCGGCCAACGCCTCAGCGACCTGCCTGCCGATATGATCCTGCTCTTTGAGGTCTCCTCCGGCCACCGCCGCTGGAATCACTCCGGCGGTCCCGAATCTCTCACGACCGAATACCACCTTGGCGAGGGCTGTAACGTCCTCTTCGCCGACGGCAGCGTCCAATTCGTCCCCGCCAACCAACTCCACACCCTCCGCTGGACACCCGACTAACTGGAGCTTTTCATGAGTGAGTCACAGCCATTTCTCGTTAAGTCTGATTCACGAATACGCACCAAAATTGCCTCTGTGTTTTGGGCAATGATGGCAGTTGTAAGTATTTGTTTTATCTGGCTGATATTTGCAATCATGATGCCAGCTTTCAGTAAATCGAAAGCTCTTGCCCACCGCGCAGTCTGCAGGACCAACCTCAGAGAACTTGGGGTTGCCCTGATCGTCTATGCCAAGGATTATGAGAAACCACTCTCATTCGCTGATAACTGGTGTGACGTTTTGCTCAAAGATGCGGACATCTCCCCGAAATTATTTCTCTGTCCCGGCGATGACGCTTCCGAAGGGAAATCCTCATACGCCATAAACCACAACGCCGCCAGCCAACGCTTCAGAGAAATCCCCCCTGATATGGTCCTGCTCTTTGAAGTCTCCCCCGGCCCCCGCCGCTGGAACCCATCCGGCGGCCCCGAATCTCTCACGACCGAATACCACCAAGGCGAGGGCTGTAACGTCCTCTTCGCCGACGGCAGCGTCCAATTCGTCCCCGCCAACCAACTCCACACCCTCCGCTGGACACCCGACTAACTGGAGCTTTTCATGAGTGAATCACAGCCATTTCTCGTTAAGTCTGATTCACGAATACGCACCGATATTCCCTCCGTGTTATGGGCAATGATGAATAAGATGCTCAAAATGACAATACAATTAATGGCTAATCACAAAATATCGGCATCACTGCTATTTTGCTTCCAGGAGCATTATTCTGCTTGAAAGGACAATAGTCAATTGTATAATGGTCTTTGAAAAAGCTGGTTATCCCGTATAATGTTGCAATCAAAATTATCTTGATTGCAGAAGAATTTGTGTTGTTGAAGCACATAAAAGAGAGGAATTGCTATGGCAACTGTATTGTACCTTCAGGCCTCGCCGCGCGGAGAACGTTCCAAATCCATTCAGGCCGCCGATGCATTTCTCAAGGCGTACAAGGCCGGACATCCGGACGACCGGATCGACACATTGAATCTTTTTGAGGCCGACCTTCCGGAATTTGACGGCACGGCCACAGCCGCCAAATTCAAAATTCCCAACAACCAGCCCGCCACGCCCGAAGAGCGAAAGGTCTGGCAGGAGGTAGAGGCCGTCATTGAGCGGTTCAAGGCGGCCAACAAATATGTGCTGGCCTCGCCGATGTGGAATTTCTCTATTCCATACCGGCTCAAGCAATACATCGACATCCTCGTCCAGCCCGGCTACACCTTCACTATCGGTGACAACGGCTACGAGGGCTTGGTGACCGGAAAACCCCTGCTGGGCGTCTATGCTCGCGGCGGGGCGTTTCCGCCCGGCACGCCGGGTGAGGCTTATGATTTGCAAATACGCTATGTCGAACAGATTTTCAGATTCATGGGCTTTACGACGTTACACCGCCTGATCGTCGAACCGACACTGCAGGAAGGCGAAGAAGTCGCAAAAAAAGCCCTCGCCGCCGCCGTCAAACAGGCCGACACCCAAGCCAAGACCTTTTAACACTGTCCGAACGCGCAAAAAAAACGGGACAAAGCGAAGCTTGTCCCGTTACCGTGTCAGAAGGACAGTGATCCGGGCCGAACGCAAGGGTTATGCCATCTCTTTAATCGCCAGCGTATCGGCCTGCCGGTTGATGCTGCCGACCAACGTCACAAGACTGTCGACTGTTTCAATAAGCTGTTCGGCCTGACAGTTCAATTCTTCGGCTGAACTGACGGTCTCTTCGGCGTTTGCTGCATTTTGCTGTGTAATTTTGTCCATTTCCGCAATCGACGTGTTGATCTGCTCGATGCCCTGTGCCTGTTCGCTGCTGGCCTGTGAAATCTCCTGCACCAACTCGGCGGTTTTTCCGATTTGCTCGGCAATATCCCGCAGGGCCTTGCTAACACCTTCAGCCAGCTTGACGCCGTTTTGCGTCTGCTGGACGGATTGTTCGATTTTGGCAGAGGTGTCTTTGGCGGCCTCTGCGCTGCGAATGGCAAGATTGCGGACTTCTTCGGCCACCACGGCAAATCCCTTGCCTGCTTCGCCGGCACGGGCGGCTTCGACGGCCGCGTTGAGCGCCAGCAGGTTGGTCTGAAATGCGATTTCATCGATGACCTTGACGATTTTGGACGTCTCATCGGCGCTGGTGCGAATCTCTAAAATCGCCTGATTCATCTGGTTGATGGCTTCGACGCCCGTATCGGCCGCCTTGCGTGCGTTGGCCGCCAGAATATTGGCCTGCCCGGCATGCTCGGCGTTGCTTCGGGTCATGGACGTAATTTCATCGAGGCTCGAAGACGTCTCCTGAAGTCCGGACGCCTGTTCGGTTGCGCCCTGTGCGATCACTTCCGAAGCCGAGCGGAACTGAAACGCCGCCGAAGACAAAAACGCGGCAATCTGATGATTGGACTCAATCGCGGATTTCATCGGACGGATGACCGTGCGTTTGACCAGCGGTATGGTAATGACCGACAATAATGCCACAAATACCGCAACCACAGTAAAACTGACCCACAGATTTCGTGCAATAAAGTTTTCGGCAGTGGAATGTCCGATGTCAACCGCTTCGTCAATGCGTTCCCGCTGCGTCCGAATGCTGTCAAAAATGCGGTCTTTGCTGAATTCGACAAACAGCATCCCGAAAAACTGGCCGATCCGGTAGTCAGGATTCATCCGAATCATATCCGCATCCATAAAGAGCGGCTGATAGAAGCACATCGTCCGGGCGGATTCTTCGGTTCCGCGAATGACCAGTTGACGTGTCTTTTGAGCCTCGTTCAGAATATCGGCCGGGACGGAGCGGCGGGCCGAATTTTCATTGGAGGACAGCTCAAGCGTCCCGTCGGGGCCGTAATAGGAAAACTCCGCCACCTGTTCCAGCTCGGCCTGCTGCTTGGCCAGATCGAGGAATTTGGCCGCTTCGCCCGGCTGCAGCGAATTGCCCACAGCGATGCGGATTTCCAGCAACAGATCGCGCGCTGCCTGTTCGCTCATGCTGATCATTTCGTCAATGGATTCTCGGCTGAGCTGATTCAGGCTCTCACCAAACTGTTCCGACATGGCCGCCAGTGAGTTTCGGCTCAGCGAGTAATTGATGGTTTGAAGCGTAATTCCCAAAAACAGGATGGGCAGAATCGCAACCAGCAATATCTTGGTAAACAGATTCAGACGTTTTAAGCTCATAGTGTGCCTCCCGAACGATCATGTTCTGTGTAGCTGACGGCATGCGACGCTTCGCCGATGCGGTACAGTGGAAAATCTTTTTTCCTGCAAAAATCCTGCCAGCTGCATCCGATGCACGGCGCGGACGCCCGGATGCACCAGTTGACGCCGGAGTTCCATTGACGATGCGGACACTCGGTGTGTGTCAGCGGCCCCAGGCAGCCCAGTTTAAACAGACAGCCGTCCGGCTGGCCGAAATGCTCGGCGAATATCTTTCGCTCAAAATCATGATAGCGCGGACACTGGTCGTGCGTGCTGTGATGATAACACATCTTCGGCGTCAGCAGGGTTTCGTCGATTTCGGGGAATCGGCCGGCCGCCAGATACGCCAGCGTCCCGACAATCGACATCGGATGCGTCGGGCAGCTCGGACAGTTGATCAGCTTTCCTCGCCACGATAAATGGTGATGTTCCATAAAATCCTTGACGCCCGCAGACCCGGTCGGATTGCCTTCGGCGGCGGGGATACCCCCGAACGCAGCGCACGTGCCGGCGGCGACAATCGCCTTGGCGTCCGGAATCATCTCCAGTAGAATCGCTTCAAAGGTACGTCCGCCGATGATGCAAGCTTTGGGCATATTCAGCGGAATGGAGCCTTCGACGACGAGAATGTAATCTTTTGTAAGCCGCGCCTTATCCAGCGTATCCATAAAGGTCTGCCCCTGCGCGGCACCGATGTTCTGATGGATGACCAGCGTAATATAACGGGTCAGCAGATCGGCGGGATTCGGGTCAATCGAGTTCAGCAGCGAAATCGACTCGCCGCTGCAGGACTGCCCCTGAAGCCAGACGACCCGGGTCGATTCGGCAAGTCGTTCCAGCCCGGCCGCAAAGACCTCCGTCAGGTGTTTCGGTAGTGCCGCTGAAGCAGTCAGCATCCCTGCAAGCTTCATAAAATCGCGTCGTGAAAAAGCGGTTTTCATAAGCCTTTCCTTTTCGATTAATAAACAGGTTAATGTACCGCACAGGCAATACAGGGATCGAACGAACGAACCACACGTCCGGCCTCAATCGGCTGGGCCGGATCGGCGATATGGGTGCCCTCCAGGGCTTTCTCAACCGCGCCGGGACGGCCGGCGTCGTCGCGCGGAGAACAGTTCCAGGTCGTCGGAACAATGCACTGATAGCGGCCGATTTTATGCTCCTCAATCGTCAGCCAGTGTCCCAGCGCCCCGCGCGGTGCTTCCACAAGACCAAAGCCCCGACCGGTTTTGGGGATAGCGAATTTCTTGGCGGCCGGCTCGCCCGGCACAAGTTCATCCAGCCATCGCCCCGCCTGTTGTGCGATCCACTTGGCCTCCAGTCCGCGCGCCAAATGCCGCCCCAGCACCGAGTTCAGTTTATCGGGAGTCAAATTCACAGACGCCAGCACTGCATCCACTTCATTTTTGAAGAACTCTCCGCCCGGTGCATAATACGCCGCCATCACACGCGCCAGCGGACCGACCTCCATCACCTGATTGTCGTAGCGCGGCGTTTTGAGCCAACTGTACCCCTTGCCGGTATCCGGCGTGGTCTGCCCTTCGAACGGATGCAGTCCGGAGCGTGACGAATAATGGGAATGCCCGACGTATTCGCCGATCTTGCCGGTGTCCAGCGTTTGGTAACGGCCGTTGATCACCACGCCGCCGGGGATAAACGTTCGGACGCGCTCGCCCGTCGCCTCTTCCATCCGAAACGCCCCGAAGCTCAAATAGTTCGGATAGCTGACGCCAATCGCCCAATAGTTCGGAAAGGCCTTGGCCGCCGTAAGCAAATCAGGCAAATACACGTTGTTGACAAAGTCGGTCAGCTTGGTCAGCCGGCTTTTATAGGCCAAAATGCGCTCCATAGTTATGCGTCCGGTGATGCCTGTCGGAACCAGTGCGGTCGAGTGCGGCAGCTTGGCGCCGAACACCGCGGCCATCTCATGCGCAATCGTACGCAGATTCAGCGCTTCGACATAATGGCCGATCAACTGCCAGTTGGCGTCGTCGGATGCAATATACTGGTTGACTTCATAACGCGGCAGGAACGGCGCGCCGGCAAAAATCTGATTTTGGGCAACCGCCGTCTCCACCCATGCCCGGAGCGACTTGAGCAGCGGATCGTTACCATTGTATTTGAGTACGGCCGTAATATCGACGAAATCCAGTGCCGCCAGATGATAAAAGTGAAGGATATGAGACTGGAGATAATTGGCTGCGAATACCAGATTCTGCCCCAAACGGCCGTTGCGGGTCGGTGTCACGCCGTAAGCCATCTCCTGTGCCGTCAGGGAAGCCATCCCGTGCGAAATCGGACAGACCCCGCAGATGCGCTGGGTGATTTGCTGGGCGTCCAAGGGGTCTCGCCCGCTCAAAATCGTTTCAAACCCACGGAACATTTCCCCCTCGCAGCGGGCTTCCGTGATGCGCACGCCTTTCTGATCGGGCAGACTTTCCGACGCTGTATGAATGGCCAAATGCCCCTCAATCCGCGTCAGAGGACTGATGCTGACAGTCGTTGTCATATCTGACTCCTGTTTAATGCTTTATTCTTCCGGTTACTTTGCGAAACGCCAGTTCTGGAAGGTTTAGTATTACCTTGTGAGCCTGAATTGTTTTTGTATTATCGACACAATTCAATTGATACTTTTGACAAAATTACACCTAAATTGTACTCAGTAAAAATGCCGACAGATTTATGTGAAATGTGTCACATAAAAATTACATTATGATTACACGGATTATTCGTCAATTAGAAGGATATTATAAGGCGTTGCTTTCGTGGCAGTTGAAAATCGAGGAATTTAGGCATAAAAAAACCGACCTGAAAACATCAGATCGGTCTTAAAATATGTGTTTTTTTTAAAGTTCTTATTCTTGCATCTGAATCGACGTTACCGACACCAGCGTAACCAGCGCCTGGGGGTCGCTGATAATCTCGCCGCGAATGCTGATGCGACTGTCCACAAGCTGTTCGAGACGACTTTCGATTTCCGGCCCCGCCGCCAGCATATAACACTGGATAAGGCCCTCGTTATCCGTCAGCAGATAACGTTTTTGGCCGGTCGATGCGGCATAGACAAACGAGGGCCGCACCGTACCGGTGAAAAGCGGCCGCTGCTGCGGATCGCCAATGCGCTGCACCTGAGCTTGCCGCGCCCTTTCGATCTCCGCACGGATTTGTTCAAGCCGGGCGTCTTGTTCTTTAAGCGTTTGCGTTACGCCGATAGCCAGTTCAAAACGCTCGATGCGATCGATCAGTATCTGAGCATGAGTGGCGGCCCTGCCCGCTTGAGGATCTTCGGTCATCGCAATCAATTGCTGTTTATACTCGCTGTAGTCCTGCTCATTGATCGGCTTTTTGACTTCCGCATTGATCTTGTCGGCCAACTGATAGCACCGCTGCAAATATTCGACTTCTTTGGACACCGGTGTCGGCTCGGGTTCTTCGGGTTTGATTTCCGGTTCGACAGGTCTTGGCTCTTCACTGGCCGGGGGTACGGCTGGCCTCGGTTCAACGCCCAACAGTTCTTCAAGCGTAAGCTGTTCTCCGACGACGACGGGGTCGGAATCAGGGACTTCGACCGGCTCAATCGATTCGACGGGTTTGATCGGACCGACATAGCGAAGATACTCGCTGCTGATCCACAGATACGCCCCGGTAGGCGATTTAATCTTGTAGTAGTCGCCTGAATCCGGCTGCGCCGGGTCGAACAGATCAACCAACTCGCCGGTGTTCAGCCGTGTCTGGATACTGAACGACCGAATCGGATCGATAAAGTCCGACCCCGCCCACACCCGGACATTATCCCCGGTCACCGTTCCGATGTTGCGGTTTTGCGGATCCAGCCGGACGTAGTTTTTGTGAATCCAAGAGTAATTCTCCGGCAACGGCAAAATTTTCGCCCAGCCGCTGACTTCTTCGACCACAGTAACCTGGTCACCCCGATTGACTTGTCCGCAGTGATAATACCCCGGCCCGCGTCCCGAACGGATATACACGTCATTGCCCGTTAACTCTGCGATAAAGGGATAGGCGACAGCCGCCGGTTGTCCGGCGATTGAGGGGGTCGTTTGTGCGACGGCAAGCGACACAAAGGCCGACGAGGTCAGTGTAATCCAACCGATCATTTGTATTTTCAATACCATAACTACTCTCCGTAATTGCAGTCTAAACTCCATCCTATCCGGATATACCTTTTCCACAATCTTTATAAACGATAAGGCTACCATCTCCTCATTCACTTGTCAATGCTTTTCAGGGGGCCGCCTACGCATTTTCCAAACGACTGATTTCCTGTGTACACAGAGACTTCTGCCCGGGGTCGGTCAGCCGGTCTTTAGCGCGATTTAAATAGTCGAGGGCGATGTCCCGCTGATTCAGATATCGGCCGTACAGCAGGCCGAGCATTAAAAACACCTGTTCGGCATGCTCATAATTGCTATAAGAGGCCAAAAAGAGTTCATAAGTCTTCGATGAAAGTTTCCATTTTCCATCTGAAAAAAGCTGATTGGCCATATCCAGTTGAAGCTGACGCGGCAGCACTTGCCGGGGGTCGAGATCAAGCAGTTCCTCGTACAACCGGGCGGCCTGTTGGTTGTCGTGCCGGTTCATCGCCTGCCCGATCTGGGCTCGCAGGCCAAGAATCCGCTCGACATTCGGGTCGGCCTTGCCGCTGTCCTCGACCTTGGCCGTAACAGGCTTTCGCCCGACGCGATGCCCCCACGGGTCATAGTCATCGGCGGCAATGTCGCGAAACCGCCGACGCCGGTTCCACTGCCGCAGCGACCCCCAAAGATCGGCATAGCTGCTGTCAAGAATTTTGACAGCCAGCAACCCCATAAGGACAATAATCCCGAAGCCATATCCAGCCAAATGAGCGTCAAACGCGATATTGGCTGTCGAAATATGCTTTTGCAGAAAATTGTCAAATAAGATCAGCTTGATGGCAATCAGAAACATCGCTTTGATCTCAAACGTGCCAATAATGATGAACATATAGATCACCGTGAGAAAGGTGTGAGGAAACAGCACCAGGTACGCCCCCGTCACCGCCGCGACGGCCCCGCTGGCGCCCAAGACGGGGTTACTATGCAGCAATGCATGCCCCAGCCCCGAAAAGACCGCTCCGCCCAGGTAAAAGCAGATATAGCCGACATTGCCCAGCCTATCATTGACATTGTTGCCAAAAATATATAAAAAATACATATTACCCAGAATGTGCATCAGGCTTCCATGCAGAAAAGCGTATGTCACAAACTGCCAGATATAGGGATGTTCGGGAAGTAGCATAAACGGCTGCGCCCAGTTTCGCAGCGGCTCGATATACGGCCCGACTTGGTGCGGCCAGTAGCTGAGCATAAAGATCACGATGTTGGTCGTAATCAGGATATAATTGGCATACGGCGTCCTGCGCGGGCTGATGCTGGTGCGTATCGGAAGCAGCATATAATCTCAATTGTCCTTGTCATCGTTCCAGTCAGGGTTTATGTGCACTAAAGCACAACGGACACCTATTGTAACCGCATGTAATACATTCGACAAGGACGAAAACAAGCCGCGCGAAAAAGGCAGCACAGGCCCAGCGGACGATGGGGATAAAAAAGACGAGGCAGTCCTCCGCCCCCGGCGGACTACTGCCTCGTCGTGCATCCATGCAAGGAAAAGACAGGAGAGGAGATTGGCTCTACAACAAGTGCGATTGTATTGTTCTGCCGTTTTCCTAACAAATAAAACTTAAGATACAGAGAGGCGGCGGGCAACGCCAAGGGCTGAAAAATGTGTTTTTCTTGTGTTTTTCGAAAATTATTGCTTTATAATGCCCGTTTTATGAAATTATCGGGCTTCTTCTATAAAAATTTGCGGAGACACTATGGATGCGGTACAGATAAAATGGCGGGTGCGTGCAGTACGGCAACGGTTGCACGAGGAGCGACTGGACGGGCTGATCGTGACGGGGGTTGAAAATGTACGGTATTTGACGGGTTTTACCGGCCATGACAGTTGGGCGGTGGTACTGCCCAAAAGCGTGGTACTGGTTACGGACAGCCGTTATACCGAGCAGGCGATGGCCGAGTGTATCGGCTGTCGGGTAGTCGAACGCAAAGGGCCGTTGGCCATAAAAGTCAACGAGCTTTTGGAAACGCGAACCATCGAGGCGGTCGGAGTCGAAGACAATTGCACGGTAGCAACGCTACAGGGCATTCGAAAAGCGATGTCGGTCCGGGTTAAGCCCGTCCGGAATGTGGTGGAGGCCGTTCGGATGATCAAGACCGAAACGGAGGTACGCCTGATTCAAAAGGCGTCCAAAATCGCGTTTGACGCGATGGACTGGGCGCTGGGGCAGCTTCAGCCGGGAATGACGGAGCGTCAGTTGGCGGCGATGTATGTCTATCGGCTCAGCCATTACGACGCGACGGAGGGGTTTGAGACGATCGTGTGTTTCGGCCCGAACGGGTCGCGGAATCACCACCAGCCCAGCGAGCGAAAACTGGCGAACAATGATGTGCTGCTGCTGGACTTCGGGGCCAATTACAACGGCTATATCAGCGATATGACGCGGTGCTTTGCGGTCGGTACGCCGAGCGATTTTTACTGCCGGGTGTATCAGACGGTCGCGCGGGCGCAGAAAGCGGCCATAGCGGCGGTGCGGGCGGGCGTCAGGGTTTGCGATGTGGATGCGGCCGCGCGGCAGGTCATTGAGGCCGCCCACCTGCCGGCCTACGGCCACGGCACAGGACACGGGCTGGGCCTCCAGGTGCACGAGATGCCGTCTGTGTCGGGACTGGACAGAAAGACGCGGCTGCAGGCCGGCCAGGTCATCACGATTGAGCCGGGGGTCTATCTGCCCGGCAAGTTCGGCATCCGGCTCGAAGACGACATACTCGTCACCGACACCAACGGCAAAATCCTCAGCCGGGACAAACGCTTCGAGATCGATGTCGATACTGTGCCGATATGCCTTTAACCTTCACAGTAGACAGACTTCAAGGGCCGCAGGCCCGAAAGGTTGTTAGCAGGGAGTTTGGAACGCTCATTCGGGAATTCGACAGCGAATGTAAAACGTACTCCAAAAACTCGAATTACTATGGATAAACCAAAACAAATAATCAAATTGACCGAGGCGCAGCGGCGGGCGGTGGAGACGGTGGGGTGCGATGTGCTGGTGACCGCCTCGGCGGGGACAGGCAAGACGGCGGCGCTGAGCCTGCGGTGTGTGGCGCGGGTGTGCGATACGCATCAAGCAGTGGATGTGGATCGGCTGCTGGTGCTGACGTTCACGGACGCGGCGGCCGAAGAGATGCGTGAGCGGATCGGCCAGACGCTGCGGGCCGCGGCGCGCGAAAAACAGGACAGCCGACTGCGGCAGCAGGCGATACTGCTGGACGTGGCGAATATCAGCACCATTCACGCCTTCTGCAAGCGAACGCTAACGGAGTTTTTCCACGCCGCGGACATCGACCCGGCGTTCGGCATCATCGACGCCGACGAGCAGCGGTTACTCAAGTCCGAGACACTGGAGGCCGTGCTGGAGGCGGCTTGGCAGGAGCCGGAGTTGGCGCCGGCGATGCGCGAACTGTTCGCAGGCCGGCGATTGCAGCCGGGAACGCGGAGTTTTGTCGATAAGATTATTCCGTTGTCGGCGTTTCTGGACAGCGTGGCCGACCGCGAAGCGTTTTATGAGCAGGCCGCACGGCTCAACGACGCGACCGACGCGGCCTATACCGCCCTGCTCAATGAACAGAAGGCGATCCTCTGCGATGCCCTGACGATGATGCGGCAGCGGCTGGATTATGCCTTGGCGCTGGATGCCCATTACTGCGGCGGTGGTTTTATCAGCAAGACGATACAGACGGTGTATATCCCGCAGATCGAGTCGTGCCGTGTATTGGCCGAGCAGGGTCGGCTGGACAGAATCATTGAAATGATTGAAACGCCAAACTTCGGGCGATTTCCCAATAAGCCCAAAGACCTTGACAAAGAGACAGCGGACTTTATCAAGGCGTCCGCGGCCAAGGTCAAGAAAGAGTTCTCGGCGATGAAAGCCTTTGCCGTCCTGAATCCGGGCTATGCCGCATTGACCGAAACCGTTTCGCAGCAGAGCCGAACATTGCTGGGGTTGGTGCGGCGGTTCGACGCGGCATACGCGGCGGCCAAGGCGGCACAGAACGTACTGGATTTTGCCGATCTGGAACATCATACGCTGCGGCTGCTGGAAAACAATGCGGACATCGCCGCCGCCCTCCGCGAGCGGTTTGAGTATGTGTTCGTCGATGAGTATCAGGACATCAACACCGTGCAGCAGCGGATTCTGGATTGCCTCTGCCGCGGGGACAATGTGTTCGCCGTCGGCGATGTCAAGCAGAGCATCTACGCCTTCCGTCAGAGCCGGCCGGAGATATTCTTGACCCGGCTGAAAACGGCGACGGACCGCCCGGAGACAGCAGACAAGCCGCTGCGGGTGGATATGGCCGAAAACTTCCGCTCGCGAAAGGAGGTGCTGGACTTTGTCAATGCCGTCTTCGGGCGGATTATGACCGACAGCGCCGCCAAAATGCAGTACGACCAACGGGCGATGCTCAAGGCGCAGTTTGAGTATGCCCCCTTCGGCAGCGGCCATCCGGTCGAACTGGTCATTCTGGACGAAGAAAGCGACGGCAGCGACGAGGCGGCTGACGACGACAGCGACACGCATTCAACGGAGCCTGCCGAATTGATCGACGCCGCGCAGCGGCAGGCGGCCTTCATCGCACATCGCATCCGGCAGATGGTCGGAGCCGACGGCGGCAAGGCCGAGTTTCAGGTCTATGACCGCACGACCGGCGGGTACCGAGATGTGCGGTACGGGGATATTGTAATTCTGATGCGGTCGCTGTCGCACAAGGCCAATACGTATGTCGAGATTTTACGGCTGGCGCAGATTCCGGTCAATTCGCAAAGCGCGTGCGGGTATTTCGAGACGACTGAAATAAGCGACTGCCTGAGTCTGCTCAAGACGCTGGACAACCCCGACGGGGATATCGAACTGGCCGCGACGCTGCGCAGCCCGCTGTTCGGCTTTGACGATACGGCACTGGCGACGATACGCTTTTATGCCGAGGACACCATCGGCAGGAAAAAACCGTTTTATCAGGCGGTGTTGCGGTACGCTGAGGATGGGCCTGATGCGGCATTGCACAAAGCCGTGTGCGATGCGCTGCGTCAGCTTGACAAATGGCGGCAGGCCGCACAGCACGGCAACATCGCGACGCTGCTGGATGAGGTCTTCCGCACGACGGGGCTGCTCGCCTTTTACGCCGCCCTGCCGAACGGCGCGGTGCGGCGGGCGAACCTCTTGAAGCTGCACGACCGCGCGATTCAGTTCGAACAGTTTCGCACGTCCCGGCCGGGAATGGGACTGGCTCGGTTTGTGGAGTTTCTGGAAAAACTTCAGGACCAGGAGCAGGACTGGGCGCCGGGGCAGCCGGACAGTATGGAAAACGCCGTCCGCGTGATGAGCGTGCACAAGAGCAAGGGTCTTGAGTTTCCGGTGGTGTTTGCAGCGGAATTGAACACCCGCTTTAATATGACCGACACCGTCGGGGAATGTTTGATCGACGAGGACACCATCGGCCTGCAGGCGGCCATCGAGGGCGGGCGGTTTCGGCTTAGCAGCGCGGCGCATCAGGTGCTGGCCGAGCGCAAACGCCGGCAGACCGTCGAAGAGGAGATGCGGATTTTGTACGTGATGCTCACGCGGGCGCGGGAAAAGCTGGTGCTGACAGCCTCGCATAAGGCCGACCTTTGCCGTCAGCGGCTGATCGAGGGGGCGATGATGACCGGCGGCCTGGCCGAATGGAAGCTGGTCGAGACGCGGCGGCATCTGGATTGGATTCTGGCGGCGCTGGCCGATGAGGCAACGCTGCACACGCTCTTTGAGACGGAGTGTGACGCCGAACTGTCAGAACAAGGGCTGTTTGTCGCGCAGTGTGTCAAACGGCAGGAACTGGACGGCCTGACGACACGGCTTCTGGACAGCAAGCGGTCACTGGCGAGCATCACCACCCCACCGAAACTGTCGCACCAACAGGCGGCGGAGTTTGCGGCCCGCTATGAACAACTGGAAGCGACGCTCACGGCGGTGTATCCCTTTGAGGACGTGTGCGGAATCTGCGCCAAGTATTCGGTCAGCACGCTGACGCATCGGGATGATGAGTTTTCACCGGCGGATGTGTCGGGGGCGTTTGACGCCATACCTGCGACGGTTCAGGCGGGCGCGGTGATCGATGAGCACATCGGGCGGCGGCTGGCGGGCACAGCGGCGCATCGGGTGTTTGAGCATCTGCCGCTGGAGGGGTCGGTGACGCCGCAGACGGCGGCGGCGACACTGAGCAAACTCGTCGGCGAAGGGATCATCGCGCCAGCCATAGCCAGGCGCATCGATACCGCGGCCATCGCGGCGTTTTTCGATACCGAACCGGGCCAAGCGGCGCTCGCGGCTGGCACTGCGGCGATGCGCGAATGGCCGTTCACGCTGGCAGTGGACGCAATGGACATTGTTCGTAGTTCAAGCTTCAGCTTGTTAAGTGGAGAACAGGCTAAAGCGTGTACTACAAACAACCCGACGAATCAGGGAGAAATTGTCATCGTGCAGGGCATTGTGGACTTGATCATTCCGACTGCTGACGGGTTGATCGTGGCCGACTTCAAGACCGACCGAATTCGGGACGAAGCCGCACTCCAGCAACGCACGACGCATTATCGTGAGCCGCTGGCATGGTACGCCCGCGCCGCGGCGGCGATCCTCAACAAACCCGTCGTCTCAAGCTGGCTGTACTTTGCCGATTGCCGAAAGGCGGTACGGCTGTTATAAGCGGTTGGCCCGCCCCCCCTGCTTTATAAAACTTGCTAAGCCGGCATTACCATGACGCTGACAACGGTAAAGTATATCAATAAGCCCGTGATATCGACAATTGTTGCAAGCGACGGACTGGCGACAACCGCCGGGTCGAGCTTTAAGGCAACCGCCCCCAACGGCAGCAGCGCGCCAATGAGCGTAGAGGACAGCACCTGCAACGCCAACGCCACCCCGGCCGCAAATGCCAGCATCCATAACGACACCCCCGGCGGCATTGTTTCGCCACTTGCGAACAAAAACAATCGCCCAAAAGCCAATATGGACATCACAAACGCCAGCGGCAGCGCGACACAGAATTCCTTAAACAAGACGCGAAGGATATCTCGACCGAAAATTTCTTTTACCGCCAACGCCCGAATCACCAGTGCAGCCGACTGACTGCCGGTGTTGCCGCCGGTGGCCGCCAGCATCGGAATCAGGGTTGCCAGTACGGCAATTTGCACTAACATCTCTTCATGAAGCTGGATGATCAGTCCGCCGATGAGACTAACCAGCCCCAAAATAAATATCCAGGTCGCCCGATTGCGAAAATGCCGCCAGGCGGAAATCTTCAGATACGGCGTGCTTTCGTGCTCACCGGATATCGCCATCAGTTTTTCGATATCTTCGGTCTGTTCCTGACGAATAATGTCGATGGCGTCGTCGTGCGTAACAATACCCACGATTACATTATCGTCATCGACAACGGGGATTGCGATCAAGTCATACTTTTCAACTTGATTGGCAACGCTTTCCTGGTCGTCATGGACGTTGGCCTTGATCACGTCGGTATGCATCAAGTCGCGGATAAGTCTTCCGGGGCGGGCGACGATGATGTCTTTGAGCGAGACAAACCCGATGAGCTTGCGGTATTCGTCCACTACATAGATATAATAGATCGTCTCTTTATCGGGCGCCTGTGCGCGAAGCTGATGAATGGCCTCTTCAATCGTGACATCCGGCCGCAGAACCGCATAGTCGGTACTCATCGCCGCCCCGGCGGTCTCTTCTTCGTACCGGGCCAGTCGCTTGATGTCCTCGCGTTCGGCGCGGGCCACCAGCGGCAGCAGTTCGTCGCGCACCTTTTTGTCGAGGTTCTGCACCAAGTCGGCCCGGTCGTCAGCGGGCATTTCTTCCAGCAGATGCGCCATTTGCACACGATTGTGGCCGGTGGCCAGTTCAACCTGCTGGTCAAGATCAAAATGGGAGAAAATCGACGCACGCTGCGGCAGATCGAGCATTTGCAGAATCCGCCAAATTTCTTCGGTATCCAGCGCCTCAATCAATTCGGCAACCGATTCCGGATGGGATTGCTGACAAAATTCGCGGATTGCGGCCGTATCGTTGACGGCCATCAATTCCCGCAGTTCGGGGATGAGCAATGGGTTTTTCATGGTTTGCCTCACGAAACGTTGTTCTGTCGTTTTCAAGGCAAACCCGATGCAATAAAGAGGCTACAGCGGTTTGCCTTGACGCCTTGGTCGCCGTTGCGACCCAGGGTCGTCGCCGGTCTCGGACAATGCCGATGCCTTGTCCCCGGCCGACTCCAAAACCGGTCTGTATCTTGTTTTATGCAGTTTTTCCATAACAAAAAGTGTACCATGCCAGCGTTGTGACGGCAAAATAAATCTTTTGTTTTTGAGGGGGATCTTTTGCTTTTTTTCAGAAAACACATATAATTCCATCCTGTGTTTGGAAAAAAAGACTTTTTTACAGAGGGTCAATGGTATGAATTTTCGCACAGTATGGGTTCTGACTGGCTGTTTAGCAGTCCTGTGGGCCGCAGGATGCGGCGGCAAGCCAAAGGGGAAATTTACCGAAGAGCAGATGCAGACGATTCCGCTGGCCAACCGGGATGAGCTGCCGCCAGCCACCGGCGGCATGGCGATGAGTCTGGCCTCCGAGACGATCACGAATGACGAAATCCTCATCACACTGGAAGACCGGCTCCGCCCGGCCGCGGCACAGATGGATCGACAGATGTTTACCGCCGGAGCCGTACCACTGGTACGCGAGACGGTGCGCAGCAAGGTGTCGGACATTTTGCTGTATGCCGAAGCCCGAAATAATGCACCTGCCAACATCGAGGATGCCTTGGACAAAGCAGTCGATCAGGAAATCAATCGATTCGTTGCCGGGTTCGGCAACAACTACGCGCTGGCCGAGGCCGAGATTCGCCGGATGGGCATGGACTGGCGGACGTTTCGCCAGTACCAGAAAAAGCTGATTATGACGCATTCGTACCTGTCCAGCAAACTGAATGAAACGGCACGCTTTACACACCGCCAGATGACCGAGTACTACGAGATGGTGCGAGATAAACAATTTTGCCGGAGTGGAACGCTGGAATTTCACGCGATTGATCTCGTGCCGCAGCAGTTGACCGCCGCGCAGATTGGCCCCGGCCAATCCGCTCAGGAAGCGGCCATGGAACTGGCGATGGCCCTGGCGATGCGGGCGCGCATGGGAGAGGACTTTGCGGAACTGGCGCGGCAGCATTCTCACGGCCCACTGGCGCGTGCCGGCGGCAAATGGCTGCCGGTGACAGTCGGCGCCAACGCCCTGATGGAACCATATGACGTGCTGGAAAACGCGGCCTTGGCGATGGATGAAGGCGGTATCTCCGAGCCCATCATCGGCGACGGACATATCTTCATTCTAAAACTGGATCGCAAAGAATTGGGCGGATGCCAGCCGTTTGAGGAGGTTCAGCCGCTGATCGAACAGCAGCTTCAATTCGAACACCGCCGCAAACAATATGACACCTATATCAATGAATTGATCAAGCAGACCGATCAGGTCGAGATGGAACGGTTCGTTGAGTTTTGCGTCAATGCCGCCTACGAACGCTGGAGGACGTAATAACCGATGACAGCGGCGGCACACGGCATTGACCTGGTGGACTTCGGACGCATCGAGCAAATGCTCGACAAGCACGGGGAGCGGTTTCTGGACCGGGTGTTCACCGCCCGCGAGCAGGCCGATGCGGCGGCGGTGAAGAATCGCATCGAAAAGCTGGCCGGACGCTTTGCGGCCAAAGAAGCCGTGATGAAACTCATCGGCACAGGCTGGCGCGACGGCGTGGCGTGGACGGATATCGAAGTCGTCAACAATCCGCTCGGCCAGCCGCAAGTCACTCTCTGCGGCAAGGTCAAAGAACATATCGACGCGATGGGGCTGGGGCCGGTTACGGTCAGCATCACCCATACCGCCAACTTCGCAATGGCCTCGGCAATCGCCCTGCCGGTCAACTCCAAATAAAAAATCCGAAACAACTCTGAACAACCCAAATTCAAATGTTCAAAACAGATACGTTTGACATCATTGTCGTTGGGGCTGGCCACGCCGGTGCAGAGGCGGCGCACGCGGCTGCGCGCCTGGGCGCACGGACGTTGCTCTTGACGATGCGCCGCGACACCATCGCCAAGATGAGCTGCAATCCGGCCATCGGCGGACTGGGCAAAGGCCAGATCGTCCGCGAGATCGACGCCCTCGGCGGCCTGATGGGACTGGCGACCGACGCGACGGGCATACAGTTTCGGATGCTGAACCGCTCCAAAGGCCCCGCCGTGCAAAGCCCTCGCGCCCAAACGGATAAATACAAGTATCAGGAGTTTATCCGGCACGCGCTGGAGTCGGCAGCCAACCTGACGATTGCCGAAGGCACAGCCGCCGAAATCCTGACCCGCGACGGCCGGGTGTACGGCGTGCGATGCGAAGACGGAGCCGAATACATCGCCCCGGCGGTGATTTTGACGACCGGGACATTTTTGCGAGGCATCATGCACATGGGCAACGAACAATGGCCGGGCGGTCGGCTGGATGAGCCGGCCAGCAACGCCCTGAGCGACTGCCTGAGGCAACTGGGGCTGACCCTCGGACGGCTCAAAACCGGCACGCCCGTGCGGTTGGACGGGGCGACGCTGGATTATGACAAGACCGAACTCCAGCCCGGCGACACCGACCCGATACCATTTTCGTTTCTAAACGACCGCCTCGACCGCCCCTGTGTGCCCTGCTGGATCACCTACACCAACCCGGCCATCCACGACCTGCTGCGGGAAAATCTCCACCTGGCCCCGATGTACACCGGCCAGATTCAATCCACCGGCCCACGCTACTGCCCCAGCATCGAGACCAAGATTATGCGGTTCGCCGACAAAGAACGCCATCAGGTGTTTCTCGAACCGGAAGACGAGGCCGTCTCAACCATCTACTGCAACGGTATCAGCACGTCCTACCCCAAAGACATCCAGCAGCAAATGCTGCGGCTGATGCCCGGCACAGAGCATGCGCGGATCGTCCATTACGCCTACGCCATCGAGTACGACTATTGCCCCGCCACGCAGCTTGCGCCGAGTCTGGAAACGCGCCGCGTTCCGGGGCTGTTCATGGCCGGACAGATCAACGGCACCAGCGGCTACGAAGAGGCCGCCGGACAAGGCCTGCTGGCCGGCGTCAACGCCGTGCGAAAGCTTGCCGGGCAAGAGCCGCTGGTCTTGCAGCGCGATCAGGCGTATCTGGGCGTGATGATCGACGACCTCCTGACCCGCGACATCGACGAGCCGTACCGAATGTTCACCTCCCGCGCAGAGTATCGACTGACCCTGCGCAGCGACAACGCCGACGCTCGACTGACCCCTGTCGGCCGCGATATCGGATTGGTCGATGACATGCGCTGGACGCGGTTCTTCGCCAAACAGCAGTCCGTGGAACAATTGCAATCCTTCCTGAAAGCCACCCACACCGGCGGCAAGAGCCTGTGGGAATGGGCCAAACAACCGGCGCATCCCCTGGCCGAAAATCTGGCGGCCGATGCATCCGTCGCGGCGATGGGGCTAAACCGCGACGTTATAGATGCAGCGGCAATCGCGTGCAAATACGAAGGCTACCTCGCCCGACAGGACAAGCAGATCGCGGCCTTCCGCAATCTGGAATACATCAAGCTGCCCGATGATTTACCCTATCACGACATCCCGCACCTGCGTTTCGAGGCCAAGGAAAAACTCGCCGCCCTGCGCCCGTTCACCCTCGGCCAGGCCGGCCGCATCGGCGGCATCACCCCCGCCGACCTGACCGTCATCCAAATTTACTTGAAAAAACACAACGCCGCCCGCTACAATACCGCACATGAATGACATCTCCAGCAAACGGATTTTCATCAGTGCCTGCGAGCACAGCGCCGAGATGCACTGCGCCAATCTGATCGGCGCGGTCAACGACCGGCTTTCGGCTCAGCGGGCGTGGCCAAGCGGCGAAGATTCACACACCGAGCCGCAGCGGATCGCGTGGGTCGGCTTGGGCGGCGACAAGATGGCCGTAGCCGGCTGCACCCTGCTGGCCAACCCCGTCCAGCGGGCGGCGATGATCTTCAACGTTTTTACACAGCTTGGCTATTACAAAAAACTTATTCGTCAGGCCAAACGGTATCTGGCCGAAAACCCCGTCGATCTGGTCGTAGTGTGCGATTCGCCGGCGTTTAATTTCCATATCGCCAAGGCGGCGAGGAAGCTGGGGATACCGGTACTGTTTTATGTCGCGCCGCAGTTGTGGGCGTGGGCGCCGTGGCGCATTCATAAGTTGCGGCGATGCTGCACCAAACTGGCGTGCATCCTGCCATTTGAAGAAGAGTGGTTCCGCACCCGAGGCGTGGACGCGACGTTTGTCTGCAACCCGCTCTTTGACGAGATGGACGAACCTGTTGAAAAGAACCTCAAAACCTATGCCAACTATCGTAGCGATGCGCCCCGCATCGCCCTGCTGCCCGGCTCGCGCGACGCCGAAATCAAGACCCTCTGGACGGCAATGCTGGAAATCGCGGCAATGATCCGGGAATGCCACCCGCACGCGACGTTTGTCTCCTGTGCCGCCGACGACGAAAAACTGGAGATGATGCAGAAATTGGCCTTAGGCGGCCCGGCGATACACTATGAACAGGGACGGCTCTACGAAACCGTCAAGACGTGCGATTTTGTCCTCGTGGCCAGCGGCAGCGCCACGCTTCAGGTCGCCGCCGCGGGTTGCCCGATGGCGGTAATGTACCAGAGCAATAAATGGATATGGCACATCGTCGGCCGCTGGCTCCTCCGCACCCGCTGGCTTTCGCTGGTCAACATCCTGGCCCGCAAAGAACTCGTCCCCGAATATATGCCCTATTTCGACGCCGTCGAGCCGATCTTCACGACCGCCCACGGCTTGCTGGCCAACCCCCTCAAACTCATGCAGACCAGCCAGTCCCTCACCGAACTCGTAAAACCTCTGACCACCGCCAAAGCCCGCGACAACGTTGCCGCATTGGTGTTAGAAATGCTCCCGATCAAATGACAGAGAGCGAACAATCGCTTTGTCATTCGATCGGGTCAGCCATATCAGCTTAATGCGTGAGTTGATGTCGCAAAAAAACGTTGTGACGCAAATCGCTTAGCGGGGGCGTCTTCCGCCGCCTCCACCACCGCCGCCGCCGTATCCGCCACTGCTGCGTCCGCGCGGGCCGCCGCCGCCGTACCCACCGCCGCCACCGCTACCGCCACGGTTGCCGCCGTACCCACCGCCACCGCCGCCGCCAAACCCGCGTCCGCCGCCCTTACGCTGCGGGCGTGCCTTGGGCGGATTGGCCTCGGCGACCTTCATCTCGCGGCCATTCTGGTCGGATTCATTCAATGCAGCAACGGCCGCCTTGGCCTCTTCCTCGCTGCCCATTTCAACAAATGCGTAACCTTTGCTCCGGCCCGTGGCGCGATCGGTAATCAGATTGACGCTTTCGACGGTCCCATACTCCGAAAACAAATCGGTCAGGGTTTGGCTATCGACATCATAATTTAAGTTGCCGACGTACAGTTTCTTTGACATAAAGTCTCCGATCTTTCGTATTGACCCCGGGCAAGCGGTCGGATAATAGGATTGAGGAGTGAACCTCGTAAGTTTAGACGGGTGTTACTATATCCTTATCTAAATAAAAAATCCACACAAATATAATTTGCTCCGGCACAAAATCGCCGTATTGAGGAATTATTCAACACAAAAGGGGGTTCTGTTGTCCCGATATCTTTTTTTGTGTCGATTTGGGTCAGCTAATTTTTTGGTTGACTTGTGGTTATTTCAGGCTACACTACGGGGCTTTATCAAAGTGGATTTTTTGAAAACGACCTTCATGGAGGCATTTTCGTGGGATATCATTGTGTAGTATTGGTCAAGCAAGTGCCGGATACCAAGCGGATTACCGGTCAGGCGATGAACGAAGACGGGACGGTCAACCGGGCGGCTTTGCCGGCGATCTTCAACCCGGAGGATTTGCATGCGCTGGAAATGGCGCTGGATATTAAGGATGCGCACGGCGGGACGGTGACGGTGATGACGATGGGCCTGCCGACGGCGGTGGATGTGCTGCGCGAGGCGCTGTATCGCGGGGCCGACCGGGCGGTGCTGATTACGGACCGGCGGTGTGCGGCCAGCGACACATTGGCGACCAGCTATATCTTGAGCTGCGGCGTCCGCAAGCTCAATCCGGACATCATCCTGTGCGGCCGTCAGGCGATTGACGGCGACACCGCCCAGGTCGGCCCGCAAACGGCAGAAAAACTCGACCTGTCCCAGATCACTTATGTCGAAGAGGTGCTGAAACTGGACGGCAATACAATGGTTGCCCGGCGTAACCTCGGCAACGGATGGCAGGAAGTCAAAACAACCTTGCCGGTCGTGCTGACGGTGGTGGATACTGCCAATGAACCGCGCGTCCAGCGGGCACTGAAAATGATGAAATGCAAATTCGCCAAATGCCGCGCCGAGATTGAGGCGATGGCCAAAGACGATGCCTCGATCAACGTCGATGCCGTGTGCAAGGATTTGGACAGCAAGGGATTGCTGATTCATCAATGGGATCTGGATTTTCTTGAGGCCGACATGCAATGGTGCGGCCGGGACGGCTCGCCGACCAAGGTGCATCGCATCCAGAGCGTCGTGCTGACAGCCAAAGAGACCAAATCGGTCGAACCGACACAGGCGGCGATTGAGGCTATGGTACACGAGTTGATTGTGGATCATACGATAGGTTAAGCTGCGTAGGGACAGACCAGTGTGTCTGCCCTGGGGTGCGCTTGC
The DNA here is from genome assembly GCA_012729675.1 of Phycisphaerae bacterium. Taxonomy (GTDB): domain Bacteria; phylum Planctomycetota; class Phycisphaerae; order Sedimentisphaerales; family Anaerohalosphaeraceae; genus T3Sed10-213. The sequence continues at coordinate 20,760 of JAAYCR010000034.1, read as the reverse complement.
CCCAAAGGGCGAACCATAGGTTCGCCCCTACGGAATCATAAAACAAAAAATAAGGGATGTGCAAATGATAGAAGTCAATAAACAGGGAGAGGTTTGGGTCTTCGCCGAGCAGCACGGCGGTAAGCTGGAAGAAGTGCCGGTCGAGCTGATGAGCAAGGGACGCGAGTTGGCCGATACGCTCAAGGTTCCGCTGGCGGCGGTGCTGTTGGGCAGCCGGGTAGCCGATCTGTGCGAGCGATTGGGACACTACGGGGCCGACAAGGTCTATCTGGCCGAGCATCCGCTTTTGGAGCATTACCAGACCAGCAGCTATGCGAAAGTCATTGACGGACTGATCCAGAAACACAAGCCCCAGATAATGCTATACGGTGCTTCGCCGTGCGGCCGCGACCTGGCGCCGCGCATCGCCAGCGCGATGAAGGCGGGACTGACCGCCGACTGTACCGACCTGCAAATCGGCAAGCACGAAATCAAAAAAACCGGCGAAGTTTACGACAATCTTCTGTTTCAGATTCGCCCGGCCTTCGGCGGTAACATCATCGCCACCATCATCAACTACGACCGCTGGCCGCAGATGGCCACTGTGCGTGAAGGCGTGATGCCCATGCCGACGCCGAATGTCAGCAAAAAGGCACAGGTCGTCAAAGAAACCGTGCATCTGTCGCAGGACGATCTGGCCATTGAGATACTGGCCGAACACCGCCAGCAGCGCAAAGTCAACCTCAAGGCCTCGCGCATCATCGTCGCCGGCGGCGCCGGCGTCGGCAGCAAAGACAATTTCAAACTCATCTGGGACCTGGCGCATTGCCTGGGTGCAGCGCCCGGCGCGACCCGTGCGGCTATTGACCTGGGCTTTATTGACCGCGACCACCAGATCGGCCAGACCGGCACGACCGTGCGGCCGATTCTGTATGTCGCCGCGGGCATCAGCGGGGCGATTCAGCATCAGGCCGGCATGGGCGACAGCCAGAAGATTATCGCCATCAACAACGACCCCGATGCGCCGATATTCAACATCGCCCATTACAAAATCGTCGGCGACCTGACGCAGGTCATCCCGATGATGATTAAGGCGATCAAGGAAAAAGTATAAGTGACACGGGCTTCCAGTCCGTGGGACACGTCCAAGACGGCCGTGCCGCAAACAGACTGATTTAAAGGATGGAACAAACGATGGGAAATTTTTATCGAGATAATGACGATATTCAGTTTTTGTTCAAGCATCTGGATTTGGGCGAGATCGCCGCGTATGCCGAGGAAGGATACAAGTACGCCGGTCAGTTTGAGACAGCCCCGAAGGACGCTGCTGAAGCGATTACCAACTATAATTTGGTGCTCGACGCCGTCGGCAAGCTGGCCGCCGAGTTCATCGCCCCGCGCAGCGAAGATATCGACCGCGAAGGCAACACGCTGAATCCCGACGGTACGGTCAGCTACGCCAAAGGCATCGCCGAGTCGCTCAACGCGCTGGCCAAGGCCGACGTGATGGGCTTTACGCTGCCGCATCGGTTTGGCGGACTGAACTTCCCGAATCTGATTTATTCGATTGCGATTGAAATCGTCTCGCGTGCGGATGCGTCGCTAATGAACATCTTCGGCCTGCAGGGCATCGCCGAGACAATCAACTTCTTTGCCGACGAAGACATCAAACAGCATTACCTGCACGATTTTGCCGCCGGCAACGTAACCGGCGCGATGGTATTGACCGAGCCGGACGCCGGTTCGGACCTGCAGGCCGTCAAGCTGCGTGCCTTTCAGGACGACGACGGCAACTGGTATCTGCACGGTGTCAAGCGGTTTATCACCAACGGCTGCGGCGAGGTGCTGCTGGTGCTGGCCCGCTCCGAACCCGACCGCAGCGGCGGCCTGGGACTGAGCCTGTTCGTCTGCGATCGCGGGCCGACCGTCAGGGTGCGGCGGCTGGAAGACAAACTGGGCATTCACGGCTCGCCGACGTGCGAGCTGTTCTTTGACAATACGCCATGCCAGCTGATCGGCGAGCGGCAGCGCGGGCTGGTAACGTATGTGATGAGCCTGATGAACGGCGCCCGCATCGGTATCGCCGGCCAGTCGATGGGCATTGCCGAAGCGGCTTGGCGGATTGCCCGCGACTACGCGGCCAGCCGCGAGCAATTCGGCGGCCCGATTGAAAAGCTCCCGGCCGTACGCGATCTGGTGATCGACATGAAGATGATGATCGAGGCCGGACGTGCCCTGCTGTATGAAACCAGCCGCGTGGTGGACTTCGAAGTCGGCCTGAGCAAAATCGCCGAAGGCAAGGACAGCGACCCGGCCGCCGCCAAAGAGGCCAAGCAGGCCCTTCGCAAGATCAAGCGTCTGGCGGCAATGCTGACGCCGATGAGCAAATACTATTGCTCGGAGATGAGCAATACCGTAACCTACGACGCGATTCAGGTCTTAGGCGGCAGCGGCTATATGCGCGACTATGCCAGCGAACGGCTGGCCCGCGACGCCCGCATCACGACAATTTATGAGGGAACCAGCCAGCTTCAGGTGGTTGCGGCGGTGCGCGGTGTCTGCGGCGGCACGGCCGAAAAATATCTTGAAGAACTGGCGGCATTGAACTATGCCGACCGCGTCAAAGACCTGCTGGCCCTGCTGGCCGAGGGTACCGAGACGCTGAAGAAATCTGCCGCCTACGCCAAAGAGCAGGGAGTGGATTATATGGATCTGTGGGGCCGTCCGCTGGTGGATATGGCGATTGCCCTCATCAACGGCTACCTGTTCTGCGGCCAGGCCTCCAGTGCGGTCACGATGGACACGGCGGTGGCCGAATCCGACGACGCTCAGATACCCAAAAAGGTCTCCATGGCCGACCGCAAGCTGATGGTCGCCCGCCGGTACATCACCCGAAACGCCGCCCAGATCAAGGCGTGGGCTGAACAAATCACCAGCGGCGACAAGAGCAGCTTCCGCGAATACGAAATCCTCGCCGGCCCCGTCCCCGAAATCGGATAAAAACAATTGCTAATTCAGTACTGAATACCGTATAATAAGCCCCGGCCCGCAAACGCCGAGGCTTTTTTGATATAATCAGACAGGCAGGTGGTTATGAGCTTTGAGGAAATTCGAAAACAGATACTGGATAAGCGACAGACGATTCGCGCGTTCGGTGTCAATAAAATTGGGTTTTTCGGCTCTTATGTTCGCGGCGAGCAAAAACCGGACTCCGACATTGATTTGCTTGTATATTTTGACCCCGATAAGCTGAATTTCGACGCCTATATGGAGTTGACGTTTTTTCTTGAGGACTTGCTGCATACCAAGGTGGATGTCCTGACGCCCGATCAAATCAGCCCGCACATCATGCCTTATATTCAGAAGGAAATCAAATATGAAAGCCTATAAGCCTTACCTGATACACATCCTTCAGGAAATCGATTATCTTGTCACTTCCTCTGCCGGGATGACGCTTCAGGAATTTTGTGAAGATGAAACGCGTAAACGACCATTCATTAGAAGCTTGGAGATTATGGGTGAAACGGTAAAAAATGTACCAGACTCCATCAAACAAGAGTATCCCGAAATCCCTTGGCGCAAAATCGCCGCAATGCGGGACAAGCTGATTCATTTTTATTTCGGAGTTGACTACAATTTGGTTTGGTCGGTTGTGTAGAACGAACTGCCGTTACTGAGAACACAAATACAACTGATTATAGCCGAGAAAGAATAGCTCTCACTGAGCAACACTTAAACACGCGATTATTGTGCTATGTTTGGGATATCCAAAGTCAGGATTGTGCTATGCTTAAAGCAGTGATATTTGATTTTGACGGGGTGATTTGCGATTCGGAGCTGCTGCATTATCGTGCGCTGAATGCAGTGTTTAACCGGTACGGCGTGGATGTGCCCAAAGCGGTGCATTGGGACAAGTACCTCGGCTATACCGACCGGGAGAACATCGAGGCGGTTAATGCAGACTACCGGATGGGGCTTGACGAAGCGGGAATGCGACGGCTGATGGCCGAGAAAAAGGATGTCTTCGAAGAAATGGCCCGCACCGAGTCGCTGATCATTGATGGCGTTACGCCGTTTGTCCGGATGCTGGTCGAACACGACATCGACCGGGCGATTTGCTCCGGTGCCCTTCGCAGCGACATTGACCTGATGCTCAACGGCTCCGGCTTGGCCGAGGTCTTCAAGATTATCGTGACCGCCGACGACGTCACAAAAGGCAAACCCGACCCCGAAGGCTATCTTCTGGCACTGGATAAGCTCAAGGCCGCGACCGGCAAGGACATCGCCCCGGCCGATTGCGCGGTCATTGAAGACTCTCACTGGGGATTAGAGGCCGCCACGGCCGCCGGGATGCACCCGATTGCCGTCACCAACACCTACAGCCGGGCAGAATTACTTCAAAAAGCCGAGCTGGTGGTGGATCGATTGGATACAATTTCCTCGGACATACTGCGGAAATTATGCAAAAAATCGCCCGCATACTAATTTGCGAGTTATCTATGCTATTTATCGTATTTATAGGCCAAGTGTCCAGATGTAAGCAAAAGCCCGTTATTTAATCCTATTATGCAATTTTAATGGGTGGACTTGACTTATTAACAAAAGGGTCTATACTTAATTATCTTCAATTTTTCCAACATGTCTGCGGGAAACCGGAGAGGTGATGATACGTATAGAAAAAATGTCGGTCCCTGAAAACAGGGTCCGACTTTTGTATTATATGAATCTTTAGGCGGTTGATTCGCCAGTGGAGTGGTTTTGGGCGGTAAGTGGGATGACAGTCTAATCAGTCGGATTCAGCAGGCTAACGAGATCGTGGACGTTGTTTCCGAGTATCTGAATCTGGACAAACGCGGCAAGGAATATGTCGGTCTATGTCCGTTCCATACGGATCACAAGCCGAGTATGTACGTCAGCCCGCCCAAGCAGATCTTCAAGTGCTTTGCCTGCGGTGCCGGAGGCGATGTGCTCAAGTTCGTCCAGATGAAGGAAAATCTGACATTTGTGCAGGCCGTCGAGCGGTTGGCACAGCGGGCGGGCATCGCACTGCCGGCCTTTAAGCCCCGACACCAAGGTGAAGAGCAGAGTTCGCTTAGCCCCAATGTGCTGGCCAAGATCAATGCTTGGGCGACCAAACACTGGGTGGCGAACCTGTGGGACGAAGCAAAAGGCGCTGGTGCCCGCCAGTATCTGGCACAGCGCAACATCAGCGAAGAGTCTGCCCGCAAGTGGGGGTTGGGCTTTGCGCTGGAAAGCTGGGACGACCTGATCCAAAAAGGATTGCAGGATAGAATCTCGGAAAAGCTGCTGGTCGAGGGCGGGCTTGCCGTCCGCCGTGAGGAATCAGGCGGCTGTTATGACAAATTTCGCAACCGGCTGATGTTCCCGATTGCGGACGTAACCGGTCGGGTGGTGGGGTTCGGTGGGCGAACGCTCGGTACAGACCCGGCCAAGTATATGAACTCGCCCGCGACGGCGCTCTTTGACAAAAGCCAACAGCTTTACGGCCTGCGGCAGGGTCGCGAGGCCATCGTCAAGGCCAAACGGGCCGTCGTCGTCGAGGGTTATACGGATGTGATCATGGCCCATCAGCACGGCGTCCAGACGGTCGTGGCGGCCCTCGGCACGAGCCTGACCAGCGAGCACGCCAAGGTGCTGCGGCGATACGCCGAGCGGATCGTGCTGGTTTTTGACAGCGACGTCGCCGGACGCACAGCCGCCAACCGCGCCCTGGAGGTCTGTCTGACCGGCAAAGTCGATATCCGTCTTGCGTTTGTGCCGGAGGGTAAGGACCCGTGCGACTATGTGCTCGAGGCCGGGCCGGAGGCATTCGAGGCGGTGATCGAGGCCGCCGAGGACGTACTGTCGTTTAAGTGGAAGCATCTGGCCGACGAACTGGCCGCACAGGACAACTTGGCCGGGCGGACGGAGGCGGTGCAGCAGTTCCTGAAAACGGTGGCGATGGCAGTGCAGGCCGGCAAGGTCGATTCGCTCAGTCTGGCAATGCTGATCGGGCGGCTCAGCAGTATGCTCAAAATGCCTAAGTCTTTTATAGATGATGAATTGAAAAAGCTTTTTTTACAAAAAACAAAACCGGAGCGTACGCAAGAACAGCCGCACCGAATCGTTGACATTAAGGAGACGGCTGAGGACCCCGCCCACAAGGCACGGCGAGAAATTCTTGAGGTGATCCTCCACGAACCGGCGCTGTACGTCTCGATCAAGGGGCGACTAAAACTTAAGGATTTCGGCGGGGGGGGGCCGTTACGCGAGATCGCCGAAGCGGTATTGCCGCTGTTTGACGCCGGGATCGAACCGGAACTGGCACAGATTTACCGCAGCATCGAGTCGCCACAAAGCGCCATGCTGCTGACACAGATGACCTCGGACGGCGGCGCCAAAGGCTCCGGACTGCGTCGGCTTGAAGATTCGCTGGCGATGTTGGACCAGCAGCGACACCAAAAGGCCATTGATACGCACAAACAACGTTTGGCGGACGAGGGTTTGGATGCATTACAACAGATTCACGAACGCTTGAAACAGCAAAAAGGAAACCTTCGATGCGGCGGTCTGCAATAAAACGAAGGCGAACACAACTTTAAGGATTGATATGGCAAACAGTAAAAAAAAGAAAAATAGCGACATTGTCGAAGAACAGGACATTGCGGCCGAAGAGCTGGACGACTTGGAAATCGACGACGAAGAAGACGACGATGAAGAGGATTTGGACGACTTGGAATCTGAAGAAGATGCCGAGAATCTTCCAGACGAATCGCATGCTGTGGATGAATCTTCCTCGCCAGAGCCAAATCCCTCTCCGGACGACGACGACGACCCGGCCAAGGCGGCCGGCCGCAAAGAACTCATTGAAAAGGTCATCGGCACGATCATCCAGAAAGGTCGCGAAAAGGGCTTCCTGACCTATGAGGAGATTAACGACACCCTCCCCGATGAGATCATCAGCCCGGCCCGCCTGGACAGTCTGTTAATGACGCTCGATGAACTGGGTGTGCAGATTCTGGACGAGTCGGACGTCGAAAAAGATACCGACGATGACTTTGAGGAGACCGACAAAGTCGGCCGCGGCGACGATGAAGAGATTGAAGAAGACCTTCGCATCGAAGAAGAACTCGTCGAAAGCGAAGGCCGCAAGATCGACGACCCGATTCGCATGTACCTGACGCAGATGGGCGAAATTCCGCTGCTGACACGCGAAGAAGAGGTTAGCCTGGCCCGTAAAATAGAATTGACCCGAATCGCGTTTCGCCGCAAGGTACTCGAAAGCGATTACTGCGCCCGCACCGCCATCGAAATACTCCAGCAGGTCGATGAAGGGTCGCTGCCGTTTGACCGCACAATGAAAATGAGTAGCGGCGAAGGACAGGAACGCCTGATCGTTAAAAAACGGCTGCCCGCCAACATCGATACCGTTACGAAGCTGCTGGATCGCAACACCAACCTGTTCATTAAATCGCTTGAGGCCAAACGTGTGGACGACATCAAGGCGCTTGTCCGCCAGATTCATCGCAACCGACGCAAGGTCGCCACGCTGCTGGAGGAATTGACGCTGCGCACCAGCCGCATTCAGCCGATGATGAAAAAACTTCAGGGCATTCAGATCAAAATGCACCAGCTTCAAGGAGTCATCGATGACGGTACCGGACGGGATTACGACACCGACGACATCGAAGCGATGAAGCAGGAGTTGTATGGCATGCAGGATCTGGTACTTGAAACCCCCAAGCAGCTTGACAAACGCCTGCGCGCCATCGAGGCCGTTTATGCTCAGTACGAAGAGGCCAAACGACGGCTGTCCGGAGGAAACCTTCGACTGGTCGTCTCCATTGCCAAAAAATATCGCAATCGGGGCCTCAGCTTCCTCGATATCATTCAGGAAGGCAACACCGGCCTGATGCGCGCCGTCGATAAATACGAATACCGCCGCGGCTATAAGTTCAGCACGTATGCCACTTGGTGGATCCGGCAGGCCATCACCCGCGCCATCGCCGACCATGCCCGCACCATCCGCATTCCGGTGCACATGATCGAAACGATGAGCAAACTGCGAACGATCAGCAAAAACCTGATGCAGGAACTCGGACGCGAGCCAACGATCGAAGAAATCGCCAAAGAAGCCGAAATGAGCATCGCCGAGACCCGTCGTGTGCTCAAGATCAGCAAGCACCCCTTCAGCCTCGACCGTCCTATCGGCGAAAGCGAAGACAGCTACTTCGGCGATTTTATCGAGGACGAGCGCATCGAATCTCCGGTACAGTCGGCCACCCAGGAGATGCTCAAAGACCGCATCGAACAGGTGCTCAAGACGCTGACTTACCGAGAGCGGGAAATCATCAAACTGCGATACGGCATCGGCGACGGCTATACCTACACGCTTGAAGAGGTGGGACGCATCTTTAAAGTGACGCGCGAGCGCGTCCGGCAAGTGGAGGCTAAGGCCATCCGAAAACTCCAGCACCCGGTCCGCGCCCGAAAACTTGAGGGATTCATCGACAACAAGCCGGCCGTCTGAAAAACTATTACCGCGTCAGTACTTCGGACGAACGGCTCAGGTCGAGCAGTCTGAGGTGATGGAGTTGGTTGTTCTTGTCGAGCAGCTCACAGATAAGTTGCGCCTGCGCCAAAATCAGCTCGACCATCGCCATATTCGCGCTGAGTGTCTCGGCGTCGTATCCTTCAAACAACACAATCAGATAGCCGCAATGCACCCGCTCGGTCGCCAATTGACAGGCGGCCGCACAACCCCCTTTGACTGGGATGACCAGCGGATCCTCGCCGTCATCCAGCCGGGCGCACATCTGTTCGACCAATCGCTCGTTGTCACCCAGCAAAAATCCGATCCGCCCCGGATGACTGGTCTGCAGCCGCCGCTCCGTATCCAGCACGACCAGCGCCGGCCCTTCCGGCACGACCAGCTTGAATAATTGCCGGCGGATCTGCTCACAGAGCAGATGGGACGAATCGAACATATCTTTATAGATCGTATCCATGTGAGGTCAATGTCGGAAAATAAAGGATACCGCTTACGCAAAAAATGAAAATTGAGGTGAAAATTCTGAAAAAAATCGCCCCTTCGGCAAAAAAACAACCAAAATCCTATGAATCGAGAGCCTTTTTTATCCGTCCCTGCGTATCGCGAAATTTGATCAGATGCACACAGTTTCCCCGCTCGTTGTACTCGACCACGTCCATATAGGCCCGAATCAGCAGGACCCCCCTGCCCGAACATTTATACAAGTTGTTGCCATGCCGGGGGTCGGGCAGCCCTTTCGGGTTAAACCCTGTCCCTTCGTCTGTAATGGAAATATCGATTTTTTCGGGCGTGATGAGACTGTCAATGGATATGCGCTTGGCCGGGTCGCCGTGATTGCCGTGCTGGATGGCGTTCATAAAGGCCTCCTCAAGCGCAAGATGCACACCGAACAACTCGTGCTCGTCATAGCCGCGAATCTGCACCGCCTTAAGCAGTTCCCGACAAACCGCTTCGGCTTCTCTGCGAACGCTGGAGATATTCCAGGATTTATGCCAAACTGTTGTTGGGGCCATCAACTGCTTCCGGTTCCGTTCATCTCTAATCGTTATCCAGAAACCACAATATGCTTTCGCGCTATCGCTTCAACCCTACAAGGGCGTCGTCTTGGTCGGAAAAAATCTCAAATATCTTGTCCAGACGGGTAATGCGAAAGACTTCCATAATTTTGGCGTCAATCGCACACAAGCGCAGCTTGCCGCCTTTTTCATAGATTTTTTTACTGATGCGAATCAGCAGGCCCAGCACCGAGCTGGTCAGAAATTTGACGTTCGAAAAATCGATAATCAGTTGAATGGCGTCATTTTGCTCAACCAGCGGCATAAACGAACCTTCCAACTCCTGGATTTGAGTGTCATCCAGAATTTTTTCATCGGCCAGTGTCGCAAGGATGACCGTGCCGTGATATTTGATTTCTAAATTAGGACTCAATTGATCCATATAAACCTCCCTGTCAATTATTTATATCAAATCGAAATCCTATGCAATCGCGACATACCTGTCAAGTAAAATGACGATTCTATTGTATTTTGCCTCAAAATTTGTGAATATTGGCGACTTTTTTGATTTTTAGCAATTCCAGCTATAACATATATTTATAGCGTTTTTGACCGGCATTAAGGACGGATTTTCGTTATTTAGATAAAAATTCCCTTGCAACTCCTGAACAATTACTGATAATTCTTGTATAGAGTAACAAGTATGGGTTCATATAAAGTTTTAGTGTTTTTTGACTGAACCGCTTCGGGCGGTTTTTGGGTCTTGTGATTATTATTTAGGATCACTGCGGATTATACGAGAAATATAACAAAACTTTTTTACAGGAGAATCCGATTATGAAAATCAGCCGATCTACAGGGTATGCGTTGGTTGCGGTTGGGTACATCGCCCAGAACTACAAGGACGGTGCTGTGTTGGCCGCCCGCATTTCGAAAGAGTACAATATTCCGCTGGAATATCTGCTCAAGATTCTGCAGCAGTTGGTTCGCGCCAATGTCCTGCGCAGCAAGCGCGGGCCCCGCGGCGGATTTTTCCTGTCGCGTACGGCCGACAACATCACCCTGCTGGAGGTCATTGAGGCGGTGGACGGCCCGCTGATGAGTCATCTGCATCTGGCGGAGTTGACCGACAACGCGGCATTCAGTCAGAAAATGGAAAATGTCTGCCGCAACGCCATCGAAGAAGTCCGCGAGATTTACGGACGCGCCAAATTGTCCACAATGCTGGGCGAATAATTCGACAACGGCGTAACACGACATGGATATTGGCGCCTTTCAGCGAATGATCAACGAACGGTACGGCACGCGCGACCGACAGCGCGGTACGCCGGCGACGTTTATGTGGTTGATCGAAGAAGTCGGCGAATTGGCAACGGCGCTGGCCGGGGACGATGCGGCAAACAAAGAAGAGGAGTTTGCCGACGTCTTGGCGTGGCTGTTCACCTTGGCCAATATCAACGATGTGGATATGGAAAAAGCAATTCAGAAATACACCTCAAACCGTATTGAGGGATTTAAGTAAGTACGAGGGGCAGGATGGCAGATGCCGCCTGCCCTTTTCATTTCAAACAAATTCACAGTAACCACTCTAGAAAGGGAAACCCGATGAGTCTGCTCAAAGAGTTCAAGGCGTTTGCAATGCGCGGCAATGTAATGGACATGGCCGTCGGTATCATCATCGGCGGCGCGTTCGGCAAGATCGTCAGCTCGCTTGTCAGCGATGTCCTGATGCCGCCGATAGGAATGCTGCTGGGCAAGGTGGATTTTAAAGACTTGACGCTCACGCTTCATGACGCCGTTCTGGACGAAGCGGGCAATGTAACCGCAGCGGCCGTTGAACTACGATACGGTGTCTTCATCGACACCATCATCAGCTTTATTATCATTGCTTTTGCGATTTTTATGTTGATCAAGGCGATGAACACACTGCATAAAAAAGAGGCCACTGCTCCCGCCCCCCCTCCGCCGCCGAGCAAACAGGAAGTTTTGCTGGAAGAAATTCGCGACCTGCTCAAAACCCGCTGATTAAACATTGTTTCGCATCTGCTCGACTGCCTTGATGATGGCGGCAATGGCCGTCTCAATGTCGTCTAAGCGAGTAAACCGCCCGAGGCTGAATCGGACAGCACCGGCGATGCTGTCCTGTTCTGCCCCGATGGCCTTGAGCACATAATTGGAGTCACCCGATGCCGAGTCACAAGCCGAGCCGGTGGGGCCGTATATCTTGTGCGCCGACAGCGCCGCCCGATCCAGCGGTGTGGTGGCGTTGTAATCCAGATAAATGGGCTGCGATTCAAGGCTCAAGATAGTCAAACTCCTTCCGTCCGCAGCAGGGGCAGTCTGCGACCGGCCCCAATGTGGACAACGGGATACGCTGAAGAGTATTATTCCACAAATCGAATTTGGTCAAGCAAGGACTGGCCTTGTCGGCAAAGTCGGCCAGGAGTTTGACCGCCTCGACCGCCTGCATCGACGCCATTGCGGCAACCACCGGCCCCAGCACGCCGAACTGAAAGCAGGCATTGGAATCGCCCGCACAGCAGGACGGCGCCGACGGCAGAATGCACCGCAGGCACGGCGTTGTGCCAGGCATCAGCGTCATCACCTGCCCTTCGCCTTCCATCACGCCCGCCGACACCCACGGAACACTGTATTTGACGGCATAGTCGTTGATCAAAAACCGCGTCTCGAAATTATCCGTCGCATCAATAATGACTTCGATCTCTTTGGCCGCCCGGTGAATCGTCAGCCGATCAATCCGCTCGCAAAACGGCTCAATTTGACAATCGCTGTTAATCGCACTCAGTCGCTTCGCGGCCGCCTCCGCTTTCAACGGCCATTGCGCGGCATCGGCCTCGACATACAGCGCCTGCCGGTGGAGGTTGGATAGTTCCACGCTGTCGTCATCGCAAATCCGCAGCATCCCGACCCCCGCCCGCACCAGCAGTTCGGCAACCCACGACCCTAAACCGCCGACGCCGACCACCATCGCCCGGCCTTTGCCCAGCCGAACCTGTCCGTCTGTCCCAAACGCCGCAAACGCAATCTGCCGTGAAAATCGTTTTGATATCATCGTACCGCTTTATTAACCATGAAGAGCTTGAAGCTCATGAAGTTTCTAATTTTTTCTTTTTATGTTTTCTGATCTTGTTTAGAATTTAGTGCTTAAAATTTAGAATTTACTTCACAGCACTGTCTATCCAGCCTCCGCCAAGCACTTTATCGCCGTCATACAGTACCGCCGCCTGCCCCGGCGTCACGGCATCGACCGGCTCATCAAAGGCAACCTCAAAGCACTCATCATCCAGCCGCCGTACCGTCCCTGCCGCGCCGCGATGATTGTACCGAATCTGGATCGTACAATCAAACGTCTCCGGCACATCCGCCAGCCAGTTGGCTCCGCCGGCCCGCAGTCCGCAACACGCCAGCGACACCTTCGGCCCAATGGTGATACTACGCTGCTGCGGGTCGATGGACAGCACATACAGCGGCTCGGCGGCGGCGATCCGAATTCCGCGCCGCTGGCCGATGGTAAACAACCCGCAACCGTCGTGCGTCCCCAGCACTTTGCCCGCCTCATCCAAAATCGGCCCCGGCCGCAAGGCGCGCTCGGCCCGCCCTTTCAGAATCGCCCGATAGTCCCCATCCGGCACAAAACATATCTCCTGACTGTCCGGCTTGTCGTGGACACTTAGCCCGGCGTCTTTGACAATCGCCCGCGCCTGCTCTTTGCTCGACAACCGCCCCAGCGGAAACCGCACACGCCCCAGCCGAGAACGGTCGATGCCAAACAGCACATACGACTGATCTTTGTCCTTCGCCATCGCGCGATGCAGCGCCGCGTGGCCGTCTTCGCCGACAATTTGCGCATAATGACCGGTCGCGATAGAATACGCCTCGATCTCATCAGCGATTTCAAAGAGTTTTCCGAATTTAATCAACTGATTGCACACAATACAGGGGTTCGGTGTCCGCCCGTCGGCGTAGGCCTGCGCAAAGGCGTCTTTAATCCGCGTCATCTCGTCATTGCCATCGACCACCTGAAAATCAATCCCCAGCCGTGACGCAATCGCAGCGGCATCGGCAGCATCCTGCGGCGAGCAACACGACTTGCGTCCCCCTGCCGTCTCGCCGTGTTCCTGCTGCAGGCAGATATACACCCCCGTCACCTCCAGCCCGGCCTGACAGAGCAAGACCGCCGCCGCCGCCGAATCCACTCCGCCGCTAAGCGCCACAATCGCCCTATTCTTGCCTGAGGCTGTACCCATTATATCCTATCCAGTGCATTTTGGAGATCGGCAATCAAATCGTCCACATCCTCAATCCCGATGGACAGCCGGATCGTACCTTTGGAGATGCCGATTTTCTGCTTTTCTTCGGGACTCATCGCGCGGTGGCACACCGCTAAAACAAGCACTTACAGAAAATCCGTATGTTTTTAAAGAACGACAAAACTATAACCAACTGCCCTTATTCGACTTATGACCGGACAGTACTGATTTTTAATCTTGATTTAGGTTATGATATCCGCAAACAGCGCCGACGACAAGTACCGCTCGCCGAAGCTGGGGATAATCGCCACAATCAGCTTGCCTTTGTTTTCCGGCCGGGAGGCAATGATATCGGCCGCCCGCAGCGCAGCGCCGGACGACAGACCGACGAACAAGCCTTCGAGCTTGGCCGCCCGACGCGCCCAGTCAATTGCCTCGTCCTGATCGACAGCGATGACCTCATCGACGATCTTTAGGTTCAGCACCTTCGGCACAAACCCCGCGCCAATGCCCTGAATCTTGTGCGGCCCGGGCTTAAGCTCCTGACCGGCCAGCGTCTGCGTCAAGACCGGGCTTTGCGCCGGTTCGACCGCCACCGCATTAAACTCCGGTTTGCGCGACTTGATGACTTCCGCGACGCCCGTGATCGTGCCGCCAGTACCGACGCCCGACACGAGATAATCGATCTTGCCGTCCGTACCGGCCCAAATCTCCTCGCCGGTCGTACGCCGATGAACTTCCGGGTTGGCCGGGTTCTCAAACTGCTGTGGCATAAACGCATTCTTCTCGGCCTCAAGAATTTCCTGCGCCGTGGCAATCGCCCCTTTCATCCCGCTGGCCGCCGGCGTCAGCACCAGCTCGGCCCCGAGGGCCTTGAGCACCTTACGCCGCTCCAGGCTCATCGACTCCGGCATCGTCAACAGCAGCCGATACCCTTTGGCCGCGCACACAAACGCCAGCGCGATGCCGGTATTGCCGCTGGTCGGCTCGATGATGACGGTCTTGTCGTTAAGGTAGCCGGCCTTTTCCGCTGCCTCAATCATCGATACGCCGATGCGGTCTTTGACCGACGCCAGCGGATTGCGGCTTTCGAGTTTTGCCAGCACCGTCGCGCCCGAGATCAATTTATTGACCCGGACCAGCGGCGTGCCGCCTACTGTCTGCAAAATGTTTTCAGCATAATCCGCCATGATATGTTCCTTTCTGTTTATCAAAAGGGTTTATTAGATCATATAGTCTTCGCGAAACACTGCGTTGTGTGCGGAAAAATATACTTGTTGAAGTCCTGATATAACTCCCGCGTCGGGTCATACGAGACATTCAGCAGCGTCACGGCCTGCCCGTCCTTGTCGCGATCACAACCGGCAGTGAAGACCGCCGCGGCCACAAGCACCGCCACTGCAACACCCCATCCGATAGTGTTCGATATCTTCATATATCTTCCCCTCGAGACAACTCGATTCGATTAACCCTATAGGTTCAATAGGAATAGTCCTATTTATAAACAAAAAAATCAAATCCCCGCCCCGCCGGTCAATTCCATATTAAACACCTCTTCCTGCCGAACGGGTTTGCCCTGATAAATACTGTCCAGCGTCGCCGAATCCATCAGCCGAGCCGCATGATTGCGGACATCCAGAAACAGCCGCCGAAACCGGCACACCGGCTCTTGGCTGCACGGCTCATATTGGATCACCGACACGCATCCGATGGGCGCCAATACCCCATAAAAATGCCTTATAACTGCACCTGCCGTGATTTTATCGGGCGACTTGGAAAGCACATACCCCCCCTGCTTGCCCATAATGCTCGCGACCCAACCCTTGGCCTTCATTTCAAGCATAATCTGCTCCAGAAATCGCTTCGGTACCTCATTCCGCCGAGCCAGTTCGCGGATAGGGATCGGCCCCCGCTGGTAATGCTCTACCAGCGTAAACAGAACGCGAAACGCATAATCGGTTTTCATCGATACTTTCATATTTCAATCCTTAGTACGACTCGAATAGTCGTATATAAATGTATCCTTGAAAACGAGTCAACCCTAAAAATAAATAAATATTTTCGAAATATTATAGCGATTGCCCACAGAAACCAACGTGTGAGTGTTAATAGAATTGACCTAACAAGCATTTTGGACTATGCTTTACCCGTTATCGATGCAGCCAAGGATATATCCATGCGATATGCGATTGATTTTCTCTACATACTTGCGATTGCGGCCTACAGCCCGGTGATTCTATACCGCCGACTGGCCCACAAACGCTATCGAGGCGGCTGGGGACAGCGGCTGGGCGACATCCGCCGTCGCACCCCCCAACAGCCCTGCATCTGGATTCACGCCGTCAGCGTCGGCGAGGTCAATGCCGCTCGCACGCTCATTGACGCCCTGCACCGCCAACATCCCAATATGCCAGTGGCCGTTTCCGCCACGACCGACACCGGCCTGGCCCGAGCCAAGGCGATCTACCAGAGCGACTGCGATGTGTTTTACTTTCCGTTTGACCTATCCTGCGTGATGAGCCGGGCGATCACAAACATCAACCCCGCCATCATCTGCCTGATGGAGTTGGAGGTCTGGCCGAATCTGGCACGATTCGCGGCCGACAGACAAATTCCGGTGGCGGTGGTCAACGGCCGCATCAGCGACGGCAGTTTTCCCAAATATCTCAAAATCCGCCGCTTGATTCGACCGATGTTCAGCCGTGTCGGCCTGGTGCTCGCACAGACCCCTGAATATGCCGAACGCTTCATCGCATTAGGCTGCCCGGCCGAACGGGTACAGGTGACCGGCTCGCTCAAGTATGACACCGCCCAGATCGACGGCGAAGTGCCCGGCACGGCACGACTGGTCGAACAGATCAATCTCGGCAAAGAACGCCTATGGGTCTTGGGGGGAACCGGCCCGGGCGAGGAAGCCATCGGTCTGGAGGTCTTCAGGGGACTCCGTCAGCAGCCGGCCTTCGAAGACCTGCGGCTGGCGATTGTTCCGCGAAAACCCGAACGGTTTGACGAGGTCGCCGCACTGATCGAACAGGCGGGGTTGGAATTTGTGCGATACAGTGAACTCAAGAAGATGGACTCCTGCACCGGCGGAAAGCCGACGGTCATTCTCGGCGACACAATGGGCGACCTGAAAAAGTTTTATGCCTTGGCGACAGTCGTCTTTGTCGGGCGAACCCTCACGCCGATGGGCGGCTCGGATATGATGGAGCCGGCGGCCTTGGGCAAATGCACACTCTTCGGGCCGCACACCTTCAATTTCAAACAAACGGTGGACGCCCTGCTCTCCGGCGGCGGAGCGATTGAGATAAAAAACGCGGAAGAACTGCTCACAGCGGTTCAAAAATGCCTGTCGGATGCCGATTATGCCGGCCGCATCGCCGATGCCGGACGCGACATCATCCGCCGCAATCAGGGCGCAACTCAAAAATCGCTGGATGCGTTATTCCACAATTTCAGCGTCGCCGTCACCGGGTAATGGTCAGAAGGGTATCGCCCTTCTTCATTTGTCGTGCGGTCAATCTCGGCGGCCAGTACCTCGCTCGTTCGTTCAACGAGGATCTGATCGATCTTAACGCCCTCGGTTCCGCCCTTAAACCCATGATACGTCCGTGTATCCGGCGCATCCGGCTGCATCAGCCGCCACGTATCCAGCAGCTCAACCGGCCCATCTGGATACCCCAGCCGCCGCAGATACAGCATCCCCGGATTATCCAGTCCCATATTGAAATCCCCCATCACCACGACGGGATCTTTCGGCTCGCGCGCCGCCACACGCCGAGCCAGCAACTGGGCGCTTTTGAACCGCGACTCCTGCGACTGGTGATCCAAATGCAGGTTATACACACAAAAGGCATTGCCCGTTTCCCGCTCGACCAGCCGCACCCAAGTACAAATCCGCGGGATACGGTTGCCCCAGTGCATCGATCCAGGCACCCACGGCGAATTGGAAAACCAGAACGTCCCCGAATCGGCCGCACGAAATCGGTCGCGGCGATACAGAATAGTGCAGTGCTCCCCGGCCTGAAGGCCATCGTCCCGCCCGGCGGTCACGACGCCATAGCCTTGCACCGCCCGACGAATCTCGCTGACCTGAAAATCCAGCGCCTCCTGCAAGCCGACCACGTCCGCTCCATGCCCGGCGATCAGATCAAACACCATCTCCTTACGATAATCCCAGTGATCCTCGCCGTCGTTGGCCGTGCCATAGCGAATGTTAAACGTCATCACCTTGACCGTCTCGCCCGCAGGCTCAAACGCCGCCGCCCGCCGCTCGATCCGAGACTGGGTGTCGCACCCCGACAGCCCAAACACCACGCCGCACAATAAAAAAAGCAAATGCTTCATGCTATCCTCTCGACTCATTACACCGACATTATAGAGAAAAACAGAAAAAGCCCTTGCTGTAAAGCAAGAGCTTTTGTGTATGGTGCTGCATTTCAACGCTTTACAACACTGGGCGGTGAGGGACTTGAACCCAAAATCACAAAGCATTAAAAACAGTACACTTACAGAAAACTCCGAAACCCAGAGGGTACAAAAATCGGCACACATTTATACTTTTCCCCAGAATTCTACCCCTAAAGAGGTACACGGTCAAACACTTTCGGGCGATTTACAACGGCTTGCTCTTGTCTGGGATTCACTGCCCGAAAATGTTCGGGTTGCGATTCTGGCGCTGGCCGGGATTAATCTTGAAAAGAAGATGGAAAAATAATACAATACAGGCAAGGGATAGGGCGCGCACCCGAAAACCGGCACGCCACCGGCTGCCCTTGCTTTGAACTTTTGGCGATTCGTAAAGGCGATGCGATATGGCGAAAAAAGTATTATACGGTAAAGAGGCATTGACTGCGTTTTGGGAAAAAATCGTCGAAACCTTCAGAATTACAATTCCAGAATGTCCATTTTCAGAAGAACCGATTTTATTTGTTGCACCGGGCGAACCCACGAAGAAGGGCTACAGGGCGACGCTGACTAACAACGAATTGCTGCTGCTGGCGGCGGCAGTGCCTGACTTGTCCACACGGCGGTTGGATGCCTTTTTGCGGCGGGTATATCACTTGACTGGCGATGAACTCAAGAAACTTACTTGGAATGAAATTGGGGTATATGTTCAAGATTATCTTGACTCCCAAAACACCACACCGTCCAAACCTGCCCGGAAAACCAAAAAGCCGCCAAAAGAGGCGCGAATTGCGTTCCAGCTATATTGCATTGCCGATGTCGGGACACAAACAGAGGTTGCCCGGATGATGTCAAGAGAGCTTGGGCGGAAAATTGGACAGCATAGCGTTTCGCGATGGACGACAGAGTATAGGGATTGGTTGGAACAGCAAGGGCTGCCGACAGACAAGGCCGCACCAAAGGCCGGGAAAACCATTGTCGATGCCGATGCGCTCAAATTAGGGGCGCGGACGGATAGCCGAAAGCCCCCCAAAAAGCCCACAAAATAATTTTTTATGCAATCGAACTTTCAACTATAACCACGCCATAAGCCCATCGGCGGCATTATGCAAATTATGCGTTGCATAAACGCACCATAAAAGAAACGGTACTTTTATGGGATGCGATTATGCAAGATGAACTTTTGACAAAGGAACAAGTTGCCCGGCTGTTGCGGGTCAAGCCCGGCACCGTGTCGCGCTGGGCGAGTGAGGGCAAAATCCCCCGTATCGTCGTTTCGCCAAAAACGATTCGTTTTGATGCTGGCGACGTGCTGCGATTCCTGAAGGGGCGACAAGATGGAAAATAAAACCCCCCTACTATTATCATCACGAGACGCAGCAAAGACGCTGGCCATAAGCGAACGCACCCTGTACACCTTGACGCAGCAAGGACGGATTCGGGCTGTCCGTCTCGGCCAACGCTGCGTACGGTTCGACGTCCGGGACTTGGAAGCGTTTATTCAGGCGTGTAAGGGGGCGACGGTATGAGCAAACCCTTAGAACCAATATTCCCATTGCCCGGCGATATTGACAAACAACGGCGACAGGTCAAGCGGTTAATCGCTACGGCGACGCCTGCCATTGTTCAGGCCGTCTTGGTCATTCTGGCCGATCACCACAAACAGAACCGACTTAAAGCAGATTTTTTGAAGGGATGGAGGCAGGCCGAAACGGAGTTAGGCCGATGACGACTGCCGGGGTCAAAACCTGCCGGATCCCGGGGGCGGTACTTTATCACCCTGAACTATCCTTGCCGGAAAAAATGCTGCTGGGTCTGGTCTGGACTTTTCCCGACGGGCTGCGATTAAGCAACGCCGAAATCGGGCGGATTCTTTGCAAACACCCCGACACCGTTTCCCGTCTTGTCAAGAAACTTGAAGCCGGGGGCTGGGTCAAGATCACCGGGAATCAATCACGCTGGCGGCGGTTATACTTTGACGCTGAGGTCAAAGTAAAAGATGATTTTACTTTGACATTTTCAGATTCTACTTTGACCCCCACGTCGATTTACTCTGACCCCCACGTCAAACAGAATAGAAAAATAAAAGAAGAAGAGAATTTTTCTTTTTCCGATGCCAATAATGAAACCCCATCGGAAACAAACCCCACACCGGAAACCCCCGACCCGGAGCGCGAACGGCGGGTACTGGAGAGCTTAGGGCTGGCACTATGACACCACACCCCAAACAGTTATCAGAGAATGAACTCAAAGCCGAACTCTTGGCGGCTGGGGCGAAATTCAAAGGCCGGGCGATGCATTGCCTTTGTCCAGAGAACCACCGCAACGGAGACAAGACCCCTAGCGCGGGGGTCTTTCAGGGTCAAGACGGCGTTTATCGCTGGCATTGCCAAAGTTGCGGCGAAGGGGGCGACGTGTTCGATGTTCAGTCCAAAAGGACAGGCCGACCGCTGGCCGAAATCCTCAAAGAGCATAGAAACGACTTAAGCGAAAATTCGCCTAAGTTACCGACAGGCGGAGTAGATAAAACGCAAGTTTGCGTATTACCGACAGGCGA
>JAAYCR010000033.1 GCA_012729675.1 Phycisphaerae bacterium | reverse complement strand
AACGGCAGTCTCCTGCATAAAAGTGCTGTTTCCAACCCTTTTATCGGACAGATTGCCGTTTTTTGTTGAAATAATCATCATTTTCGTCCAAAATCCCGATCAGAAAAGTCAGTCAACTTGAGTAAATTCTAAATCCTAAACAAATTCAAAGACAGGAAAGAATAAGACCAAAAACAAGACGGCTTTCAACTGAGATAGAAAAACACGGCATTTTTATCCTTCAAAATTCTTGTTTTAAATCTTGTTTATGATTTAGTGCTTAAAAATTAGAATTTCTATTTGTCAGACTTTCGGCAATTGCACATAGACCGTCGTGCCTTGGCCGGGTTCGCTTTCAAGGCGGATTGCGCCGTTGTTCAAGAGCAGCAGCCGCTGGGCGTGAGACAGCCCCATCCCGCGCCGTCGCCCGGCCGGCCGAAAGGAAAAGAACGGGTCGAGTGCTTTTTGCAGCGTCTCGGCGTCCATCCCGCAGCCGGTGTCGCAAATCTTCAGGGTCACGGCGTTTGCGCCGTCCTGTGCGTTGGACGTAATCCGGATCGGTCCGTTTTCGCCGGGGTAGGCCTCAATCGCATTGCAGAAAATCTGTGCCAAGGCCTCGGTAATCTGGTGCACATCGACATAGACCACATCATTTTGCGCCAGGTCGATGTCGGTCTCAAGGCTCTGGAGCTGATGCAGCGTACAGGTCTTTTCAATCGCCTTTTGAATGAGTTCCTTCAGCGAGGCTTGCCGTTTTTGGGGCGCTGCGGGTTTGGCGTAACTCATCAGATCATTGACGATTTGTGCCACTTCCTCGGTGCGCTGTTGAATCTGGCGGAGCATCTGTTGTTTCGTCTCGTCCTCCTCGGCGGTCAGCAGCAGCTGCGCCCGGCCGGAGATCACAGCCAGCGGATTGTTCAGTTCGTGGGCGGCGCCGGCGGCCATCTCGGCCAGCCCCTGTATCGATTGCGTTTTGGCCAGTTCGGTGCGGGTGCGGCGCAGTGTGCCGACCATCCGAACAAACTGCTCGGACAGATGCGCATGTTTCTGAATGCTGGTCGCCATCGTGATGGCAAAGGCCGCGATGCGGCAGGCTGTCGCACAGTCGGCCTGCTCAAGCGTCTCGTCCGGCTGCATCGCCTCAAACAGCAAGATACCGACGACCTTGTTCTGCATCGCCAGCGGCGCTGCCCGCATTTGAAGGGGGTTTAGCTCGGTTTCAATCGGTTCCAGCAGCCATCGGTCAGGCTCGGCAACCGGAACAATGCAAAATTGTTTTTTTAAGGTATCGGGCACAAGCGGCGTCTCGTTGGGCGCACGCAAGGTCGCAATGCTGCTTTGTCCGTCGCGGGCGATCACCGCCATATCCACGTACGCATCCGGTACGTCGGTCGCCTCGCCAATGACGATCGCCGCTGTGGTGCCGCAGGCGTATTGCTTTTGCCAGAATTCGGCAAACCGCTCGGCGATCTCAACCGGCGTGCTGTATTCGGAGATTTCGCCCAGAATCCTCTCAATCAGGGTGTTCTGGCCAGCCAGCGCCTCGCAGCGTTGCGATCGGTTGCTAAGCTGTCGATTGTCGCGAGCCAGGCCGACCGCCGCGTCCTGCACCGCCGCCACATACGCCTGTGAGCCGTCTTCGGGCGACCACTGAATATGTTCGCACTGGCGGCTGACGCTCAACGGCAACTCGCTTTGAACGTGAGCGATTTGCTCGGAAGTCAGTTTCAGAAACGCGACCCACTCGTCAATATCGTCCGGTCGGCCGTAAGAGCCACTTTGGCCGATGGCCGATTGTCGCGCCAGCCGGTCGGCCAGCGCCGTCACCGCCGGCAGCAGCGGCTCGGCCTGCGAGGCCGCCAGCGTCTGCGGGTCGGTATGATGCAGCCAGATACAGGAGACAATCGAGGCCGGAAGCTGCCATTTCTCGGCCAGCCGCTTTCCCAGTGAGGCGTGGTCAAGGCCGAGGTGCTCCTGTTCGATTTCGGATAATTCGACGCCGGTGGTGCGGGCCTGTTCGATAAGCTGGTCGAAACTTTTGGGCATAATCTCTGCGAGGGCGGGCTTACCGATGTCGTGCAGCAGCCCGGCCAAGTATGCGGCCGGCCGCTGTTCGGGCGGCAGGACGTATTGGGCCAGCGCCTCGGCGCAGCAAGCTGTCGCCAAGCTGTGCAGCGCCAACTGCCGCCGCGGCAAGGGACGTTTGCTGTCAGCGTCGCTTCCCCAGTTCAGCGTCGGAAAGACCTTTAACGACAAAATCGCCTCGCGCAGCACCCGGCGGGGCAAACGGGCCACCGCTTCGTGAATTGTGGGCCGCCCTTGACTGAAGACAATGCCTTCCTGAGCGGCCAGCGACAGGACTTTCGCGCTCAGCGCTGAATCGGTCTGAATGACGTTGGCCAGCCGCGTGTTGTCGCAAGCGGCCTCGGCCAACAGCCCCAGCAACTCGGCGGCAATTTCCGGCAGCGTCGATAGGCCTCCGGAACGGCGAAGGACACGCTCAATTTGTCGGGCAACTGACTGTTGATTCGTATGATTGCTCATCACCTCAATCCTTCCCTTCGACTCAGGCGGCCCCAACCGGTTCGCCGGTTGCGACTTCAATCAAACGATCCACCAATTTGGCGATATCGAATGGTTTTTTCATAAAATCGGCCGCCCCCGCCTGAAGCAGCCCCTCGATCTCGTCCTGATTGACGACGCCGCTGACAATGACGATCCGGATACCGGCATAATCGGGGTTGCGTTTGATCGTCTGGCAGACGATATTGCCGTTCACGTCCGGCAGCATATAGTCCAGAATAATCACATCCGGCATAAACTGCTGGGTCACCAGCCCGGCGTCGTAGCCGCTGGTGGCGGTGCGGACTTCGAAACGGCCGTCGCGGTTGAGTACATCCACCATCAACTCGACGATTTCCGGGTCGTCGTCCACGATCAGAATCTTGATCTTGCCCAGTCGGTCGTGCGTCAGATTGTCCAGCGGGATGCTGTTTTCCTTCATAAAGCGCACCAAGCTGTCGCGCGGAATCCGCCGAAATCGGGAGCCGGGTACGCGAAAGCCGTCCAGTTTTCCGGAGTCAAAACATCGGATAATCGTCTGCTGGCTGATATTGCAGATTTCCGCCGCCTCGCCGGTCGTAAACAGGTTCTTCATCTTCTCCATACTTTGCCTCTTACTATAATGTCCATCCATGAATCTTTCCCAAATTACGCCATTTCGCTAAGTTAACTATCGGCACAAGAGGTTGTCAAGGATTAAAATTTATGGGCTATTAGTGCTAATAAAGTGAAAATTATCAGAAACTGTGAGAATTTACACGTTCTTCGTCAATATATCGGGCTTTCAGGATGCGGATATGCCTGCACTAGAATCAAGCGTTCTCGAATACGCGATGTATGATTCTTCCGGTTATTCCATCGTAACGGCAATCGTCCGTACCGCCTCCGGATTGGCACAGATGCGCGGCGGTAACCCGCTGGCGGTTTTTAGGCCGCGGACCGTCAGTTGTCTTGTCATGGCATAGGGGAACGGGCGTTCGTTGTGCGGAGGGCCGATTGGATCGCTGAAAAAAGTCAGCCCCTGATAACCTTCAGGATGATTGGAATCGTCAACGAACAATCTGTCGATCCGGATACGTCGCGGCATGAAGCACGGGTAGCCGAAGTCATGCTGGCCGTCGTTGTTCATCCCGAACATCACGGGACGGGCAACAGCGCCCGTATTCGGGATCCAGCGGCTGTTACGGATGAGTACGTCGCCTTCCCAGGTTGAACCGTAATCGCTGCGGAACGTGATCAGATTGTTGCCGTACAGGGTGGAATCCTCGACGATCAAACGTCCGCGCCCGATGGCGTTGAGTCCCTGGTAACCGAGCGTGGTGCGGCGGATGATGTAGTCGCCGGAGACGCCTTGGTGTACGTCCATCCGTGAGAGTACGCAGTCTTCGAGCAGTATATTCTTCATGAAATTGCTGCCAATCACGCCCCAGCGGCTGCGGTCGTTGATGTTTTCCATGGTGCAGTTGATCATGCGGAAGTTGACCACCAGGGAGGCGTTGTATCCGTAGGAACCCATAGAGACGGGCATTCCCGCCGCGCCGATCGTACGATACGTTTTGCGGCTGTCGATTGAGCAGTTGCGGACTGTGATGTTGGCGCACTGCTGTACGTTCAGGAATCCGCTGTAGGGATGGCCGACATCGGTTTCGCCGGTCACACGCAGGGTTACACTGTCGATCTCGGTATTGGATCGGCTGATCCGGATATTGCGTCCCCAGTAATTGTAACCGGTCTCCTGCACCATGCGGTTGGCGATATTGGTAAAAACGCCGCCGCGCACGACCAGCGGTTCCGGATCGAGCGGACGGGCTTCGATCCGGGTAAGGGACTCGTAGTCCCAGTCGATTAAGCCTTCGACCGAACCGTCCCGGCGAAGGATGAACACCTCGCGCTGCGCCGTGCCGTCGTTCTGGTTTAAGCCGCGGCGGATGAAGAGTTTTCGGTTTCGGTTTTCGACGAGCACGAGGCAGTCAACAGGCGGCCTCACGTCCAGGCGATCTTGGTCTCGCGCGAGCCGCTCAATCTTCAGCGGCACCGGTTTCAAGAGGGATACGACATCGAAAAGCGGCGCCCGGTGATTCTCAACCTCCTGGCTGTCGTCGATGATGAAATGCGAGGTACTCCAGTCCGTGTCGGTCGCGATGACGGCCGTGATCGCCCGGCGGCCGAGGTGGTAGGTGGCGTTCGGGTCCGAGCGGACGCGCAGGCCATGCAGGTTGGCGTGGGCATGGGCGTCGCGGATAGCGGGCAGATCGTCGGCCACGCCATTGCCGACAGCCCCAAAAACCTCATAGGTGACGACATCAGCGTCTCCGGTTCGGTGTGCCGCGGTCTTTTCCTGTGTGCTGGCTGTGCCCGTTTCCGCGTTGGCCGTTCCGGCCGGCAGAGCACCGACCGCAACAATCAAAACGACCCTTATTATCAAGCGTTTCATACATCCCTTTCGCTTGTTGAGAAAATACAAGGTGTTTGTCGCAAATGACGATGCCGCAGATTATCTCTTTATGCGCACAATTAAACCGTCCGCAGGATTCCTGTATTTGATTTTTGTCGAGTAATCCTGCTTACTTATTGGGATAAGTTATGACCTCGATTTCGCGTTCGAGCCTGAGGACGTGCCGCATCTCTTCCTCGGCCAGTTCCAGAAACATCTTTCGCGAATCATTCTCCTCGGCCATGGCCATCAGTTCTGCGTAAAGCTTGAAGGCCGCCCGTTCCTTTTGGATGCCCAGCCGCAAGGCGTCCACATAGTTCATTTCCGCCGCGCGATCGTCGATCTCAAGCGAGTCGGCGTTTTCGTCCACATCGTTGTCTTTGGGCAGCGATTCGGACACCGTGAATCCCAGCTTAATCAATTCAAGGCGGATCGCTTCGATATGCTTTTCTTCCTGACGGGCCAATAATTCGAAAACAGCGGTGGTTTCCGGCTTTTTGACGCGCGCGGCCAGACTTCGGTAAAACGCCACAGAAGCCTCTTCTTTGGCGACCGCAAACTTCAATATGTCCTGCAGGGATTTAAATTTCATAGCAAAACCTTTCAATATGCCATTATAGGAATTGAGGATGGGAATTTCAATCATTTTATCGGATTGGATTTGTTTATTCCGGAAACCGGAGAGGGCAGGACAGGATATGGACAATAAAAGGTCTAATTCTATTGTTTTATGGCATAAGAAAAGGTTGTTGAGATTTTGTGTGGGGAATTGTATAATATGTGCGGTTGCATGTAGAGACGCACGGCCGTGCGTCTCTACGGCGTGGAAGGCCGTGGCCGGGCAGACGAAGGGAAAATGAGATGCTATATCGAAATCAATATCGTGTGGAATCGACCCGATTAAAAAATCGGGATTATTCGTCCAACGGCTATTATTTTCTAACAATCTGTACAAAGCATCGGGAATGCTTGCTGGGTACCATTGCCGAGGGGAAAATGCATTTGTCGGTCATCGGTAATATTGTTTTGCAGGGGTGGAACGAATCCTTTGTGATGCGCCGGGAATTGCGGTGCGATACATTTGTCATCATGCCCAATCATATCCACGGCGTCGTCGTGATCGAAAACCCCGTAGAGACGCACGGCCGTGCGTCTCTACCGTGCAGGGCGCCGAGGTCGGTGTCGTCATTTGCAGCCGGTTTTAAATCCGCCGTGACAAAACGTATCAATGAATATCGCCTTACCCCCGGTGTCGAGGTGTGGCAACCACGGTTTTATGACCATGTGGTACGCAGCGAAAAATCCTTATGTACCATACGGGATTATATTTTGAATAACCCGATGAATTGGCAAGAGGACGAAATGAACCCTGATTTCAGTTGATATGATGTGCGCTATGTAGAGACGCACGGCCGTGCGTCTCTACGGCGGTGGAGGTGAAATGGGGGTTTGCCTTGGGGTGGGGGATTTGGTAGAATCGCTTCTGATGCGATATAAGTTTATTACGTGCAAGGTTCTGCAAAAAGAGGCGTATTTGTGTGCGTCGCGGAGCGGGAATGTCGTGGATATTGTGCTGATGCCGCAGGGGCTGCACAATACGCCGGAGGTGCTGCGCGCCGAGGTGCAAAAAGAGTTGAACAGGACCTGTGATGTCGCCGAAGAGCCGTATGATGCGATGCTGTTGGGCTACGGGCTGTGCAGCAATGGGATCGTGGGGCTGAGGTGTCCGATTCGGGCGGTTGTGCCGCGGGGGCATGACTGTATGACGCTGCTGTTGGGCAGCAAGGAACGCTATCGGGAGTATTTTGACGCCCATCGGGGCGGTATCTACTGGTACAGCTCCGGCTGGATCGAAACGGGTACGATGCCGGGCAAGGAACGCTGCGAACAGCTGCTGGCCGAATACAGCGAAAAATACGGGCCGGATAATGCGCAGTACCTGCTGGAGACCGAACAGACCTGGATGAAGGAGTACAAGTGGGCGACGTATATCGACTGGCATCTGCCCGGCAGCGAGGCGCAAAAGGCCTATACACAGCAATGTGCTGCGTATCTCGGCTGGCAGTACGATGAGATCGAGGGCAGTCCTGATCTGATGCAGCGGCTGGTCGATGGGCGATGGGATGCGGAAGATTTTCTGGTGGTGGAGCCGGGGCAGACCATCGCCGAAGACCTGACGTGTCCGCATCTGATCCGAGCCGAGCGGAAGTGATTTTTCTGCCACAGAGGACTTGGGCATGATGAGTTTTCTTTTTTTAAACAAAGAGCAATAGTATGCCGTATGTGAATACTTTACCGGTCATTCTTTTTCTGGCGATGGCGGGGCTGGTGGTTGTGCTTGAGGCGCGGCTGCTGGTGCGTTATTTGTTGCGGAAGCTGCGTCGTCAATCGCAGCCGCCCGTACGCCGTTATCACATTATCGTTCACAGCCTGACTGCACTGGGCTTGCTGTGTATGCTGTATGCTGCCTTTATCGAGCCGTACCGGCTTGAAATTACGACTGTGCGGCTGGAAACGGACAAATTGAGCGGTACGTCGCTGCGGATTGTGCATATCTCCGACCTGCACTGCGACCCCAAGCCGCGGCTGGAACCGCGCCTGCCGGAGCTGGTCAACGGACTGAAGCCTGACGTAATCGTCTTTACCGGCGATGCGCTCAACAGCGCTGACGCGCACGGCCTGTTTGTCGAGACCCTGGCGGCGATGGAGGCCCCACTGGGCAAGTTTGCGGTGCGGGGGAACTGGGATTACCGGTTTGGGGTGAATCTGTTCGAGGGGACGGGATTTGTGGAACTGCCGCTTAACGCTGTGCGGCTGGAGAAGGACGGCGAGGCGTTTATGGTCTGCGGGGTGGACTATCACAGCGGGCGCGTCAGTCAGCGTGCGTTCAATCAGCTTGACGAAGAGACGTGGAATGTGCTGCTGTATCATACGCCGGATTTAATCGAATTTCTTGTGGGTAAGCCAATCGATCTGGTTCTGAGCGGACATACGCACGGCGGGCAGATCGCGCTGCCGTTTTACGGGGCGCTGACGACAATGAGCCGTCACGGCAAACAATACGAGGCGGGGCTTTACGATGTCGGCGGGATTATGCTTTATGTCAACCGCGGTATCGGGATGAGCGGTTTTGGGCCGCGCATCCGATTTTTTGTCCCCCCGGAAATTACCGTCTTTGACATTGCCCCCGCCGCCAAAGCAGAAACCGTAATAGAATCGAGGCAAAACTGACGATGTTTGAATGGATAACGATAACCGGGGTCGGGATGGGCTTGGCGATGGACGCCTTTGCGGTGTCAGTTGTCTGTGGGGCCGTCTTTCGACAATTGCATATTCTGCATGCGTTGCGGATGGCGCTGTTTTTCGGGGCATTTCAGTCATTGATGCCCTTGGTCGGCTTTGCGGCGGGTAAATCGTTTGAGGGCTTTATTGGCTCCTATGACCACTGGCTGGCCTTTGTACTGCTGGCGGCGGTGGGCGGAAAGATGATTTATGAGGCTTTCACAATTGAGGATGTTGACAAGAAACCCCCCAATCCGTCAAGCCTGCTTGCCCTGCTGGTGCTGAGCATTGCCACCAGTATTGACGCTTTGGCCGTGGGGTTCACATTGTCACTGCTGACGCATTCGATTGCGCGGGCGGTTCTACTCATCGGTGCGTTGACGTTCATCCTGTCTTATGCGGGCTATCTGATCGGCAAACGCTTTGGCCACTTTTTTGAAAACAAAATCGAAATCGTCGGCGGCCTCATTCTTATCGGCATCGGCGTCAAGATACTCGTCGGGCATCTGCTGTCTTGATTATTTTCGGATTACGACGGCAGGGCGGTCTGTCGGGAGCGTGCTGTTAAGCTCCCAGCCGTCGCGTCCGGCGGCGCGGCTGCGGGGGTAGCCGTATGCCAGGCCGTCGGCGGTATTCACGAGCGACGCTTTTATTTCATCCCAGCGGTGATAGGCCCCCGTAATTGTCGCCAGATACCAGCGGTGCGGAAACTCGTGGTCGCCGTATAACGGAGCGGTTGCGGTGATATCCACGTTGTGGGCGTTTTTCAGGTTCTGTTCGGTAACCTTCCAGGTTATATCGCGTGTGTAGTAATGCTCGGCCCAGTAATGCGTCTTGAAGCGATCGGCGTCCAGAAAGATCACACCCAATTCGTCGGGGTTCCACTTGCTCGGAACGTAGGCATCCAGAAACGTCAGGTGAAACGTCGCATTCGGATATCGCTCGGCCAGACGCCGCGCGGCGGAGTGAATCGCCCATGACCCGGCGGAGTGACCGATGAGATGGATATGGCTGAAATCTTGACCCATTGCGAAGATGCCCCCCGCCAGACGCGGGCCGGCGACATCGCGGGCGTACTCGGCGGCCATGATCGAACTAACCACGACAGCGCCGCCGCGCCATTCGAAGGAGGCGCAGAGCCATTCGTTGGGGTCGGTGCGTTCGAAGACGGCCTGTGCGATCAGCCCCGGCCAGCCGTTTTGTCCCTTGTCCAGCCAGCCGTGCACGGCGACGAGGAGTTTGTCGGCGGTCGGGGACAGGTATTCGGGGTGTTCAAGGACGACGTTGGGTTCGGCGCCGACGCCGGGCGTCAAGAGGGTGTGCTGGATGGCAAAAATGCCTTCATCGACAATGGCAATGGGTTTGTCGGCAGCACAGTGTATCCGCAGGGGGGCGTCAAGGAGTTTGTCCATGCCGGCACGCTCCATCAGCCGCACTGTTTCGCTGCGGAGGTCGATATCGCCGGCGGCACAGAGACCGCCGACGAGAAGCAGCAACGTAATGTGTATCCGAAGATTCATGGTATTATTCCTTTGCCTCATTTTCGGTGGTCGGGGATTTTTCTTCGAAGAAGCCTTTCTTTTTGAGGAATTTATAGAGGAATGATATGCCGACGAGAATAATACCCGTCGTCAGAAAAGCGGCGATGCGGTATTCGATGCGGAGGGTGACGGTGTCTTTGAGGAAGATTTTGGCCAGCAGGACGGCGAAAATCAGCAGGGACAGGTAGCGCACGCTGCGGGCGCGGAAAACAAATCCCCCGATCACCAGCACCGCTGCGTAGATTGCCCACGCCACCGACATATACATCTGCGCCGAGAAGCGCCAGTTGTCCACCGGCCCGGCCCAGGTGTTGCGGCAGGCCCAGTACAGATAGACTTCCTGACTGAGGATCACCCATACCAGCACCAGCCCTGCCAAAACCATTATCGCAGGGACCTTTTCCCAGTTTTTCTTAGTGTAAACGGCACGCCGGACGCACCACGCCCCGGCCATCATCGCAGCGACAAACACAGCCGTCACCGCAAACGGCACGTTTAAAAACAAGGCAAAAGCGGCCGTATGCACATCTTTTCGCGCAATGACTGTAAACACCGCTCCGCCGAGCGCAGCCAATACGCCCAATGTGCGCACCAGTTCACCTTTCGGCGGCAAGGGTTGTGCCAAAAAGACCATCATCACAGCCGCTGGAAGCAGCATCGTCCCCAGCAGGAAATTGGCTTCGCCGACGCTGCCGGTTACGTGCCAGCGGCAATGGGCGTACCATTCCATTGTCCAGCCGACCGCCGCCAGCAAGACGCCTGCGGCGTAATAGATTTGCGTCATACTGCGCTGGTCAAGGTCGGCGATTTTCATGGTGCGCCACAGGCCGTGGCCGGCGACCAGAGCGGCGGCGACCGTAAGCCAGGCGACAAAGGGCAGGTTGAGCATCAGGCGAAAATCATCGCTGGTATGCAGCGGGATCGTCCAGAGTAAGATTGCCGCCGAGGCGGCTGCCGTCAGCACCGCGGCGGCCTTGAGCCACAGACGGTCAAACTTCAGCGCGACGGTCAACAACCCCAGTCCAAACGCCGCCCAGCAGATCGCAACGGTCTGCACCGCTGACGCCTGCCAGTTGGTTATCGGTTGTGCAAACTTGTTTTGGCAATACCAGTACCAATAGCCCTGCTCGGCCAGCAGGACGAACAGCAGCCCTACTCCCATAATGCCCATAGCTGCGGTCACTTGGTCGCGTTGCGGCGTTTTATCATCTATTCGCCGGATGTGCCATGCACACAGCAGGACAACAGCGGCATAAAGGCTGGCCAGTGCAAACGGTATATTGAAGAACAAATGGAAAGCGGAGTGATAGACGCCCATCATTGCCAGCGCGGTAAAGAGCGAACCGGCAAACGCTGTCAGCACACCGGACGTGCGCACCAGACGGCCCTTCGGACATACGGGGCGCGTCAGCAAGACCGCCGTCAATGCTGCTGCAATCACGATCATGCCAGGCCAAAACGCCGCATCTTGTGCCGGATCATTATCAAAAAATCGGTCACAGTACGCAAACCACTCCATTGTGCAGCCGACGGCCATCAGCAGCACGCCAACGATGTAAGCTATTTCGGCGGCGAAACGTCCGTCGGTGTCTTTGGCCTCAGCCATAAACCGCCAGAGGGTATGACAGACCAGAACGGCCGCAGATACAAACATCCACGTCCCGAACGGGGCGTTAAACACTATCCGGAAGGACTCGGTCCCGCCCAGCGGCAAATGGTAGAACAGGCCCGCCGCAGCGATGGCCGTGACAATGACGGCCATTGCCTTTGTCCAGAGGCTGCGGTAGCGGATGCCGATGTAGGTTAGGGCAACGGCCTG
Organism: Phycisphaerae bacterium; assembly: GCA_012729675.1. Taxonomy (GTDB): domain Bacteria; phylum Planctomycetota; class Phycisphaerae; order Sedimentisphaerales; family Anaerohalosphaeraceae; genus T3Sed10-213. The sequence goes on along the minus strand of JAAYCR010000033.1, from coordinate 14,203 downwards.
GACCGACCAGCTCAGGAGCGTGGGGTTGAGGGCGGCAAAGTGCAAGGGGATTGCGACGGTGATAAAGGCGGTGCCGAGAACGCCCAGTGCAGCGTGCAGCTTGCGGTCATCGCGGCAGCGGACCATCACCGCGGCCATCAGCAGCAGATGCACCGCCCCGACCGTCGCGGCGGCAAACGCCTGCGCCTGCGGATGTTCGGCATACAGTATCCGCCAGAGGTAGTAAAACACGGCCACGCTGTTGGCGACCACCAGCCCGACGTCCTCGGCCCGTGCGGCGATCTGTTGCTTTAGCCCATACAAAATCGGCTGGAGCAGGAACAGGCCGCCGAAGACGCCCAGCCACGACAAGGCAAGCGGCATCTGATCGGGCGTGTAGAATTTTTCAAACCAGCCCGTATAGAGCAGGTATGTGCCGACCATCGTGATCCAGTTGACCGCCCGCCAGCGGCGAAACATTGCACAGCCCAGCGCGCCAGCCGCCAGCGCCAGCAGATACGAAAACAGCGGCATCGCCAGATTCTGGCCGGTCGTAATGACAATCGGGCTGAGGTATCCACCCAAGAGCGACAGGAAGGCGATCACCACCTCGTTGAGGGCGACCGCATAGGCCATCGCCCCGGCGGTAATGGCGATGGCCAGGACGAAGGCCGTCTGCGTCTCGATGAGGAAATACACCCGGCTGGCGCTGAAGACGGCCGCATACAGCAGCGCAAAACCCATCGCAGCCGTGCCCTTGGCGACGATTTCATAGCCGCGCCGCCGCGTAACCTCGCCGACGATCATCGCCGCAAGCCCGCCGACCGCGACCACGCATACCCGCGCCGTCGGTCCGAACCACGCATGGTCATAGACATACTTGAGGAAAAAGCCTACGCCGACGATGACGGTGATGATGCCCGCGATCAGGGCAACGGTCGTGCCGATTTTTTGTTCCAGGCCGACGCGGGGCCGCTTCGGGGCAGCGGGCTTGCTGACCGGCGGGGGAGGTATGGGTACATCGAATACTTTTGGCGCCGGCGGCGCAGGTGGAGGGGGCGACGCCTGCGGCGTTGTGGGTACATGTTTAACCGGCGGCGGGGCTTTCGGTGCAGTCACCGGCGTTTCCATTGTCGGCTGCGTCGGTTGAGGTGCGGGCGGCGCTGTCGGGACGGGGAAAGGTCGGGGCGGTGCGGAAACCGGTCGTCCCGATGAGAGCCATCGCATCTTTTCTTCAAGTTTGCCGATTTTACTGAACAATACCAGCGTCAATATCAACGCCAGCGGCCCGGCCGCCAGAACGCCAATCGCTAAAATAATCAATACCCCTGCCAAACCGTCCATTTTTCTTTTCCCTTTCTGGTGTTTTTGTAACCTTCGACACCCACCGTATTTTGGCAACATCGCACTTTAACCGAAGAGCATTGCCGCACCGATTCCGAAAATGCACAAATCCACAATCGCATGGCTGATATAGCCCGGCCAGATGGATTGATACCTGACATAGAGCCACGACCATATCGCCCCGCCGGAAAAAACGCCGAAGGAACAGAGCAGCGTCGCCGTCCAGGGCATAAAGACCTTCAATGCAATCGTATGATGCCCTGTAAAGAACAAGGCAGAAACGATCACTGCTATAAACGGCTTGAACAACCGGCCGGACTGCCTGACCACAAACCACCGCCACACGTACTCTTCCAGAACGGAATTTACGACGATCCAGTACACCGCTCCCGCCGCATAGGCGGTCCTATCGGCCAATCCGATGTCCCGCAACTTTTCTCGCAGCATGTTCTTATCCAGAAAATAATCGCCCAGCAGCCAATAGGCCGCAAGAATGGCCGCACTGATGATCAAGCCGGACAGTACGGCGACTCCGAACCCTCCCCTGCGGGGCAAAGACAGGCTCAGGGTGCCTTTGTCCACCCACAAATACCACGCCAAAGGCAAACCCAGCAGCCCTGCCTTACTGACGGCAAAAAGCGCTTTGCCCAATGCCGTATCGGGAAATAACACCATTGCCGAAAGCACGCCGATACTCGGAATTGGGACCAATACGGCCAAAGACACTATTGCCTTTTTCAGTGACGCTGTGTCATTCAAATTCATACGGGACCGCTTTTCTTTGTGACAATCGTTCCAGTGCAATCTGCCGGAGGCGCATCATATCGAGCTTGCCGGAGCCTAGATACGGAATGCTCTCAACACCGAAAATGTTGTCGTGTTTGGGGATATAGAGTTTCGGAAGACTGCTCTCGGCCAATACGCGAAGCAAGGTGTCAGGATCGACCCTTCCTTCTTCGAAGAGCAGTACCAACTGTTCACCTTTCTTTTCATCCGGCACGCTGGTGATTGCCACGACCGGCTCGTGCATCCCGAGTCCCTCAAGGCATACTTCTTCGATGGTCATATGCGGCACCATCTCGCCGCCAATCTTACTGAATCGGCTGAGGCGGTCGCGAATCGTGATAAAGCCGTCCTCATCGACAGTGACAATGTCGCCGGTATTATACCAGCCGTTCTTGACGACTTGTGCGGTCTTTTCGGGATTGTTTAAATACCCTTTCATCACATTGGCACCCTTGACCCACAATACGCCCGGCTCATCAAAGCCCACCGGCTCGCCCGTTTCGGGATGCACCACCCGCAGCGCAAGACCGGGAATGTTGTGCCCAACCGTGCCTTCTTTTGTCCCGACCTGAAAGACACCGTCCATATCCGCATCCGCTACATTGAGCGCTGCCAGCGGCGACAATTCGGTCGCTCCATAGCCCTCGTGGGGGCGAAGGCCGAATTTCGTTTCGAAGGCGTCGATCAACTGCACCTTGAGCTTTTCGGCACCGGCCACCACATATCGAAGCGTCGCAAAGTCATCTTTTTCACATCGCCGCAGATAGTTCAGGAAAAACGTGGGCGTACCGAACAACAGCGTTGACTTCTCTTGGCGAATGGTCTGGCCGACGAGTTTGCCGTCCAGGGGGTTGGGCACAAAGCAGACCGGCACTCCCATCAGGATCGGCAGCCACAACGTACAAGAGAGGCCGAAAGAATGGAACATCGGCAATATTGCACAGAGTCGGTCGCTGCGATAGACCTGAAAACCCATCAGCACCATCTCCAGATTGGAGAGAATATTGTGATGCGACAACTCGACGCCTTTGGGTCGGCCGGAACTGCCGGATGAGAACAAAATCGACGCGGTATCGTCCGCAACGGCACGCTGCGCTTGGGCGAGCCGTTTGGCAGGACAGAATATGGCTTTGACGAGGGCACGCCGCTTGTCGGCGCCGGTAATCGACTGTGACACATCCTCCAGAAACACCGCTTCGGGCAAGTCGTTCGGCGAGATGTTCAATTTTTCCAGGAACAAACGACTGGTCACGACGGTCTTCAATTCCGCCTCGGCAATCATATAACGACGATCCTCGGCCGAAGCCGCATAGGACAGATTCACCGAAGGCTTATTGAGCAGCGTGATCGCCAGATTGGCCAGCGCTGCGCCGACCGTTGGGGGTAAAAAAATGCCGATACGCCCCTGCCCCTGCGTCATTGCGGCCAGTTTGTCAGCCAGCGCAGTTGCCCCGATCAGGGCCTTGCCGAATGAAATACGCTTGCCGGTTGTATCCGATGCAAACGGCCGCTGCCAATACCGCCGCGCCGACCTGACGAATGTCTGGCCAAGCGTCTTTCGCATCGGTTTTTTGTCATTGATGTAATCGACCGACAATTCTTCAATTGCACGGCGGATATCGAGCGTCGAGGCTTCCGACGACAGCGGCTTTCCGAAACGCACCGACACCGGTACCTTGACCCGCCGCGGCCACGTTTTCAACGGCTTGCCGTACCGGTAGCTGAACATACTGCCCCACAAACCCCCGATATACGCCGGAATGATCGGGTACGACGTGCCTCGAGCGATCCTTTCAAACCCTCCATGGAAACGGCCCAGAAAACCCGTGCGAGTGATTGCTCCCTCGGCAAAAATGCAGACCAAGTAACCCTCATCCAGAGCCTTGCGTCCTTCACGCAGAGCGGCAACGATCTTCTTGGGGGGATCTTTGGCGCTGATGGGAATCAGCTGTCCCAGACGAAAGAGCCAATTGAGCCAGCGAATGGTATAGAATTCGCGATCCATGATAAAGCGAATCCGCCGCTGCTGCGTCGCCAAAAGCACAAACGGGTCAACCCAAGACACATGGTTGGCGATGATCATCGCCGGCCCCTGGGCCGGGACGTTTTCGACGCCGACCATTCGCACGCGGTAGAGCACCCGCGTCAGCAGGATGATCAGCAGGCGCATGAGAAAATCGGGCAGCATTACAATCGTCAGTATCGCCAAAACTAGGGTTAGTATTCCCATGACCAGAAACATCATACTGGCGGAAACCTTCAACCAGCCGCAGAACAATCCGACCATCCCCCCCGCAACCAGAATACCGACCCAACCGACAAAATTCGACGCTGCAATGACGCGTCCGCGGATGGCGTCCGGACAGCGAAGCTGAATAAAAGAATGAATGGGTACAATGAACAGTCCGCAGCAAATACCGAAACATCCGACCATTAAAAACACCGGCACAAGCCCCCAGTCCGGCGCAGCCGAGAGGATATAGCGGATAAGACCCAGCCCGATGGCCGTCGCCGCCATCCCGATGGCGCCGATGGGGATAATCCCGATCTCGACGGACCGTCCCGAAATGCGCCCGGCCAGATACGAACCGATGCCGATGCCGACCGCCGCCACCAGGAACAGATAGCCGCTTTTGATTGGTGTCAAATTGCAGACTTTCGATCCGTACTCAAATAAATTAAGCTTGGCAAACCCGCCCAGCAGCATAAAATAGGCCGAAGCCAGAATCGCCAAAATCAGATAACGGTCGTGACGGATCTGCTTGAGGGCAAGCCAGATGTCTTTGAGAAAAAACAGCGACATCGACTCGCCGGTGGCGCGCGGCGAAGTGCGTCCGATCCTGAGGCTCGCGAGCAGGCCGATGACCGATAAGCTCACACACAAAACGGAAGCTTTCGCATAGTTCGGCTCAAATTGTTCCGCCAGCCACGGCGTCAGGGCCGATCCCAGCACAACCGACAGATAGGTCAATCCCTCAAGGAAACTATTGGCTCGCGAAATCTTCTCCGTTTCGACCAGTTCAGGGATAATGCCGTACTTGCACGGCCCGAAAAACGCGCTTTGCGTACACATCAGAAATAATACAACATAGATGCCCCAAATGCTGTGAAAATAATACGCCGCCAGTCCGACCGCCATTATCCCGAGTTCGGCGATCTTTGCAATGACGATGATATCCCGCTTGCCGAAGCGATCCGCCAGGACGCCCGCCGGTGCCGTAAACAGTAAAAACGGAATTGCAAACACGATGCTGGTCTGCGACATAATCTGCGCCGTACGCTCCTGGCCGAGCAGGCCGATCAGAAAGAACGCCGTCAGCAACTGAAAGATGTTGTCGTTGAGAGCGCCAAGAAACTGCGTGGCGTTGTGCCAGCGAAACGATGGACTGGTTCGATTGTCGAGTTTTACTTTTAACATCCTGTCACCAAATCAACACTATAATTTACGCATCAGGTTTCGAAACCGCATCGCCGCAGCGCTCACAATAAGGCAGCAGCGTATGACGGACATTGCCGCAGGCAGTGCATTTGTGATACAGGTCTGTCCCGCAGGACGGGCACGTATAGGGTTCCTGCTGAACAGCAGCCGCCGTCTGGCCGGCCAGCACCTGCGTTTTTTTGCCAAGCGCCCCAATGAATCGGAGAGGGCCGCTTCGGATGGGCTTGCCGCAGACCGGGCATAGGCACTTGTCATAATGCTGCTGGTACTGCTTGAGGAGTAGTTCGGTTTTTGGGGCAACGATCATTCTTATCAAATAGACGAGAAACCGCAGGACGACCCCGATAATGACCAGCAGCGCAATATACTTGAAGTACTCCCCGGGAAAGTACTCGTGCGCAACCATCGCCATTTTGATAAACGACGCCAAAAAGGCTGCCCACACCAGCGCCCAGTAGGGTCCGGATCGGAATTTGAGAAACAAAAACGACGCCGCCACGAAGACCGGAACCAGGAAAAACAGCTTCAATACGGCTACTCTGAACCGGTATTTCTGATAACCCCCCCGAAATTCCTTATCCGCCTCCGCCTCTTTTTCACGGATATTTTTGACCAGCTCGGCGTGGATGTCTTCTTTCTGCCGCAGTGTCGCCGTCAGTTCAGAAATATCCCGGTTGTACATCTGGAATTTCTGTTGATTGTCCAGAAACGCCGCCTGGCTGTCCAGGAGAGTCTGGTTGCTTTTTTCGGAAAACTCCACATTTTTGGCAAGGCTTTCTCTTTGAATGGTCAAAAGCTGCGAAATGGTGTTTTGCAGGCTGCTGGTGCTGCTGCTAAGAAGCCTTTGCTGCTCGGTCAGCGACTGAATTTCGCGTTTGATCGCGTCGATCTCTCTGCCCAGTTCAACCGCTTGTCTGTCCAGAGATGATTCAACATATTGTTGCCGCACGACGTTGCGGTCAGGCTGTTTGATCTGGCCGATATCTCCTTCGATAAAACTCAGAAGCCAAAAGAAGAGAACACCCAGAACGACTCCCAGCAGAAGAATGAAGAAACGTACTGCCCAGGAACCTTTTGCTTTTTGTTTTGTCTGCATTATCAATTTCTCCTCAGATCGATTTGTATCAAACGGCTAAATAATGCCCCGCATATTCAAGTACAACACTGCGATAGATGTCAGCCTCATTAAACAGTTCATGCCGAGCGCCGACAATCATCTCAATGTTCGCATTCGGAAACTTTTTTTTTACCAAGTCAATATTATACTCCCATTCCACCGTGCCGTCTTTATCGCCCTGCACGACCAGGACAGTCGCGGCACACGGGACCGCCGCCGCGAGTCTGTCATTCCAGTCAAAAAGCGCCTTGACCCACCGCAGTGAAAGCGACGTACAATGCAGGAAGTCCTGCGTTCGGTTGAAAATCAGGTAGTCGCGGTCGGAGGAGTTCTTCTGGTGAAAACGGGCAATCCGGTCGGTAAACTTGCTGTAAACGCTGTAGGTTCCCTTGGATTGCTCATACAGCGACCAGTGAATGAGGGGTGCGGCCAGCACGTTTTTTTCAAACGGAGCTTTGCTCGTTAGCAGCAAATCCATCAGAATCGCCCCGCCCAGACTGAAACCAACGGCGTGAAATGGACCGTGCAGGCGAGACTTGATTACCGTCACAAAATCATCCACGGCCTGCGTATATTGGTCGAAAGATTCAATCGCCGCCGCCTCGCCGCTGCTGAGTCCATGTCCCGGCAGGTCAAAGACGCCCACGGCGAAACCGTTACCCAGCAGATAGTGTATTAGATTTTTGAACTGTCCGCTGTGGTTGAGATAGCCGTGAATCAGCACCACCGTTGCCCGATAGACGGCGGGACGATACAGATGCCCGGCCAGCGTAAATTCGCCGGACGGGAACGAACCGAACAGATGTTCGCCACCGTCGCCGGCAAGTCCCAACCGGTAGTGTGCAAAATACGCCTGCACCGCCGCCGAATACCCCCGGCCGTTGGCCTGCTCAATCGGTTCGATGTCCAGCCGTTCTGCCACGTGCATCCTTTGCTGTCCGCCTATCCAGTTTCGCATTATTTCTATCATAAACCCCTCAACTATGCAACGTGCCATCCCATCCGACGGCCTGCCCTCAATCCCCTCGCAGCAAGGCCGCCAGTCCAAGCCCTGCCGTCAAGGCCGCTATCATCAGCATTCCCGTCAGCATCGGTTTACCCTATCCGCTATACGTGTTTTCATTTTTGGACAACACAGTGTTATTCGGAATAAGGTAGAACAAATGCTGTGCCAAACCGTTGAAATGTAGATATGTAATTTATTAGCAATGACTTACAGATAAAATAGGATGGCGATTTCTCATTGCCTAAAAAACGCAGATGAACATATAATGCTTACCTGCGTATCATTTATTGCACATTCCTCTTTAATCTATACTCTGTTTTCTATCTTCTACCCTCTATTTTCAGTCTCTCCGGGGCAGCGTTTCTGGCCCTCACCTGCTCGACAAAGGCCTCCAGCCGGGTCGTCAGGGCGGCGTCTTCCTGACCGTCAAAGCTCAGGTTCAGCACGGGCATCCCGCCGCAGTCGGCGATGATCCGTTGCGTTTGCGTGCTGACGACCGTCGAAGGCATACAGGTGAACGGCATCACGTTGACCACGCCGCCGATGCCGTGATGGTGCATCTCGATCATCTTGCCGACACTGAGGACTGCCTCGCCCTGAAACGCCGGATGGAGATACGGCACGGCCGCGTCAAGCGTCCGCGCGACCGGCTCCTCGGCCAGCGCGCCAAACCTCCGCTCCAGCGGCTGTGCCAGCCGCTTTTCAATCGTGTGCTGTACGGTATCCTGAAGCCATGTGCTAAGTAGCGTGCCCCACCGCCCTTGCCTTCGGGCGTTGGAACAGTTCGTCGCGTTGACATAATAGACCCACTCCGAGAAGCTGGCCAGTTCGCACGCCGCCCCCAGCCCCTCCAGCCGACGGATCACATCGTTGTTCGTGAACGGATGCGACCGCACATAAATCTCCCCGACAATACCGATCCGCGGCCGCGGCTGCGTCCGCTCCGACGGTACATCGGCCAGCTTGTCCGCCGCGTGCTCCATAAACGCCGTCAGTGTTTTGAGCGATTGCCGCGCTTCGATCCGAAGGCACCATTCGTCGAGCAATTCCCGATAGACCGCTTCGGCGGCTTGCCTATCGTTTGCATACGGCCGAACGCGCAAGAACGCCTTGTGCAGCAAGTCACACCCTATCACCGCCTTCCAGAAATCCTTCAACATCGTCGTTACCGATACGCCGTTAAGACTTCGTGCAAACTCGCGGAAAAAATTGTTATCTTGATTAGGCGACAACACTATCGTATCCGCCCGCCCGACTTGCCCCAGCACCATCCGCTGCAGGCAGTTGTACATCCCGAACCGGCACGGCCCGCAGCTGCCGGGCATAAAGAACGCCGATTTTTGCGCCGCGCCGCGTGCCTCCAGCGTCTGAAGCATCTCGCCGACAACAATCGCACAGGGCAGACACTCCTTGCCGGTGGTATATTGCCGCCCGCGATTGAGCGTCTGCTCGTCGGCGATCGGAAGCACTTCCGCCGGCTGGCCGTACGCGCGGAAACACGCCGCAAACCCATAAGACACATCGCCCATATAGGGAACATACAGCCTATGATCGGGCGTGGTTGCGCAGCTCTGACTGCCGCAGGAAACTGTCCGCTTGGCCTCTGGCCGCGCGGGACGGTAATGCCTGAGGCTTTCGAAAAACGCCTCCAGCCGTGTGACCAGCCCGGCGTCGGCGGAATGTTCGTCCAACTCCAGCAAAAGCGCCGGTTTGGGCCGCATGATATCGGTAAAGAAATGCTGCATAAACGAGTCCGGCCCGCAACTGAAATTGCTCAGATAGATCGCAAACAGCCGTTCATCCCGCTGGATGATCTCTGCAGCTCGCAAAATCTTCTGCCCGTAACTCCAATACACTGATTCATGCAATCCTTCATCGGTTAGCGGCGCGGCGGCCACATCCAGCATCTCCATAGGAATCCACCGCACGCCCATCGCCTCCAGCTTCTGCGACAGCCGCAGGTTCATCCCCTCATCCAATCCGTTGTATGGCCGCGAGATCAGCACAAACAGCCGCTCATTTGGTTTCAGCGCATCCAGGATAGCCTGTCCCTTTTGGCGGATGTCGCTGTCAAACGCCTCCTGTGCCGCCATCGCCGCATGCAGGGCCGAGTCCGCCCGTTTGACATCGGCGCCGACCGATGCGGCCAGCTTGCGGAACGAGGTCTGCATCTGCTTTTCGCCGTCGCCCAGGTACAGCGGGCCGCTGACAATTTTTGTTCGTCCGAGTTGCCCGCCCATCGCACTTTGCACCTGAAACGCAAACGACTGGACGTAGGGGCACAGCTTGGTATGTTTCTGTATGTCTGCTGTCGGCGTCATACTTGGAATGCACGGGATAAACAGATAGTCGGGCTGCGCGTCCAGCAGTTCTTTGACGTGTCCGAATGCCGCCTTAACCGGGAAACACGGCTGGGCCGGAACCGCCTCAATGCCTGCCCGGATCGTCTTTTTGGTCGTCTTTCCGGAGATGATTACGTCATAACCCAACTCCTGGAAAAAGCGTGAAAACAGCGGCAGCAGTTGCCATGTGATGAGGGCACGCGGGATAGCCACGACGGGAGCTTTGAGTTGTTCAGCCGACTCCTGACTCCTGACTCCTGACTTCTGACTTCCAAGTTCCGCACGCTCAAACAATCGCGCCGTGCGCCACGTCAGAATATCTTCGCCGGTCGATGTAACCTTTTCTTTTCGCACATTGTACCGGTCGCAGCGCGAGCCGTAATAGAGCGGTTCGGAGCCTTCCAACTCCACCTTCTTGATTTCGCAGGCATTGGGGCAGTCTTCGCAGGTGAACGTCTCGACGGTGTACTGCACATGCGTCAGATTTTCAAACCCGCGAAATCGGGTCGTGTGCGTATGGCCGTTGCCTTCGCGCATCTGCCGGACATGTTCGGCGGCAATCAGTGCCGCCCCGATGGCCCCGGTCATCTCATGATGGTCCGGCACACGGATGGTCTTGCCCGTGACCGTTTCAAACGCCGCCCACACCGCTTTGTTGAAAGCCGTGCCGCCCTGAAAACAGATATGCTGCCCCACCTTGCGCCGTCCCACGACCCGGTTGAGGTAATTGGTCGCTATCGAATAGGCCAGTCCGGCCACAAGGTCTTTGGTCTGTGCGCCCTGCTGCTGATAGCCCAGCAGGTCCGACTCGATGAACACTGTACACCGCTCGCCGAGCCGCACGGGTTGTTCGCTTTGCATTGCCAGGGCCGCAAACTCCTCCTTGATCGAGATGCCCAGCCGCTGCGCCTGCTCTTCCAGAAATGACCCCGTCCCCGCGGCACAGGCGTGATTCATCTCAAAATCCACCACCACGCCGTTTTCCAGCCGGATGTATTTACTGTCTTGCCCGCCGATTTCAAAGATTGTATCGACCTCGGGACACACGGCCACTGCACCGGCGGCCTGTGCGGTAATCTCGTTGATCACGACATCGGCCCCGATAAAGTCGCCCGTCAGATACCGCCCCGATCCGGTCGTGGCCGCCCCGACGATCTTGACCTTGCCGGCCACACGTTCGCCCACGCGGCGCAGCCCCTCGCGCACCGCCTCCAGCGGCCGTCCGGCCGTCATCAGATATTCTTTGGCCAGCACACGCTTTTCGGCATCGACCACCGCCACATTCGTACTGATCGAGCCGACATCCACCCCCAGATATGCCTCGCAGCCCGGATGCGTGTCCAGCCGCTCGGCAATAACCCGGCTTTCCGGCGGCGGCGTGATCGGTGTTTCCAGCCGTTGCCGACGGGGAATCCGCCGATGCGCCGCGTCGCCTTGGGTTAAGAAGGTCTTGAGTTTGTCCACCGCCGTCAGCGCCTGTTTGCCCGATGCTTCCGCCGCCAGCGCCGCTCCCAGCGCCCCGGTATAAAAATGCAGCGACGGCACAATCAGTTCGCCTCGCTCCAACCCCAGCACATCCTCAAACGCCCGCACCACGCCCGCATTGGCCGCCACGCCGCCGGTAAAGATCACCGGCTTGACAAACGTACGTCCGCAGCCGAGATTATTCTTGAGACTTCGCGCCAGTGCAAGGCACAGTCCGGCCACAATATCGCACACGGGTGTGGCCACCTGCTGGAGGTGAATCATATCGCTCTTGGCAAAGACCGAGCATCGCCCGGCCATCTGCGGCACGGAGGTGCTTTGCAGTGCCAGGCTGCCGAACTCTTCTTCAATGGAAATACCCAGCCGCTCGGCCTGCTGATCCAGAAACGACCCCGTGCCCGCCGCACAGACCGAATTGAGCGCAAAATCGTGTAGTTCCAGCGTGTCGTTGCGGCTTTTCAGAAAGATCAGCTTGCTGTCCTGCCCGCCCATTTCGATGACCGTGGCTTCGGCAAACTCCGGATACAGATGCGACACCCCCATTGCCTGCGCCCGCACCTCATTGACGAAGGGTGCTCCGATTATCTCCGCTGTCAGTCGCCCGGCCGCGCCCGTGACCGCCATCCGCTCAAACCGCGCCGCCGGAACCGCCGCAAACAGCCGCTCAAGTTGCTCGGCCACCGTCTCCACGGGTCGGCCCAGCGTCCGCCGATAATCATTGAATACCACATGCCCGCGCTCATCCAGCGCCAGCATATCACTGCTGATCGACCCAATATCAATCCCCAACCGCAGCGATTGTATCTTTGTCACCTCAATGGGTTGCCCCGCTAGGGTCCGACGTCCTCTCAGTGTTTCCATAAAACACATTTCCTGTCTGTCAAGTTGTCTGTCTATAATTGCCTGTATTAAACACGATTCAACAGTAAAAATCACGTCTTTTTCGGACAATAACATAAAACAGACACAACAAGTTCTGTGCCAATCCTGCCAAAAAACACAAGTCAATTAAATAAAGGAGCTTAACGCATCATTCATTCATCGCCGCCCGATATATCTCGCTCAAAACATACAATCCGCGTACCCCTTATGTGCAATTTTTGCCGCAGGGAGTTGACGGAATTGTATTTCAGGTCGGATTACCGCCTCATCAGGTTCGGGCTTTTGCCAGTTCCATTTTGGCGTCGATGGCGGCCTGTTCGATGCACTTTTCCCAGTTGTCACCGAATTGATCGGTGTATTTGGGGTTGTCATAGGCATAGAGGATGGAGCGGGAGGCATTGACCAGTACTCCGCGTCCGTTTTTGTCTTCAAAGCGGAGGCAGTCGGCCGGTGTTGCGCCCTGTGCGCCGAAACCGGGGACGAGGAACCAGCATTTGGGATAGCGCTGGCGGAGGATGGATGTTTCGGCGGGGGTTGTGCCGCCGACGACCATGCCGACGTTGCTGTAGCCTTCCTGGCCGAGGCGTTTGGGTTGGGAGGCGATCTCACCGACGACTTCGGCGATCTTTTCGTACATCTTGACGCCGGCGGCGTCGGCAAAGTCCTGAATCACGCCGGCGGTGGGGTTGCTGGCGCGCACCCAGACGAAGATGCCCTTGCCCTGGTCGTTGGCGATATCGGCAAAGGGCACGATGCCTTCGGCCCCGGCAAAGCCGTTGACGGTGACGGCGTCAGGCGAGATGATGTCTTCCATCCCGCCAAAATCGGGATTCTGGAGGTGGGCTTCGGCGTAGCACTGTGCGGTGTGGCCGATGTCGCCGCGTTTGACGTCGCCGATGATTTCGACGCCCATCGCGTCGGCCTCGCTGATGAGGGCGTAATAGGTTTCGATGCCTTCCCAGAAGTAGCGCTCGAAGTAGCCGATGTTGATCTTGACAGCCGGGATGAGCGGGGCGACGATCTTGACGACCTTGGCGCTGAATTCAAACAGAGCGTCGATCTCGACGGCGAGGTCTTTCTGGCGGCTCTTCTGACGGGCGCGAATGGCCTGCGGCAAGCGGGCATAGACAGGGTCTATCCCGACGATCAGAGGCGTATTTTTCTTTTTAACCGCTTCACAAAGTCGATCAGCAAAATGACTGGCCACGTGTATGTCCTTTCTAACTGCATATTTTCTAAATCACATTATTCCAAAGATAAAGACATTCCACTATAATCGCTTGTTCAATAACGAGCAAGAAACAAATCGAGAATGTTGAGATGAATCGAAAAAAAAATATTGCCGGTAAATCTAAGTCAAGGTGGAAACTATACATAGCGATTGCTGCGGTGATTGTGATCGGGGGTTTGGCGGGGGTTTGGGGGCTGCTTCACTCTTCCCCGCCGGCGTATCGGCCGGTGGCGGCAGAGAATCCCGAAGAGGTTAGTCCCTATCTGACGCATCGGTTGGCGCCGGATTTTTACAATGGGGTACAGCTCAACGAGCCGTTCGAGATGGTGATTGAGCAGGACGGGGTCAACGATATTCTCAGCCGGGGGGTCTGGCCGCAGCAGTTTGATGAGATGACGGTGGGGATACCGATGGTGGTGTTTGAGGCCGGGACGGTGCATCTGATGAGCCGGGTCGATTATTACGGAGCCACTTGCAAAACCCTCCGAAACGCGGCAGAACCGTTCTGGCGCTAACGTTTCGGAAAGCCTCACTATTCATGCCTTAAGATAGCGACATTCCCGTCGATTGTCAAGTCCGAAATCCGTTTTTT
>JAAYCR010000032.1 GCA_012729675.1 Phycisphaerae bacterium | reverse complement strand
GCATATTTACGACGACTGGCTAAAGAAAACATCATACCTTCTTTGTCCGTCAATGGGCGGCTTAGATTCAACCCCGTAGCGGTACAGGCCGCGCTTGATCGACTGGCTGAGAAAGGGGGCGGCGATGGAAAGTAAGCACACATCCGAACCGCTCCTGATCGGCGTTTCTGAATTCTGCCGCCTCACGTCCATCAGCCGCGCGCTATATTTCGAGAAGCGAGCCGCCGGCCGCATCGGGCCGCAAGAAATCAGATTCGGTCGAAAAATTCTGCTCCGCGCCGATGAAGTCCGCGATTGGGTCGCCGCCAGTTGCCCGCCGCGCCGGGCCTGGCGATGGAAAGGAGGTGCGAAATGACCCCGAAAACCGCCAAAACCGAAAACGGCCGGACAAGTCCGACCGCGCCAGATCAAGCCCCGGCAATCGAGATGCTGAACACATACAGCCTCAGACCTTGCCCTGAAAACGAAAAGATTTATCGCCGCATCACACTGGACGATCCAGCGGTGCAGGAACTGGCCGAAAAAATCCGAATCTATGGAGTTGATCCCATTCGGGTGTCTCTTGACAATTTCATTATTTCAGGACACCAGCGACACGCCGCGGCAAAAATCTTGAGACTAAAAAAAGTCCCTTGTCTGCGAGTTAATATATATCGCGGGGGTGATGAGGACGACGACCCAAGCCCCGAATGGCTGAAACTCCTTGCAGCCCATAATACCCAACGAATAAAAACGCGAACCGAGATGATGAATGAATCTTTGATTCAGATCAGTGCCGACGATGCGTATAGTGAGCTTGAGCGGTATCGGTGGGAACAGGGCAAAGTCAAAGCCGAGACGATTAAAATAGGGAAGCGCGGGCGCCGCAAGCGAATCAGCGCGGAAAAACAGGAGATGGCGCAAGCCCTGCTTAAAATCGTAAATGATAACGAGCATTTTTGGCCGCTGTCAGATCGAGCTATTCATTACAGAATGCTGAACCGTCCGCCCCTGCGAAATACAAAGAACCCCCAAAGCCGGTATCGCAACGACACAGCGAGCTATAAAGACACCTGCGACATGCTGACCCGTCTGCGTTTGTCGTATAAAATTCCAATGCACGCTATCGCAGACCCGACGAGGCCGACGACGATTTATAACACCTATTCAAACACCCGAGCATTTATAGAAGATGAATTGAAAAACTTCTTCAAGGGTTATCGCCGGGACCTTCAATTAACACAGCCTTTACACATCGAAGTTGTTGCCGAGAAAATGACCGTTGAAAGCATCATCAAGCCGGTATGCAGGAAATACAACATCCCATTGACCATCGGGCGGGGCTATTCGTCTTTACCGCCGAGAGCGGACATTGCATCACGATTTAAACAGAGCGGGAAACAAACGCTGTTGCTCCTGATTCTGGGCGATCTTGACCCCGAAGGCGTTAGCATCGGCGAAACTCTGCTGCAAAGCCTGCGAGAGGATTTATACATCTACAATGCCGAGGCGGTGCGTATTGGCTTGAATCAAGAACATGTACAGCGGTTCGGTTTGTTTGACAATTCAGGCGAGGCAAAAAAATCATCGGCACGTTATAAAAAGTTTGTCAAGAAATATGGGACGAAGGTTTACGAACTGGAAGCCCTATCGCCGGAGCAACTTCAAGAGATTTTGGAAGAATCGATACAGCGCGTCATCGACCGGACGGCTTTTGAGGCAGAGATCGACGAAGAAAAAAAGGACTGGCATTTTCTGACAGGCATCCGGTCGCAAGTGTCCGATGTTTTGAAAGAGATGTTGGCGGAAGGGGGCGGCGAATGTTCATAACGACATACCGAACCGGCGACACTTTCGCACTGACTGACGAGCGAGGTCGCACCGTCGCGACAATTAAAATGCGCCAGCGCAAAGGGCAAAATCAGATCGGAATTGATGCCCCTGGACTAAAAATCACGAAACAACAGGAACCCCAGAACGAGGAAAAAGGAAATGAAAAAGAGCGATGATATTGAAGCCATCATTCAGCAGTGTGACCCAGAAAAGGCCGTAAAGCGATTCCAAACAG
>JAAYCR010000031.1 GCA_012729675.1 Phycisphaerae bacterium | reverse complement strand
CATTGTATTGCAACGTATCCCTTTTAAAAATCTGGCTTCGGTTGGGGGGTGTTTGAAAAGCATAAATCAGCATCGCCGAAGGCGATTCCCATTATTTTTACCCACAAATTATTCCGAAGAGCCTTATTTAAGTGTCGGCGCCAAATTTGAAAACGTTCGCCGTGTCAGAATCGCAGATAATACGGATCCTTTTGAAATCGTAAAATGGGCGACCGTCGTTTCACATGCACACCTGCACACCGCGTTGCAGGAAGCCATGGACAAGACGGTCAGGCAGTTGGCTTGCTGTGATGGAGCCGGCAGGTGTACGAAACAATGACAACAGTACAATTGCATGATGAGCTAAGGATCCGCAACGGGACGCCTTCGCAGGTCGAAAAAAAGACGAAGATGCTGCTGATATATCTGCCGCACCCCTATTTGAAGCAGCCGGATGCACAGGCCCCCCTGGGGCTGATGTACCTGGCGTCTGTATTTGAGACCGCTGAAGATGTGGAAGTGGATATAAAAAATTATTCAAGCTACCGCAATGACGAAGCGATTGAAGATCTGCCTGAGGCCGACCTGTACGGAATTACGGTAACAAGCCTTGAGCTTTTACAAGCCAATCGATTTGCGGCCGGAATTAAGAAGAAATTCCCGAACGCGAAAGTCGGCCTCGGCGGCCCCGGCGCCTTCACGGATGAGTTTGTGGATTATGAAGTAATTGATTTTGTCTGCAAAGGAGAAGGCGAAAAAGCAATTGGCGACATTATCAGAGACTATCAGAGTGGTTGTCTCAACAAGATCTATATTGCTCCGCCGGTAGAGAATCTGGATGCAATTCCCTTTCCCTCGCGGCACTTGCTGAAAAGCAAACAAGGCGGCAATATTTTCGCATACAACAAAAATTATAAAGACGGCGGCAGCACGATTATCTCGACAAGCCGAGGGTGCCCGTATCGCTGTTCATTTTGCAGTTCTCCGTTTTTTACCGGATTAAACAACGGGGTCCGCTACCGCAGCGCCCAAAACGTCTATGATGAAATCAAACAGGTTGTCGATGCCTACGGGATTAGGCAGTTCCGTTTTTCAGACGATATGTTTACCTCAAGACCGCGACGCGTCTATGAAATCTGTGAATTGCTCGGGAGCCTGGATATTGTGTGGAGAATTTCAACCCGGGTCAATCCCTTTGACAAAGAGATGGCTCAGACCATGTTTGAGGCCGGCTGCAAAGAAGTGTCCTTCGGCGTCGAAAGCTTCGACGACACGGTGCTGAAAGTGTTGAATAAAAAAGCAACCGCCAAAGACAACGCCAGAGCGCTGGAAATCGCTAAAGAAGTCGGTATGACCACAAGGGTACTGTTTATGATCAGAACCCCTGGACAGACAAATAAAACGGTGCCGACCAATATTCAATGGCTCAGCCGCGTTCCTTACGACATCATCGCCTGCACCTCATTTGTCCCGATTCCCGGAAGCGACATCTGGATCAATCCGGACAAGTATGACATCGAGATTCTCAACCGGAATCTGGATGATTATAACTTCTATTTCTTCGGCAAAGACGGGGAAAATGAACTCAAAAATATCATCAAAATTAAAAGCCGATCACTGGATGAATTTAATGCGGAATCCAAAGCGTTTCGGGACTATTTGAAGGACACCGGAAAACTGAACCAGGGATAACAAATGAATAATGTGCTTAATCATATCAGTTATCAAGAACACAGCCGAAGCATTGACGCTGCATCAACATCCGCTGAAATCAACCCGCTTCCAAAAGCTCGCTGTTTTCATCCTGTGACAGAAATCGTGCACTCGTATATTACACAACGATTAAAAGAAATTGGTATAGATGAAATAATCGACATTGGCGGAGTTGGCAAATTAAACGATAGGTTCAGTAAAGTTTTCAATGCGAATATAAGTCAAGGCGTAGATGGATGCAGGTTACCCTTCGCCGATGGCAGTTTTCAAGCGTCGATATCAATCGCGACATTAGAACACGTACATGACCAGGTTGGCTTTCTTAAGGAAGCCGTCAGGGTCGCCAGAGAAATTTCGCTGCATTGGTTTCCATTTGGCGAGCAAGGACGAAAAATCGAGCAGTTTAAAGAAATGATGGGGCACAGGCATCCCTGTGAAATACCCAAACAAGAAATTATTGGGAAAGCCATGTTGGGCTACCACTATGAAATCATCCCTTTTGTTACGTGCTCCGAACATCTGCTGTGTTTGGCTTGCCTATATCCTCAATTAAATACTCCCGACTTGTATCGCTTTATTTTTGAAAACATGGACACCTATTGCGGTGCCGTGCTTAAAGTAAACAAAAAGAGAAAGACAGAACCATGAGGATATTGTATTTTTCAGACAATTACACATGGTCCAACTGGGGAACCAAGCGGTCCATTTACGAAGAGGTTAAACTGCGGGGACACTCAGTCATCTGGCTCGATAAAATGCTGCTGGACGCTGGCGAAAACGCCGCAAACGGTTCGGACCATCCGTTGTTACAATTATGCGCCGAACATAACCCGGATCAAATCTGGCTGGCCCATTCCAACCTGCGGCTGCCGATAGACGTCAAAAAGAAACTTACGGTTCCTGTGATCGGCTTCGGGTTTTCCGACCCGTATTACTTCAGCGAAGATCGATTTGCATCCTACGACGCCTATATCGTCAATCACTATGATACACTGATCAAGTACCGGCATCTGATTCCGATGCACTACAATCCCACTGCGTGCGATCGCAATTACCACCATAAAATGGATATCCAACAGGATATCGATGTATCCATTATTGGCGTCGGCACGCATCAGCGATTCAGCGATCCCGACATGAGGATCAAAATCGCAAACATGCTCCGGGATAATGGAATTCGCGTTATGGCCTTTGGAGACGGATGGCCTCAACATCCCAACAATTACAGCTCGATTACCGGAGATCAATTCAAAGAAATCATCTGCCGAAGTAAAATTGGACTGGATATTCAGGACACCTTCTCGCCTTTGGCGCATCGTATGCTGGAATACGGGGCCTGCGGTATACCCGTTATTACACGACGCCGCCCGGAAGTATTCAGGCTGTTCAACGAAGATGAGATATTGACCTATACCAGCGAGAAGGAGCTTTTGGAACTGGTCAAACGATATTTGGCAAATACGCTGCTGCGAGCGGCGGCGGCCGAGAAATTATTTAAGCGGTGTACAGAAAGCCACGATATCACTAATCGTGTTGACGGCATTCTGAAATTTGTGCAGTCGGTCTTTCCAAAAGAATCGGTTCGGCCCGATTCCGCCATCACTACGCCGCAGCCAACGCAGAGTGTTAACGCGGCATCGGTTTCCGAGCTGAAAACCAAACTCAACATCGCACCCGGTATCAGCCATATCACTATCGGACGGGGATGCGACATCTCCCCGCAAGCCAACATCGGGTACGAGGAGCACGGCGGAAGCATCCATATCGGCAACCAGGTTCGAATCCGGCATAATGTCATCTTAAGAACCTGTACGGGAACAATCCAAATAGGCGACCGGGTTTCGATTGGGTATAACTGTATTTTTCACGGTCAGGGCGGCATCACCATCGGCAGGGATGTATTGATCAGTCCGGGCGTATCGATCTTTGCGCAGAATCACGGCATCATCAAGGATAAAAAAATCAGGGAACAGCCAAACACATACAAAGGTATAAAAATCGGAGACGATGTCTGGATAGGCGCCAACGCAATAATCCTTGACGGCGTGACCGTCGGCAACGGAGCCGTTATCGGCGCCGGCGCAGCGGTTACCACTAATATCCCCGACTATGAGATATGGGCTGGAAATCCCGCACACAAAACAGGTGAACGAAAAACCGAAACTCAAACTCAGTCGCCGGCGTTTTCAATCATTATGCGAAATTACAATAAAGCCCCGTACATTGGACAGGCGATTGAATCCGTGCTGGCCCAGACATTTCAAAATTGGGAAATGGTCATTGTCGACGATGTGTCCACTGATGATTCTATGGCGATTATTAAGAAATATTTGCAGAATCCACGCATCAAATTGGTTCGACATGATACAAATCAGGGGGTTTCGACGGCGGTACTGACCGGCGTCGCCAATTGCAGCGCTGAGATATTCGGCGAACTGGACAGCGATGACACACTGGCTCCGGATGCTGTTGCAAAGATGGTTCAAGCACACCGAGAGCACCCCGAGTGCGGGTTTATTTACAGCCAACACCAATTCTGCGACGAACAGATGAACCCGGTCAAGGCGGGATTTTGCAGGGCTTTTCCGCAAGGAGGTTCCACACTGAGATATGACGTAATCGGCGCATTTCGAACTTACAAGATTGCTGATTATATGCGAACGGAAATGCATAACCCCAGTCTGCCTCTGGCCGAAGATAAAGACATCATTCATAAAATGGAGGAAGTAACCTCCCTTTTCTTCGTCCCGGATGTCCTGTACAACGTTCGGATGGTACCTCAATCGCAATGTCGGGGTGAAAGCAAACAGCAGGAAGGGTGGCTGTTCTGGGCACGCGTAAAGATCCACGCCTACAAACGACGCAGTCGAAAACTTGCCAGAAAATGTCGCAAAAGCCCAGATCAGATTTTCAGATCCTTTGTTGATGAAGCAATTCAAAAAGATACGCATGTGCTGCTGCTGTACAATCTGATAGAGCGAAACAAAGAATTGCTCCTCGCTGAAATCAAAGCAGCGGATAATACGCTGCAGGTAAGCGATAACGATTTTGTTATGACGATGCTGGTGGAATATGATATCAACCGGCTGATTCAAATATTCAAAAAGCACGAACTGCTCAGCGAGTCAAAGTGGCTTAAATTTTTGGATGACATAAAAAACTCTATACAAACTTTAAAAATTCCGAAGATCAGCATCACGATGACTGCGTACAATGCAGAGCAATATATTGCTCAAGCCGTGCGTTCGGTATTGGATCAAACCTACAAATTTTTTGAACTGATTGTTGTGGACGACGGTAGCACCGACAGAACGACGGAAATCGTCCAATCCTTTGACGATGACAGGATTCGACTGATTACGCTGCCGCACAAAAACGCCGCAGCCGCCCGCAACCGGGCAATTCTCGAAATGTGCGGAAACTTTGAGATGATTATCGATTCGGATGATTGCATAGAACCGGATTATCTCGAAAAAATGGTTGATTTTGTATGGCGAAATCCGGGTTATGATTATTATTATCAGGCCGAAATGAAATTGATGGACTCACATGGGAACGTTCAACCGGAAACATGGTCTTACAGGAATTTTGAAGATTCGAATAGCTTGCCCGCATTTCTGTTTCTGAATGCCTTTTCCCCGATCCCCGCCCCCGGCTCACTTCGACAGCGCACGATGTTCGGCATAGTGGGGGAATATCGGGAAATTGAAACCGTCGAAGACTATGATTTTCTGGCGCGTAATGCCCTCAAGATTCGTTTTAAACGGGCCGACGGCGTCAGCGGCTACCTGTATCGCGTCCGTCCTGACAGCATCAGCCGCCGGATGGCACCCCGCAACAAAATCACCGCCGAGGTGCTGGAAGCGATGCTGACCTGCTATCGGCCCGAGGTCCTCTATCCAGAGTTGACAACAGTTGAGCCGGAACAGCGCCAAGCGGTATTTTTGAGATATGTGACAACTGTTTTTTTGGCCCATGCCAAACGGCACGCCGGGCGCGGGGGTGAATTTTTTGCCCAGGCCGCTCGACGCATTCAGCAGCGGTGGGTTGCCGAACAGTCTCAATGGCCGTGTCAGATCGTCCGGCCGATTGTGGTGTCTTCGTGATAACAGTCCAAATCAGCATCTTATCGGGCCTTTTGCGTTGGGTGCCATTGCGCTGGGTGGCATCGGCTCTGCGCAGCAGACCGATGAGCAAACGCCTGCAATGTGACGTGTCCGACGAAGCCGTCCGAATACATGAAAATTTCAACCGCTGTCAAAGATAGCAAAAAAGTGCTGCGTCCGCAGGACAAAATGGACGATAATAGAAGAAAGAACTGTCTTGCAGGACAATACAGGAGTCAAAAATGGCAAGCATACAATTACCCGGCCTATCGACGGGACTGGACACAGCAACCATCGTCGCCCAACTGATGCAGGTGGAACGGCGACGGCTGACGATGTTCGAATCGAGCATCGCCAAGCGGAAAGAAACCCGCACCGCCGTCAATGAATTGCAGTCCAAGCTCAATGCTTTCAAGAGCGCCTTGGGCGCCTTGAGCAACGCCAGCCAACTGCGCGCCTACAACGCCACCAGCAGCAACAGCGACAAACTCAGCATCTCAGCTGCAGCCGGCGCCAACGAAAGCAGCCATTCGGTTAAGATCAAGCAATTGGCCACCGCCAACCGCTGGGTCCACGACGGCTTCAAATACGCCACGTCCTACGTCGGGACCGGAACCTTCATCTTCTCCTACAACAATCAGGAAGTAATCATCCAGACCAATGACACGACGACGCTTCAGGATATGGTCAATATGATCAACAACGACCCGAAGAACCCCGGCGTCAACGCCGGCATCCTCAAGTACGACGACGGCAGCGGCAATCCGTTTCACCTCGTCCTCAACGGTCGAGAAAGCGGCACGGACTTCCAGATCGCGATCCACACCAGCAACGCCGAAGTACACACCGCCGCCTCCCTGCTGACAATACGCGGCGTCAACGCGACGCTGACCGGCAAACTGTCGGAGCTGACGGATTTTTCGGGGCAGGACATCAATTTCCGAAATGTCAACGAGGTCGCCATCGCCGGTGCGCTCAACGACGGCACGGCCGTCAACACAACCGTCTCGGTCAACCCTTACACAACCGTGGAAGACCTGATCGGCGAGATCGAAGCCGCCTTCGGCGATACCGTAAAAGTCACGCTGGACGAAGGCCAGCTCAAAATTATCGACAAAACCACCGGCGTAAGCCAGATGGCGCTGTCGGTCAGTTTCAACACCGATACCGAAACGGCCGTGCTGGCCTTCAATCAAACCGCACAGGGCGGCAGCATTAACGCCGACATCGCCGCCTTTGCCCCGTCCACTTTTCTGGAAACCCAACGCGCACAGGATTCGCTGGTCAAGGTCGATGACTATCCGCCGGACATCGTGGATTCCGAAACCGGCCAGGTCATTGAAGAACGCTGGATCAGCCGCAGTGCAAACACGGTGGACGACGTCATCAACGGCGTCACGCTCAACCTGCACGGCACCACCGCCAACGCCGAGGGCGGCCACGACGCCATCCAAATCAATATGACGCGTAACACCGAGGCCCTCAAAAGCAACATCCAGGCGATGATGGATGCCTACAACGCGGTCGTGATGTATTTTGACGAACAAACAAAATACGACCCCGAAACCAACACCTCCGGCATTCTGTCTCACGAGTTCGGCCTGGTCAGCCTGCGATCGATTATCCGCTCGCCGTTTATTTCCAACGCCATCGGCTTCGGCGGCTCCGACGCCTTTATCAATCCGCGCGACCTGGGCTTTTCCTTCGGCGCAGACCAAATGCTCAAGCTCGATCAGGAAAAATTCGATGAGGCCATCACGCAAGATTACCGAGGTGTTCTCAACCTCATCGGCGCACAAAAAACCGGCTCCTCCACCGGCGCCGACGCCGCCTTCGTCAAATTTCACAACTCTAGCCAATACACGCAGGCCGGCACATTCGACGTCCACGTCGAAATCGACGCCGAAGGCAACATCACCTCCGCACAGATCAAACTGGCCGACGAAGACTGGGCACAAGCCAGAGACGCCGAATTCAGCGGCAGTTATGTCTTCGGCGTAAGCGGCGACCTGAACGCCCGAAACCCGGAAATGGACTTGCAGATTGTCATCGACACCACCCAAACCGGCCGCACGCTTGAGGCCTCTATTAACATCCGTCAGGGCTTTGCCGGCAATCTGCAAGACTTGGCCAACAGCGCCACCGACATCCAATCCGGCCGCACCAGCGTCTCAATTCGCAGCATCGACAGCCAAATCTCCAACCTCAACAAGCGGATCGAACAGGAAGAGGCACGCCTGGAACGCGTCCAGAGCAGACTCACGAACCAGTACGCCCGCATGGAAAGACTGATGACAACCATCCAGCAGCAATTCTCCGGCCTGGGAATGCTCTAACCGGCGGCGTCCTGATGCGGCGATGTCTGCATCGGCGGTTCTGACACCAAAAACAGCCGTTGGCAGTAACCCAAAGGCGCAGCGATCTGCCCGGTCGACTCGCCTTCTTTAACGCCGAACATAAACGCGGCAGTCTGCAAATCAAACAGAGCGTCTTTCAGTATCTGCTGCACCTCCGCATCCGGTGCATAAATCAGCACACACGCATACCCCCCCGCCGCCTCGGCCAGCGTCGCCTTCACACGCTCCGCGTCCCCGCCGACCCCGTATAAATCCAGCCCCTCAAACCCCGTCGGCTGAGCGGCCGTGTTGTAGTGCACGGCGTCCGCCTCAAACACCTGCGCCAGGGCATTACGCCGCGTGTCGGCGTCCACCAGCAGTATTTTTTGCCCCTCGCGCGCCAACTGAATCGCCGTATTGACAAAAACCGTCACCGGCAACTGCCGCACCTGCCGGGCCGCAAACACCACCACTCGCGCCGCCGCCGAAGCATTCAAAACCGCCCCCGCAAGCTGCCGATAATACAAATGCGGCGAATCGGCCGAAAGCGAAAGGGTTTCCATCAGTACAGCCGCCCGCTCCGGCTCAAATTCCGCAAGCCGCTCATCGGCAACAGCACCGCGAGCCTGCCGCGGATGACGCACAAAATCCGGATTCAGCAATTCGACCTCTTCGGCCTGCCCGGTCTCCTGATCGACCAGCGTAAAGGTGCGCCCCGCGGTTTCCTTTTCCGTCGGCGCAGTGCGCAGCGTTAATGAATCCTTCCCCGCCAGATACGCCCCCGCCAGCGCCGAGACAAACGCCGGCACAAGACTGAAAACCGTCAGCCCGACTGCCGAGGCCGCCGCTGGAGCGATGCGTTCGGTGCCCCCGAACGACCACATCAGGCAGACCAGCACCGCGCCAACCTCGATGACCCCCTCGGCCCGCATCAATAAAGACGCCCCCGTCAAATTCGCAAACAATCGCGCCTCCGCATCCACCCGCTCGACCAGCGTCCGCGCCTGCGCGGCGGTGATCACACCCAGCTTGACATCCGTCTCGATCCCCACATATTTGAGCGGATAAATCCGCTGCTTGTAGCGAAAGGCCGAAATGGCAATCCGTTGACACGCCCCGAACAGCGCGACCACCAATAACATCGCCGCGACAAGACACACGATCGCCGCCCCCAGCGGCCAGCCGTCCGTCAGCACACTGCCTGTCGCCGGGATCAGCAAGCCCGCCGGCGCATTGCTCGTCAACCGCACACACACCGCCCCCGCAAGCCCGATGCGCAATAGCGCCGGCCCCGACAGCATCGCGGCAAACCCCTTCAAGTCCGCCGTACTGGCCGCGGCCGGAAAAAACAGCCCCGCCCCCAACGTCAAACTCAGGACCACCCCCCACAAAATATCCAGCAGCAGTTCCGGCATCGGAATCAGCACCCCCGCCGCCAGCGCACACGCCGCGGCCGCAAACACGATCTCCCCCCGACCCCAAAAGGCCGAGGGCGGAGTGCATTCAGAAAGTGGTTCAACGCCGGTCATTTATTGTCCAATCCCTTTTTTTGGATAAGTATATCCGCTTTTACCGGACAGACAAGCATTATCTGTATCAACGTGATACGAACAAAAGCGATATATTCCACAACTGTTTACTGATAACTGCTCACTGACAACTGCCAAAAAACAAACCCAAACAAAGCCGATTCAAAGCCAAAATATCCTGCCGGAAAATATTCTCACACACGTTGGTCGTCGTTTGGCTGCTTTTCGCTTGCATTTTTGAGTAAATTAGTGTATAATCCTTCATTATCAGCGTGAACCATAACGGGAGAAATAAATAGAATGAACAGGTTCAACGGTATTAAACTGCGATCATCGGCCTTGATTGTTGCGGCCGTGTTCTGCCTCAGCGGCCTTCTGGGGGCGGCGTGTCCGTCAATGGATTTAACCGGCAACTGCCGGGTGGATCTGCACGACTTCGCCCTTCTGGCGAAGGACTGGATTTCAGTGTACGACATGGACGACCTTGCCGCCTTGGCCGAGCAATGGCTGACCGAGGGCTTGCCCGACATCACGTGGGTCGCCATCGAAGACCCCAATTTCGTCGGCGAAATGAGCCGTTACGAGACCACCAACGCCCAATACGCCCAATTCCTCAATACCGCACTGCATTCCGGCGACATCATTGTCGATCCCGCCGATCCGAATTACATCATCGCAGCCGCCGGCGAATACCAAGGGAAACGCCTGTATCAGCTCAACGGGCCGGGAAAGCCGGAAGATGTAGTTACCGATGGCGGAGCTTCCCGAATTATCCATAATGACGGTATATTCACAGTTGCCAGCGGCTTCGAAGATCACCCCGTCACCTATGTCAGTTTATATGGTGCGTCCATGTTTGCCGATTACTACGGCTGGCGGTTGCCGACCGAGGAAGAATGGCAGGGAGTTGCAAATTATTATGGAAACTTCATTTATGGATGCGGGGAGACGATTGACAATACGAAGGCCAATTATCTTGGCAGCGATCATCCGGACGGCACAACGTCCGTTGGAGGTTTTGGCTACTATGGCTACGGAATGGCCGATTTGGCCGGAAACGTCCAGGAATGGACGACCACAGTAGGGGATAACGATGAAACTTCCTTCGCCACAAAAGGTGGATGGTGGTTTGCTAATGAAACCTTTTGTGTGATTGATTCGAAAACACCCGCCAGATCAGCCGGTATGTACAGATATCTCGGCTTTCGTGTCTGTCGTTGACAGAAAACGGTACTTGAAAATTTGACAAAATATCGATATGTCCTGATAGAAAAGCGGCTGAAAAAGAATTTTTTATGAAAATATTTTTTTTTGCTTGACAAGCGACATACCTTTCTCTATACTGAGATTAAGTTTGGAGAGCTTTTGCGATGTAACGTGTGGGGAGAAAACAGTGCCTCACAGAGCCTTTTTTCAAAGCAATTTGCTCTCTTGGTGAACAATTAAAGATAGGCTTTGTTGTGTTTCGGCGAAATTTCCTGCATCGTCCGAAGGCGCAGTGTACCTGATATCTCCGTCGCCGTGTGGCACGGAGGGGAAATTGGAGTTTGTAAGACAGAAAGAAAGAGAGAACAATGAAAAAGGGAGTGATTCTTGCAATGATGGTTGCGTTGGCGTTGCCGGCTCTCGCTGCCGAGACCTTTACCGACACGCAGAACATCAACGTCACAATCTGGGACACTGTTCTGGGGTCTTGGAGCGACAGCACGACGTGGCATCACCAAGTGCCTGAAGAGGCGCTCGGTGAGATCACCGATGCCACCCTGACCATTAAGGTCAAAGACTTCAACGCATGGGATGACAATATTTCGATCATACTGAATGGGGAAGAGCTGGGAATACTGACCTCCAACGAAACGGTGTTTTCCAGCGCGGACAACGAGGCGATGTTGACCGCGTTTCTGGCCTCAACGCCGACGACGGCGTCCATCACGTTCCGGCACGACTACTGCTTTGACTGGCTGGATTACACGACAGTGCTGACAAGTACCCTGTCCGCCACATACAATAGTACTACGCTTGTCGAACAAGCAGCAGCACCGGTGGTTGTTCCCGCACCGGGTGCGATCCTGCTGGCCGGGATCGGCACGACTTTGGTTGGTTTCCTGCGTCGCCGTCGTTCGCTGTAAGAACTGAATTAAACAAAGCAATAGCCCATCGATTCGTCGGCCATTAAAGACGGGCTGGTTGCAAGAGGAAGTGTTGCGCGCCATATTATAGTGCTTCTCACAATTCAAAGTTTAGAATTTAGAATTCAAAACAGCACTATGACCTCGGCATCCTCAGTATCCTCGATGGTTACAAAGCTTCTGAACAAACAAACCCAATTCCCCCGAAAGAAATGAATCGTAGCTCTCTATTCCAGCACCGGTTGCTGGCATCTGGACACAGGAAGCTGCCCCCAAAACAGTCAGTATCGCATGTCAACGTTTCCGTCTGCGCAATGATTCGCCGCACGCTCGGACGGCTTTTATCAAATAACTGCTGAGGCTTTTTTGTCGCGGCTGGGCAAATGCAATCGAATCGGCGATGTTCTTGCCGAGATCAACGTGGATGGACGCCGATTTTCGGATGGACAATATCTGGCTGGGATAGACACTGCGGTGGCCGGTCATCAAGAAGCTGATAATGCAAGCCACCGCCGCATAAGGGGCCAGTTGGGGGCCGAACAGTTCGATGGACATAATAATCGCACTGATGGGGGTGTTGGCACAGCCGGCAAGCAGGCTGACCAGGCCGATCGCGGCAAAAACAGAGGTATCTACACCAAAAAGCCGCCCGATTGCACTGCCGGACACCGCGCCGATAAAAAAGATCGGGGTAATAATGCCGCCGCTGCCGCCGAAACCAAGGGTCACGGCGGTAAACACAATCTTCAACAGAAAGGCGTACCAGACAATCTGGACGCCGGTCAGGGTGGACTCAATGGTAGAAACGCCAAGCCCCAGATAATCGCGTGAGAACAGAAAGGTCAGCCCGATCAGCAAAACGCCCCCTACCAACGGCCGCAACAGCGGGCGCAGCTTCCCGGCCAGCTTGTGGCATATATCCATCATCTCGATCAGCAGCATGGACACCACCCCAAAGAGGACGCCTGCGGCAATGAGTTTGAGAAAAAAGAACAGACTAAACGCCGGCACGTCCCCGAAAGGGTTATAAAAATACACCATCCCCAACGCCGATGCGGCCACAGAGGCGGTAATGGCCGCGATAAAGGACGGCAGAAGAACGTCGTACATCATAAACCCGGCAAACAGCACTTCGATGCCAAACACCGCGCCGCTGATGGGTGTGCCGAACACTGCCCCGAAACCGGCGCTGATGCCGCAGATCACCAGCTTTTTGCGGTCGCTGTCGTCAAACTTTAACAAATCGGAAAAGCCGGAGGCCAGCGCCGCACCGATCTGGGCGGCAGGCCCCTCTTTGCCGGCCGACCCGCCCAGGGCAATCGTGATGACGGTGGTCACCAGCTTGACGGGCACCACGGCCAGGCGAATCTTGCCCGAATGCCGGTGCACGGCGTCAATAATCTTTTCAGTGCCGTGCCCTTCGGCCTGCGGGGCCAGGTATTTGATCATCAGAACACTGACATGAAAGGCAACCGGCATGAGCAGGAAAAAATATCGGTACTGCCCGGCAAAGGCGATGGACCAGTTGAGCAGCTTGAGAAAAAGCGTCGTCGAAATCCCGATCATCGCACCGACAACCGCGGCCAGCAAAATCCACTTGGAGATGCTGATCAGGATGATCGTTTGCTCGGCTAATTTCCTTTTTAAAAATAACAACAGACCGCCTTTCATGGAAGCAAAAAAAGTTGATGTTCTAAACTCTCATTCTAACCTCAAAACCGTCGAATTCAACTAAATCCTATCCGCCGTTTTGGAGCTCCAATCGGCACCGCAAGTCCATACAGCAGCAACTCCTCGCGCCACGCAAACCCCTCGACAAAAAAACCCATCCCCCCCTTGTCTTTCAGCAGGTCGTTGATTGCGGCAACACGGTTGGCCATCGCTAAACTCCTAAGTCTTTCGGGTTCTGACTCCTGGCTCCCGACTTCTGACTCCTTCTATCACAAACGCCGCCAACAGCCGCACGCCGAAGCCGATGGATCCGGGCGCATCCTTTTCATCTGCGCCCCACACACCCACGCCGGCGATATCGATATGCGCCCATTTCGTGCCGTCGGCAAACTGACTCAAGAATCCCGCCGCCGTGCACGCCCCGCCCCACTTGCCCCCGGTGTTTTTCAGATCGGCGACCTTGCTCTTCATCGCCTCGACAAACTCGTCATCGCACGGCAGATGCCACACCCGCTCGCCCGTCAGCGCCGAGGCCGCCTTGAGCCGCTCGACCAGTGTTTCATCATTGCTCATCACACCGGCGCGTTTGGTCCCGATAGCCACCACGCACGCCCCCGTCAGCGTCGCGATATCCACAATCGTTTTGCACCCTAACTCTTTGGCATACGCAATCGCATCGCACAAAATCATCCGCCCTTCGGCGTCGGTGTTTTGAATCTCCACCGTCTTGCCGCTGTAGGTCGTCACAATATCCCCCGGCCGATAGCTCTTGCCGCCGGGCATATTTTCCGCCGACGGAATCAGACCTATGACGTTGACCTTCGGCCTAAGCTGCGCGATCGCCCGCATCGCCCCCAACACGGCAATCCCGCCGGACTTGTCGAACTTCATATCCTGCATCCCCTCGCCGGGTTTGAGCGAGATGCCGCCGGAATCAAACGTGATCGCCTTGCCCACCAACCCGACCGTCGGCGTTTTGGTCGTCGCCCCCAACGCCTTATACTGCAAGACAATCAGCCGGGGCGGATTGACCGAACCCTGTCCAACCGCCAAAATCCCGCCCATCTTTTTGGCTGTAAGCTGCTTATCGTCCAGCACCGTACACCGCAGTGACGGCACCGACGCGGCCAGTTTCTTGGCCTCGGCCGCCAGCGACGCAGGCGTCACCACATTGGCCGGGCGATTGGCAATCGTCCGCGCATACATCTGCGCCGCCCCCGTCACAACCCCGACCGCCGCGCCCTTGGTCAAAGTAGCCGCAACCGTCGCATCCCCCGTTAGAATCGTCGCCGCCAACTTCGCCGCCCGCTTTTTGGCCGCCGCGTCCATATACTCATCATACCGATACGCCCCGAAATAGACCCCCTCGGCCATCGCCTGTCCGGCCGCCGCCAGCGAAACCGCCGCATCCTTGCCCTCGCCGCAGTACAACAGCAGCCCAAGCGAAGCGGCCTTCAACTCCACCGCCTTCGACGCCGCCAGCGCCGCGGCTTTGAACAACGCCGGCCCGTCGCATTGGGCACGCGCCCCCAACCCCACCAGCAACACCCGACGCGCCGCGGCCTTGCCGTCGGCATACACCATCGCCGTCGTCTGTGCCTTGCCGTCAAAATCGCCCAGAGTTTTGAGCCGCCCGACCGGATCGCCCAGCGCCGAATTGATCGCCGAACACGCCGCACAACAGCACCCCTCCTCAAACACCCCCAGCGCCAGTACATCTGCCTTGACCTGCGCCGCATCCGCCCGCCGAACCTTCACCTGCACGTCGATTATCCGATTCTTCATAGCCGCCATCCTTGTTTTGAACATTTTGTATTTTGGACATTCGGATTTGTTTCGGATTTCGATATTCGATATTCGAATTTGAATGTCTATGTTCGGTTACATTTTAAAAGATCC
The DNA here is from genome assembly GCA_012729675.1 of Phycisphaerae bacterium. GTDB lineage: Bacteria > Planctomycetota > Phycisphaerae > Sedimentisphaerales > Anaerohalosphaeraceae > T3Sed10-213. Next base: position 49,277 of record JAAYCR010000031.1, on the reverse strand, counting down.
ACTGTGCTTAGGATTTAGAATTTTTCTTCTGCGCCCGATGCCGAAGGTAATTTTCAATAAACGCCTCAATATCCCCATCCAGCACCGCATTGACATTGCCGCTCTGAAAATCCGTCCGGTGGTCCTTGATCATCTGATACGGCTGAAGCACATAGCTGCGAATCTGGTTGCCCCAGGCGATCTCGCCTTTGGCGCTGTAAAGCTTGGCGGTCTCGGCGTCGCGTTTCTGCTGCTGGAGCATATACAACCGGCTCTTGAGCATCCGGAACGCCTCAGCCCGGTTTTTGTGCTGGCTGCGGTCGTTCTGACACTGCACGACGATGCCCGTCGGCAAATGCGTAATGCGCACCGCCGAACTGGTCTTGTTGACATGCTGCCCCCCCGCCCCGCCGGCGCGATACGTATCCAGCCGAATCTCGTCATCCTTGATCTCGATCTCGACATCCTCATCGTATTCCGGGATCACATCCACCGCCGCAAAGCTCGTATGCCGCCGCCCCTGCGAATCAAAGGGACTAATCCGCACCAGCCGATGCACACCCGTCTCGCACGAGAGCTTGCCGAACGCAAACGGCCCGCTGACCCGCAGCGTAATCGACCGAATCCCCGCCTCTTCGCCCTCGGTGATATCCATCTGCTCGAAGGAATAGCCGTTCTCGTCAAAATACCGCGTGTACATCCGCAGCAGCATCGCCGCCCAATCGCAGCTTTCCGTACCGCCGGCCCCGGCGTGAATGCTGAAAAAACACCCCCGCATATCGTCCGCCCCGCTGAGCATCCCGGTAATTTCGATCCGGTCGCACTCGGCCTGCAACCCCGGCAGCTCGACCTCAACCGCCGCCAGCGTCTCGACATCCTTTTCCATCTCGGCCAGCGCAAACAAATCCATCGCGTCGGCAACCGCCTTTTCCAGCTTGACCACCGGCTCAACAATCGCCTTCAGGGCACTGATCTGTGTGACCACGCCCTTGGCCTTGTCGGGGTTATCCCAAAACCCCGGCTGGGACATCACCTGCTCTAATTCCGCCCGGACAGACTGCTTGGTCGGTAAGTCAAAGCCAGTCCCGAATCTCAGCGACCCGGGCCTCCAACTCCTCCAAACAACCGCGTAATTCCGATATTTCCAGCATTTAATTAACCTCGTGCCTTTTGCATTTATTCACTCGTTATAGCCGAAACCACAAAAGGATTCAACATCGATCCCAACGCAGAAATAAACAGGGATGGGCCGAGATTGACGCCATCCCTATATGAATCATCTGTATCAGTCGGCCACGTGCTGAGCCACCATATCCCCGACCTGACTGGTCGTATAACCCATCTTTCCGGCGGCCATGGATTTAAGCTTGTTGGCGGTGACATGTCGCACGGCCGCATCAATCTTGGCGGCGGCCTTTTCTTCGCCAAGCGTTTCGAGCATCATCTGCATCGCACAGATCGCGGCCAGCGGATTGATCACGCCCATACCGGTGTATTTGGGTGCGCTGCCGCCGATGGGTTCGAACATCGAGACGCCTTCGGGGTTGATGTTGCCGCCGGCGGCGATGCCCATACCGCCCTGCGTGATCGCGCCCAGGTCGGTAATGATATCGCCGAACAGGTTGCCCGTCACCAGTACGTCAAACCATTCCGGGCTTTTGACCATCCACATACAGGTCGCATCGACATGATAATAGTCGCGGCGGATGTCCGGATACTCCTTCTCGCCCATCTCGTGGAACGCCCGTTCCCACAGGTCATAGACAAACGTCAGCACGTTGGTCTTGCCGACCAGGCCGAGGGTGTTGTCTTTGCCGACGCCGCGGGCTTTCTTGCCGTGCTTTCGGGCGAACTCAAAAGCGTACCGCAGAGCGCGATCCACCTGGAAGCGTGAATAGACGGCGGTCTGGGTCGCCACTTCGTGCGGCGTATCCTTCATCATCAGACCGCCTGAGCCGGTGTAGATATCTCCGGAATTTTCACGCACCACGACATAATCGATCTCTTTAGGGCCTTTGTCCTTCAACGGCGTCTCGACGCCCGGCAACAGACGCACTGGACGCAGGTTGATGTATTGATCCAATTCAAACCGCATCCGAAGCAGCAGACCTTTTTCAAGAATGCCCGGCTTGACATCCGGATGCCCGATCGCACCCAAAAGAATCGCATCGTGCTTTTTCAGATCGGCCACGCCGTCGTCCGGCAGAATCTCACCGGTGCGTTTGTACCGCTCGCCGCCGAAATCAAAATAGTTCTTTTCAACCTTGAACCCGAATTTGGCGCTGACCACATCCATTACCTTCACCGCCTCCGCCGTCACTTCCGGTCCCGTGCCGTCCCCGCCGATAATCGCAATCTTGTACGTCTTCATTCCTTGGTTATCCTTTCAAAAGTAGTTGTTTCATTATTTTCATAAGTCAAAAGGTAAAGGGCAAAAGGCAAAAGTACAGGGAAAAAGGTTAAATTACCGCTTGCCTTTGCACCGCAGGATACTGGAAGCAAGTATCTTTGAGATTTCGTCCAATTCGCTTAAAAACCATGCTGTCTTCTGGGGCGTCGTGCGTTTGCTGTCGCGCAGCAGTGCGACCCACATTTTACTTTCATTGGCGGACTTCAGCGAAATGGACAGAAAATTTGTAAACTCCTTTTTGCTGCTCGCAGACTGTCCCTCAACATAATTGGCTAATACGCTGCTGCCGCTTCTGAACAACTGGTCGCCGATTCGCCTGGAAACACTGTCGCCGGGTAACTCATCAAGAAACTCAATCAATTTCAAAACAAACTGATAGAGCCGTTTCTTTAAGGCGGCGACAAATTTTTCCCTTTCACTTGTCATTTTACCTTTTGCCTTTTCACTTTTTCCTTTTTTTTTTCTACTCTTCTGCATAATCTTATTTGTTGTTTATTGGAGATGTCAAAACCCGAATAGTTATCCAAACCAGTACAACGCACAACGCGACACCAAAGACAACTTCAATTACGTTCCACCATTCCAGCGGTCCGCGAAAAAGCTCCCACAGTTCGTAAGCGGAAAGGGCCATGGCCAGAAAGGTCAGGCCAAAAAGAACCACCTTGCCTTTCACGGAAAACATCATCGACTTCGTTGTTGATTTTTCCTTTTCACTTGTCATTTTACCTTTTGCCTTTTCACTTTTTCCTTTTAATGTGTTCCAGTAAGCCTCCATCGTTGACGATTTCCAGAGCGAACTCCGGCAGCGGCGTAAACGCAATCGTCGTTCCCTGTGTCTTATTGGCAATCGTGCCGCCTCTGTAGTCGATTTCCAGCTCGTCGCCGTCATTGATCTTTTCCAGTGCCCCGTGCAGCTCGATGGGGTAAAATCCGCAGTTGATGCAGTTGCGGTAATAAATCCGCGCAAACGAATGCGCAATCACCGCCCCGACCTTCGCCCCCTGGATCGCCCAGACCGCATGCTCGCGGCTCGACCCGCAGCCAAAGTCGTCCCCGCAGACGATCACATCGCCCGGCTGACATTTTTTGACAAACCCCGTATCCAGGTCTTCCATACAGTGCGCTGCCAATACCGCCGCATCATCCGTATTCAAATACCGCGCCGGAATAATCTCGTCCGTATTAACATGATCCCGTTTATACACATGTGCCTTAGCCATCAAAAAATCTCCTGAACAAACCGCGAATTACGCAAATTTCAATTTAACCATGAAGAGCAGGAAGGACATGAAGATAAAAATATTAAAAAAACTTCATGCTCTTCATGTGCTTCATGGTTACAAATAGTTTCTGCAATCGGCCAACTTTCCCTCAACGGCGCTCGCCGCGGCGGTGGCGGGGCTGGCCAGATAGACTTCCGACTTGGGGCTGCCCATCCGACCGACGAAGTTGCGGTTGGTCGTGCTGATGCACTTGTCGCCCGCCGCAAGAATGCCCATAAACCCGCCCAGACACGCCCCGCACGTCGGCGCACTGACCACGCAGCCGGCGTTATAAAAGATTTCCGCCAACCCTTCATCAATCGCCTGCTTCCAGATTTCCGGCGTCGCCGGCACGACAATCGTGCGAATCCTGACCTCTTTGCCTTTCATAATGGTCGCGGCGATCCGCAGATCCTCGATCCGCCCGTTGGTGCAGCTTCCGATATAGCACTGGTCCATCGCCAGCCCTTTGCACTCGCCGATCGGCTTGCCGTTGCTGGGCAGATGCGGAAACGCCACCATCGGCTCCAGCCTCGAACAATCGACGGTATCCTCATGCACATACGCCGCGTCCGCGTCCGACTCAAACACCGTGTACTCGGTCATGCCCTTGAGCCGTCCGTCCAGATATGCCCTGGTCGTTGCGTCAACGCCGATGATGCCGCTCTTGCCGCCGGCCTCGATGGCCATGTTCGTAATCGTCATCCGGCCTTCCATCGTCATCTCTTTGAGTGCCGGCCCGACAAACTCAATCGCCTTGTACAACGCCCCGTCCGTCCCTATGCGGCGAATCACCTCAAGAATCACGTCCTTGCTATAGACGCCCTTCCGGAACGACCCGTTCAGCGTAAACCGCATCGACGCCGGCACCTTAAACCACAGGATGCCCGTCGCAATCGCCGCCGCCAGATCGGTCGAGCCGACGCCGGTCGAAAACGCTCCGAACGCGCCGTAGGTGCAGGTATGCGAGTCGCCGCCGACGATCACCTCACCGGGTCGGATATGCCCCTGCTCCGGCAGCAGCGCATGGCAGACGCCCGCTCTGCCCAGCTTGTAGTAATAGGGCAACTTCTTTTCTTTGGCCCACGTGTCCAGCCGCTTGTGCAGCTCGGCGCTGGCGATATCCTTGGCCGGCTGAAAGTGATCGGGCGTTACCACGATCTTGTTGACATCAAACACCTTGTCGATCCCGTGTTCTTTAAGCATCGAGATCGCCGGCGGCGTCGTCACATCGTGACACATCACCACATCAATGTTCGCATTCACCAGATCGCCCGCCTTGACCGCGGTTTTCCCTGCCGCACGGGCAAATATCTTTTCAGTAATCGTCATTCCCATGATCATAAATCCTATATTCTAAGCACCAAATTTTAAACAAGCACTAAATGTTAAGCACTAAATTCTAAACAATTTCAAAATACAAAACTCAAAAATATAAAAACCACTATTGACTGTTACGAAGAATGGCGGCAAAAATATAGACCAATTCTTCGGATTCCTTTTTTAGATCATGACACCGCTGTTCCATTGCGTTATTCGACGCTTCAAGCAACTCCAGCCAATAAGCGCTTTCTTTGGCCTCCTTTTTGCATATCTTGATCCGCATCTGAAAGTCTTTTTTGCTCAATGCATTATTGGCCTCAATATAATTCGCACCCACCGATCCGCTGGAACGAAGAAGCTGTTTGATGTCATCATAAGCCGCAAAATCCTTCGGAAACTCCCGCACAAACTCCCGAACTGTCTTTGCAGATTTCAAAGTCCGTTCTTCAAGATCATACGTTTTGGAATTTTGTTTTCTATTTCCCAATTTTTTATGTTTCCAAATTTGTTTAGAATTTAGTGCTTATGATTTAGTGCTTTCTCGGCTACAGGTTTGCTTTATCACCAGTATTCGTTCCGATGCATGACGCGATCCGGTTGATCGCGTCCAGATAAGCCTTGGCGCTGGCCTCGACGATGTCCGTAGAAACGCCCCGGCCGATATACGTCCGGCCGTCGGCGCCTTTGACACGCACATTCGCCTCGCCCATCGCCTCTTTGCCGCCGGTGATCGCCCGCATCGTATAATGCTCCAACTGCGGCGTCTGCCCCGTCGCGAGCCGGATCGCCTCATACGCCGCATCCACCGGCCCGTCGCCGCAGGCCGCCGCTTGATGCACCGCCCCGTCCTGCGTGCGAATCCGCACCGTCCCGGTCGGGATCGTCCCCGTCCCGCTGGTCACATTCAGATACTCCAGCACATACGTCTGGCTGACCGTCCGCACCTCATCATTGATGATCGCGGCGATGTCCTCGTCGAAGATTTCTTTCTTCTTGTCAGCAATCTCCAGAAACTTCTCGTACGCCGCCTGTATCTCGTCATCGGACAGATTATACCCCAACTGCCGGCAGCGGTCGATAAACCCGGCCCGCCCCGAATGCCGTCCCAGCACCATCGTCGAGCCGCTCAACCCGATCACCTCAGGCGTCATAATCTCGTAGGTCTCGCGATGCTTGAGAATCCCATCCACATGAATCCCCGACTCGTGCGCAAAGGCATTCTTGCCGACAATCGCCTTGTTCGGCTGAATCACAAACCCCGTCAATTGCGACACCAACTGGCTGGTCCGAAAGATCTCCCGCGTCTGAATGTTCGTCGTCACATGCTCAAAAAAGTCCTGCCGCGTATGAAGCGCCATCACGACCTCTTCCATCGCCGCATTCCCCGCCCGTTCGCCGATGCCGTTGATCGTACACTCAATCTGACGCGCCCCGTTCCGCACCCCCGCCAGCGAGTTGGCTGTCGCCACGCCGAGGTCGTTATGACAGTGCGTACTCAGCACCGCCTTCTCAACGCCGCGGACGTTCTGCTTGAGGTTGGCGATGATCTGCCCGTACTCATACGGCAGGACATACCCCACCGTATCCGGGATATTCAGCGTCGTCGCCCCCGCCTCGATGACCGCCTCCAGAATCTCGTACAGAAAGCTCATCTCGCTGCGGCAGGCGTCCTCCGGCGAAAACTCCACGTCGTCGGTGTACTGGCGGGCCATCTGGATCGCCTCAATCGCCATTTTCAGCACCTGATCGGGCTTTTTGCGGAGCTTGTACTCCATGTGAATCGGGCTGGTCGCAATAAACGTATGGATACGCTTCTTGGCCGCCGGCGCAATCGCCTTGCCCGCTGCGTCGATATCCTTCTGGTTGGCCCGCGCCAGCGCGCAGATCACCGGCCCGGACACCTGCTCGGCGCACAGCTTAGTCGCCTCATACTGGGCCGGCGACGACACCGGAAACCCCGCCTCAATCACGTCAATCCCCAATTTTGCCAATTGGTGCGCGATTTCGAGCTTTTCACTGATCGACAACGCCGCCCCCGGCGACTGCTCGCCGTCCCGAAGCGTCGTATCAAAAATGATGACCTTTTCTGCTGACATAATCGTTCTCCGCATTATCAATAAACAAACCGCATATTATGCGCATTTCGAGCGCAGATTTCCACTGGAAACTGAAAAATAGATGGGTTTAGAGAGGATTTTGAGTGTCTTATGCGCCGCACAGGCGCAGAATAATCCGACCCACCATGTCGGCTTTTACGCACACCCGAATTGTTCCGTTACACATCATCTAATTTATTGTACCCAACGCCCGCCCCCAAATGCAACAAAAATCATAAAAAACGATCGCCCGCTCACAGGTAATAGTTGCCGCGGCTCTCCGGCTGGAAGAGTATTTTTTCGATGACCATATTGTCTGAAACAAGATCGCCCTCCGCCTTGCCGATGAGGGCAAGTCCCAGTACCGACAAAACCGAAACCTTTCGCGCCTTGCGATCGGCTTCGCGCGGATAGACTAATTGTACCTCAAAGCCCGTGCCGCGACGCGAACGCAACAGCGCGGTAGTGTTCATCGTCATCAGATCGGACGGCACGGCCTTGCACGGATACAGAACCCCCTGATCCAGCAGCCGCCGTAGTTGCCGCAATTGAACGGCAAACCCTGCAATGGCCGTCAGGTGCTGTTTGGTCAACAATCCCTGCAGGCGATAGTAGTCAATCTCGGAAAAAATCCGAATCTCACCCGCATCCGCCGTAAAGAACCGCTGCTTGAGCGATTCCCAAATCGTCGGCGGTTTCATTTGTCTGGCCGTATACAGCATAAGCCGCTGTCCTTATTTCAAAGGGTATAATCCCCGGCCGACTCAGGCTGATAAATGATCTCCTCGATCTTCAAATGGCGCAGGCCCGCGGGCACCGGCCATTCCACCGTATCCCCGACACTGAACCCCAGCAGCGCCGTACCCACCGGAGCCAAAATTGACAGCTTATTGTTCTCCGGGTCGGCGTCCTGCGGATACACCAGTTGGTATTCGTGCAGTTCGCCATTGTCAAGATCGCGGAGCTTGATCGTTGAGTTCATCGTCACCACGTCGGGCTTGACGCGCTTGGATGAAATAATCCGGGCGCGAACCAGTTCTGTGCGAAGTTTGTCCAAAAAGGCCTGATCCTGCGTGGAGACATTCCGCGTCGAATCGATCAGCCGCGTCAACCGCTCATGATCAACCTGGGTTACCTGAATCTTTTTCGCTGCCATAACACTATCGTTTCCATCTATTTATATCGGCTTGTTGACAGAACCTCTTGAATATTAATCACTTCTGCTTATGATAAGAATAAGCCCCATTCCTGTCAAGCCTCTTTCGCAAAACAGCTACAAAAACCGATAAATGTACACTAAAATAAACACGCCCGTCTCTCCAACCGCATACCCAGCGAGAACAGCAAATAGGGGTATCACGGGGAAATGGATTGACGAGGGACGATTGGATTTGAGACGCCGCGGCCGCGGGGGATATCGTGCGAAAAAAGGTGTTGAGGATTTTGGGGAAGATTGTATTGTAATTGTTTAATGATTATTCCTTATTGCTTATTGGGTCGAAATTCACTGGTTTTAGTTGAGGGGGGATGTATAATCCGGCCGCCCGCGGCGCGCGACGAGGCGGCAGAGAGCCCAAGACATCTTTACAGAGGTGAAAAGGATGAGCACAATTGAACAGCACAGAGACACCCCGCACCCACAAGCTGCGCTTGAAGGTGCCACACTTTCAATTGACTATTGTTTAATGACGATTGACTATTTATCAAGTTTGCAGAGGCTACCCGTCGCTTAATATTTTAAGAAACATGCGAAAGTTTACGTAAATGAAACGAATGCAAAATGGCAAAATGGCGATTAAAACTTCAGGAAGAATTACCCGAAGTCTTTAAACAGGTACAAAAGGATGGTTGGGAATTCTCACAGGCCCATGCTTTATTATGCTTGAGAGAGGTATATCAAGAGAGCATTAAACAACGTAACACGACATTAACAAAAAGGATTATACAGTTTTCCAGTTGGATCATTAAGGAAGGTAGAGAAGATATGATAAGCATTCTTGCAGCCTGTTTCGTCGAGCATATCTATGATGGTTTAGATCGAGAAGATATTAAGTACCTGCGGCCATTACTGAAAAATTCAATGTTACTCACGTTCAGCAGTACGATCCCCCTTTGCAGCTATCCCGAAAAGTAAAACGACGGATGGCCTCGACGGGTGGCCTCTGCAACCTTGCCCAATAGTCAATAGTCAATAAACAATAGTCAATTGAAAGTGTGGCACCTTCAAGCGCAGCTTGTGGGTGCCAAGGTGGTGGATTGACGGGCGTGTGCCGACAGGATGCCGGCAGTACGGTTTACGGGCAGGATAGTATGCTGCTCTTTCAGAGCGACGGGTGGCCTCTGCAACCTTGCCTAATAGTCAATAGTCAATAAATAATAGTCAATTGAAAGTGTGGCACCTTCAAGCGCAGCTTGTGGGTGCCGGGGTGGTGGATTGACGGGCATGTGCCGACAGGATGCCGGCGGTACGGTTTACGGGCAGGATAGTATGCTGCTCTTTCAGAGCGGTGGGTTGAAGAGAGGACGGGTTCCCAGGGCGTTGCCTTGGGCCAAGGGATATTGTACCTTCGGTGCGAAATCGCTATCCGGCCGCGGATGCGGCTGGGGCTTTGATTCATTTTTATGGAGTATGATGGATGACAACATGGTCTGATGTGTTTCGGGACTTGCCCAAGGGGGCGGGGTTGTTTATTACGGCCACGGATACGGCGGTCGGCAAGACGCTGGTGACCGGGGCGATTGCGCGGCTGCTGCGGGAGGCGGGCAAGAAAGTCGGCGTTCTCAAGCCCGTGGCCAGCGGGTGTCGGCGCGATCGGGAGGGACTGGTCAGCGCCGACGCCGAGTTTCTGGCGGCCTGCGCCGAGACGGACTACCCGCTGTCGGTCATCACGCCGGTCTGCTACAAGACGCCGGCGGCGCCGATGGTCTGTGCCGAGATCGAGCGAAAGCCTGTCGATTTTGAGGCCATCGCCGCCGCGTTTGGCTTTCTGGCCCAGACCTGCGACGTGGTGCTGGTCGAGGGCATCGGCGGGGCGCTGGTGCCGCTGGCCGAGGACGTGACGATTCTCGACGTGGCCGCGCGGCTGGATTTGCCGACGGTCATCGTCGCCCGCCCCGGCCTGGGGACGATCAACCACACCCTCCTGACCCTGGCGGCAGTGCGGGCGGCCGGATTGCCTGTTGCGGGCGTGGTCATCAACGGGTACAATGCCGCTACGGCGGAGATTCCCGAAGAAACCGCCTCGAACGTCATCGCCCGATGCGGCCGGACAAACGTCCTGACCGTCGTCCCCTACGACGACCTCAGCAGCGTCGAACACCTTCGCCTCGGCGACGCCGTCCTCGAAGCGATAAGCCTGTGCGACTGGGACGCTTTGAGCAAAAGCTGACAACAATAATTCTTTAACCGCTGTTTTTGAATTTGAAGTTTTGGTTTTACATTTTGGATTTTAACTTTAAAGGTAACTGTGATGCCGACACGACATGCGGATTTACGACGGTATTTGACGGGGATTGATACGACCACGACGCAGCAGGTGTTTACGGACTGTCTGGTGATCGGGGCGGGGATTGCGGGGCTGCGTGCGGCGCTGGAGGCGGGCGAGTCGGGCAGCGTGATGCTGGTCTGCAAAGGCACCTTCAGCGACAGCAACACCTGGAACGCCCAGGGCGGCATCGCCTCGGTGCTGGCGGCCGAGGACAGCTTTGACAGCCACGTCGAGGACACGCTGGCCACCGGCTGCGGCCTGTGCGACCGCGGCGTCGTCGAGCGGGTCGTCAAGGAAGGCCCGGCACTGATCCATCAGCTGGACGCCTGGGGCACGATGTTCGACCGCGTCGAAGGCCACATCGACATCGGCCGTGAAGGCGGCCACAGCCACGCCCGCATCATCCACTCGCGCGGCGACTCCACTGGCCGGGCCATCGCCGAGGCCCTCGTCCGCAAAGCCCGCCAGACGCCGACCATCCACATCATGGAAAACTTTTTCACCATCGACCTGCTGACGGACGACTCCGGCCGCTGCATCGGGGCGATTGGCCTCAAGCCCTCCGGCTCGCTGCAGATCATCTGGGCCGGGGCGACCGTTCTGGCCACCGGCGGAGCGGGGCGGCTGTATCGTGAGACGACCAATCCCGACTGCGCCACCGCCGACGGCCACGCGATGGCCTACCGCGCCGGGGCGGTGCTGCGAGATATGGAATTTATGCAGTTTCACCCGACGACGCTGTATATCGCCGGGGCGTCGCGTGCCCTCGTGACCGAGACGCTGCGCGGCGAAGGCGCCATCCTGCGCGACGCCGGCGGCGAGGCGTTTATGAAGGCGTATCACCCGTCGGCCGAGCTGGCCCCGCGCGACGTGGTCAGCCGGGCGATCCTCGACCGGATGCTCAAGACCAAAACGACGCACGTCTATCTGGACATCCGGCATTTTGACAAGGCACACTTTCAGCGGCGGTTTCCGCTGATCAGCGAATTGTGCGAAAGTTTCGACATCGATGTGTCCGCCGACCTGATTCCCGTCCGCCCCAGCGCTCACTATATGATTGGCGGGGTCAAGACGGATGTGGCCGCCGCGACGACCGTGCCCGGACTGTTTGCCTGCGGCGAGGTCGCCTCGACCGGCCTGCACGGGGCCAACCGCCTCGGCAGCAACTCGCTGCTGGAAGGGCTGGTCTATGGCAAGCTGGCGGGGCGCTCGGCGGCCGCGTGGGTCAAAGCGGGGCATCGCGCCGAACACCGCCGGATGGTCGTGGAAATCCCGGTCTCCGACCGCAGCCGTCTGGACGCCGAGGATGTTCGCAACGCCCTTCGCGCCCTGATGTGGCGCAACGTCGGCATCACGAGGCAGGCCCAGCCGCTGGTCGAGGCACAGGAGATCATCCGCTTTTGGCAGCGGTATGTGATGGACAAGGTCTTTGCCGCGCCGTTCGGCTGGGAGTGCCAGAATATGCTAACCGTTGCCCTGCAGATGGCGCAATCCGCCCTCCAGCGGCAGGAATCACGGGGCGTCCACTATCGGCAGGACTTTGCCGAACGCGACGACAGCACTTTCGGCAAACACATCGAAGTATCCCGCGAGGGTGTCTGATCTTTAGTGGTCTTTTAACAAAAAACCGAACACGAGAATTCAAATCCGAATATCAAATGTCGAAACCCGAAACAAATTCAAAATCACAATGACAAAATAATCAAACATCGTTTTCATCCTACGCGCCCGGCGCATGGGATTATGTCCCTGTTTTGAACATTTGATCCTGAAAGTCGGTGGTTCAAGACGGTAAAAAAAGCCGATTCATGTTTATGAATCGGCTTTTTAAACGGTTAAATAGACAGGATTTTAATTGACGGGACTTAGTCTAAAAAGAGCAACATCATGTGTCCCAATTTTACCCGAGTAATCTTTAGCGGTTGTGCCAAAATCCTTTTTCGCCCAGAGGTCGCGGACCTTGTATGTTTTGCCGCCCAGGGCCTCAATTTCACTCCATTTAAGCGACATTTCGGCATCAGCAGCACTATCGTTGAGCATGCACACTGCCCAGTCGCCGTTGGAAAGCTCCTTGATCCAGACTTCACGGCCGGTCTCATCGATCACCCGGTACCCCTGCTTGCCAAGAACATCCTGATTGACCGCGATCACTTCCTTATTGGTTAAAATATTGAGAATATCGTCCTTCATCTGGCGAACATCGTGCCCCATCATTAGTGGGGAAGCAAGAATGCACCAGAAACTGAAATGCGCTCTCGATTCGGCGACCGTCAGCCCCCGATTGCCGACTTCCAGCATATCCGGGTCATTCCAGTGGTCAGGTCCTGCATATTGCTCCAGTTTCAGTTCCGCCTGCCGGTCGAGAATATCCTTCCAGCCGTTATTGTAGCCGCCGGTGCCCCGCGTACCGGTCGAATATTTATCGGTTATGTCGCCTGTTGTCCGCCATAGCTGGGCGATGGGACGTGCAAACGTCCATGGTTCGTTTCTGCCCCATTCGCACATGCTCAGGATCATCGGCCTGCCCGTGGCTAGTAAAGCATCGCCGAACGTCTTATACGTCTCCTGAGCGTTTGCGGTGCCGGTATTGCACCAGTCATACTTGACATAATCCACACCCCAGGATGCGTACAGACGGGCGTCCTCAAATTCGTGACCGCGGCCGCCGGGATAGCCCGCGCACGTCCGTGTTCCCGCACAATTGTAGATCCCAAACTTCAGGCCCAGGTCGTGAATATAATCGCCCAAAGCCTTCATGCCGCTTGGGAATTTCGCCGGATCAGCGACAAGTTGACCGTTCTCATCTCGCTGCCGTGTCATCCAGCAGTCATCGAGAACAATGTAAACATAACCGGCATCTTTTAAGCCGCTGGCGGCAATGATTTGCGCGGTTTCTTTGATCAAATCCTCATTTATGTTGCACCCGAAGGTATTCCATGTATTCCATCCCATCGGAGGCGTCAAAGCAAGACCTTCATACTTATGCACTTGCTGGGGGCGGCCTCTCCGGCCTACGCCGGGACCACCGGGAGTTCCTAGCCCCCCTGCGCCGGGTGTTCCTCTGCGTCCTGCCTCGCCGCCCGGTGCGGCTGCGCCTTCGTTCTGAGCCATTGCCAGAGCCGTAATCCCTAAAACCAGTAGAATAGCCATCTTTTTCATAGTTCTGCCCTTGTTAAAAAAGTTAGAAAATCTGTATTCCTTATGTCGAGTTAAAACCGAATATATTTTCTCGTATTTATGCCAAAATGCTTTTCATATCGTCGCAACAAAGCAGATACAATTATCTGACATTTCCCATAATAAAAGCATGGCTACGCCGCCAAGCATACCAATTCGACAATTCTACCAAAATCTTTATCTGAGTGCAAAAAATCAAACCTTTTTCTTGCGATTTTACGAATATTTCCGCCAAAATCTAAACCCGTGGCCTTAAAAATGCCGTAGACCGGTGATTTTGGGCAGACTCCAACCGTCTCCCTCATCAAAAAACCAAACGCGTATTTGCCTTCCTTAATCCACTGCTCTGCTGTGCCACGCTTGTTGTAGAACTTAACCAGTTGCTCTCCCGCCTACAATCTGTCGCATGGCAGGGTCAACAGACAGCCGCTCTGCACCATGGGTGTCATCATACCCTGCCAATCTGACTCTCAGAGCATCTTGCTTGTTTCACCCATTGGGGTCTCCAAATCAGAACAGTCAAAAATGGTGTTAACTGCATCTATAGGCTCTATACTATCATAATCTCATTACTTTGCACGGTTTTACTTGGGAAATCCGGGTTGATATAGCGGAATATTCGTATTTGTTTCGGATTTCGGATTTAATCCCGTCGGGCTTTCGTTTTACAATTCAAAAATCAATCGTTACGCGCGGGGGTGGAATTTTTTGTGGATGGATTTGAGCCGGTCTTGATCGACGTGGGTGTAGATTTGCGTGGTGCGGACGTCGGCGTGGCCGAGCATTTCCTGCAAGCTTCTCAGGTCCGCCCCCCCTGCCAGCAGATGCGTCGCAAAGCAGTGCCGCAGGGTATGGACGGTGAGTTTTTTGGGCATTCCTGCACGCTGAGCGTATTTCTTGACAACCCGCCATAGATTGGTACGATCCAGCCCCTCGCCCGTCCGTGACAAAAAAAGCGTTTCGGGACTGTGCGGCTTGGCCAGCAGCGGACGCAGCTCGGCCAGATACGCCCGGACACAGCCGACGGCGACACTGCCGAGCGGGACGATTCGCTCTTTGCGGCCTTTGCCGAAGCACCGCACATAGCCGATGTCGAGGTTCAGATCCCGCACCTTCATCCCGGCCACCTCCCCGGCCCGCGCGCCGGTGGCGTACAGCACAAACAGCATCGCCCTGTCGCGCAGATAATACGGGTCGTCCGGCTGCGGCGCGTCGAGCAAGCTGAGCACCTGATCCCGTCCGGCCACACTCGGCAGCCGCTTCCAGAGCTTGGGGCCTTCTAGCGAATCGGTAAAATCATCGCTCGTTGCGCCGGTCATCAGGCCGAACCGCAGCAGCATCTTGATCGCCACCAGGCAGCGGCTCTGGGAATTTTCGCTCAGCCCCCGCTGGGCAAGCTCCTGCATATAGCCATAGACGGTGATGGCGGTAATGCCGCCGATGTCCGTGATGTGCTTGCTGCCGCAATACTCACAAAACCCGACCAAGTCCCGCCCATAAGCCAGCAGGGTATTGGCCGACAGCCCCGCCTCGACCGTCAGGTAGTCCAGAAAATGCGCCACCGGCCTGCCGAGCGGAACCTCCTCAAGCTTATGTTTTAACAATTGTACCTGATGGGTCAGCATAAACGCTCTCTAATAACACTTTCTATACTGTTTTTATCGGCAGTTTGGTGCAAAAGATTAAGGAGATTGAGTTGTATTGGCATTGCATTTATGCGGAATTTCTTTTTTTTTCTTGACGGATGAATGAGGGTTCATTATTGTGAACCGCTATTCATTTTCTGTATCGCGTTAGGTGTTATGAATGGGACAACTATCCAAACAACGACAGGTGTTTACGGAGCAGTATATTCGGGAGTCCGTTTATGCGGCGGTGCTTCAAGTCCTTATGCAGTATGGACTTGAAGGGCTTACGGTCAAGCGGGTCGCGCAGGCGGCCAAGCTGGCGACGGGGACGCTGTACAATTATTTCAAGGACAAAGACGCCTTGCTGGTGTATGCGGCCATACGGCTGTTTGACGAGATTCGCCAGCGTCAACTGGACGCCATCGGACAGGTCAAACGGCCGGATAAAAAATTGCTGGCGTTTGTGAACGCGACATTTGTGTTCTTTGCCAGCAATATCGAGTTCTTTCGATTTCTGGATCAGGCGCAGGTGTATTCAAAGATTGATCTGCCCATCAAACATAAACATCTGGACCAGGAAAGTCGGGCATTGTCGGCAATTATTCAGCAGGGTATTGACGCCGGGACGTTCAATCCGGTCAATGTCAAGGAGACGGCGGCGTTTTTTCAGCGGGCGGTGGCCGGGACGCTGTGCATCAATACGGAACTGGAGGCGTTTGATCCGAAAAAAGAGGCCACGATGCTGACAAAGATGTTGCTGGTACACCTTTCATGAAAGTACTGCATTATAAGTACTAAATTTATAAACAATATCAAAATACAAAATCAAAATGACTCAAACGGGTGCCATTGATGAATGCTAAAATATGGATTGCGGTTGTTGTAGCGGCGGGGCTAACGGTTGGGGGGTGTACGGTCGGGCCGGATTATGTGCGGCCGGAGATGACGATGCCGAGCGAATGGGGTGTTGCCGAAGGGGCCGGAGCTGCGGATCCGGCGGTACTGCGGGCGTGGTGGGAGACCTTTGAGGATCCGATTTTGACCTCGCTGATTGCGCGTGTCGATGCGGGCAATCCGGATCTGCAGTCGGCCCTGGCGCGGATTGATGAATCGCGGGCACTGCGGGCCTTTGCCAGTGGCGAAGCACTGCCGGCTATCGACGCGGCGGGCAGCTATCGTCGGGAGCGGGGCAGTGCCAACGGTTTTGGGGGGGTTCCCGGAGAATACAGTTTTTACTCGGCGGGGTTTGACGCTATCTGGGAAATTGACCTGTTCGGGCGTGTGCGGCGATCGGTCGAGGCGGCGCAGGCGGCGTTTGAGCAGTCGGTCGAGGATTTTCACGACCTGCGGACCATTCTATATGCAGAGACCGCACGAAATTATATCGAGCTTCGTACCGCACAGTCGCGGCTTGCGTTTGCGCGGGCGAATATCGCGATTCAGCAGCAGACGCTCGAACTGACGCAGAATCGATTTGAGGCGGAGATTGCGCCGGAACTGGATGTGACGCAGGCACGGCTGATTCTTGCCAATACGGAATCGGAGATACCGTCTTTGCACATCGCCGAGAGTGCGGCGATCCATCGGCTCGCGGCGCTGATCGGGACGACGCCACAATCGCTGCGGGCTGAACTGGTCGCACTGGCAGAACTGCCGGCCTCGCAGGCGCTTCCGGCGGCGGGTCTGCCGGCGGAATTGCTTCGGCGACGGCCGGACATTCGCAGCGCAGAGCGGGCGCTGGCAGCGCAGACGGCGCGAATCGGTGCAGCCGAGGCGCAGCGGTACCCCTCGTTTTCGCTGAGTGGAACCCTGGCCCTTCAGGCAACGCATATTTCCGATCTGGCCAATTGGGACAGCCGGGCGTTTGCATTCGGACCGGCGGTGCGGTGGTCCCTGTTCGACGGCAATCGGCTCAAGAGCCTGGTGCACATCGAAGAGGCGCGGACGCAGCAGCTTGCGGCGCGTTATGAGGCGACGGTGCTGCGGGCGGTCGAAGAGGTCGAGAATGCACTGGTCGGGTATGTTCAGGAAGTCGAACGAGCCGCGGCCCTGCGGCGGTCGGTCGTCGCGGCGCGGCAGTCCGTCGGGATGGTCGAGTCGCTGTACCGCAACGGACTGACGAATTTTCAGAACGTGCTGGATGTGCAGCGGTCGCTGTCGCAGCAGCAGGACCGGCTGGCGATCAGCGAAGGGCTGATTTTGCAGCAGACAGTCGCCATATATAAGGCGCTCGGCGGAGGATGGGAAGAAGAAAATCCGAAGCACTAAGCACGAAATTCAATACAAATTCAAAATCCAAATGATAGACATTCAAAACGAGGTTTTTTTATGGCAGTGTTCAAGAAAATTATAATTTGGCTGGTGGTGATTGGTATTCTTTTTGGATTGGGATATGGGGGGTATCGGTACTGGATGAAGCGTCAGGAAAACATGGCAATGATGATGGGCGGCGACCCGATGGGCGGGATGGGCAGCGGCCCGCTGCCGCTGCCGGTGGGCGCGTGTACAATCATGAATGTCACCGACGCAATGGAGTTTACCGGCACGACCGAGGCGGTCAGCGATATTGAGATTCGCGCCCGCGTGGAAGGCTTTCTCAAGGGCATCCACTTTACCGACGGCGCTCTTGTCGAGGCGGGCCAACTGTTGTTCACGATTGAACCGGAGACCTATAAGGATCGCCGAGACGAGGCGGCGGCCATGCTCAGGGCCGCTCAGACCGAATTGGAGCGGGCGCGCGAAGACCTGGATCGAATTGAGAAAGCCGTGCAAACCGGATCGGTCAGCCGACAGGAGTTAACCCGGGCACAAGCCGCCTATGATACCGCCCAGGCGCAGGTACTGGGTTCACAGGCTGCACTGGATATGGCCGAGCTGAACCTAAGCTACACTGAGATACGAAGTCCCATCACCGGCCGAATCGGACGACGGCTGGTGGACGTCGGCAACCTGGTCGGCATCATGGATCGCACTGTCTTGACCACGGTTCGACAGGTTGAACCGATATATGTCTTCTTTTACATCAGCGAATATTTACTTGAAGGCGATCTGCTTGAGCGTCTTCAGGGCCTCAACGACAATACCCCGATGCCATTCAATGTCGGCTTACCCAACCAAGAAGGGCATCCCTATGAAGGCGTGATCGATTTTCTGGATAATACCGTCGATTCTCGCACCGGAACGGTCTATATTCGCGGTGTTTTGCCAAACGAAGCGCAAACGCTGTTGCCGGGCATGTTTGTGCGAGTAAGCCTGCCGATCAGAGAACGCCCAGACGCGGTATTGATTCCTGAAAAGGCCGTCCACACCGATCTGAGCGGCAGATACCTGCTCATTGTCGGCGAGGATAATATCCTGCAACGGCGGAACATCAAACTCGGTACCAGCTACGGCCCGTTGCGACTGGTCACCGAAGGCCTGGACGGCAGTGAAACATTTATCGTCGGTGGGTTCCACATGGCCCAACCAGGAATGCCGATTCAACCGATACGCGAAGGCGAAATCCCGCCGGACATGGCCGGACAAATGCCGGGCGCACCGCCGACCCCCGAAGCAATGGAACAGGCGAATTAAATAGGAATCAGCGATAACATTGAGCGCGGCAAACTCGTCATCGCAAAACCCAGTTGAAAATCGAAAATTTGAAAAAGAAATCAAAATAATAGGATACCCCTATGTTCAGTAAGTTTTTTATCAACCGCCCGATATTCGCCAGCGTTATCGCGATTGTGATTGTATTGGTGGGAATGATTGCCTTGACAATGCTGCCGGTGGAAAAAACGCCGGATATCACCCCGCCAACCGTGATGGTACAGGCGACCTACCCGGGTGCCAATGCCGAGACCCTCGCCGAAACCGTCGCCACACCGCTGGAAGAGGCCATCAACGGCGTCGATGGGATGATTTACATGAACTCCAGCAGCAGCGATAACGGCACCATGATGCTAACGGTAACCTTTGAGGTGGGTACCGATGTGGACATGGCGACCGTACTGGTGCAAAACCGGGTCGCACTGGCCGAACCGCTGCTGCCCGAAGAAGTCATTCGTCAGGGGGTTACCACACTTAAACGCTCCACTAATATTGCGATGATGGTCGCGTTCTTCTCCGAAGATAAGCAGCTTGACGACATTTTTCTGAGCAACTACATCACGCTGTACGTGCAAGATGTCCTGTCGCGTGTACCCGGTGTCGGTGAAGTCAGCATGATGGGCGCCAAGAGCTTCGGGATGCGCATCTGGCTGGACCCGACGCGTCTTCGCGCACACGACGTGACGACCGATGATGTCATCGCCGCGGTGCGGGAACAGAATATCGAAGTTGCCGCCGGCCAGATCGGCGGAATGCCCAGCCCCGAAGATCAGCAATTTCAGTTTACAATCAAGACACAGGGACGCCTAAGCACAACCGACGAGTTCGAAGATATCATCATCCGATCGGATATGCAGGGCCGAATGCTGCGACTTGGTGATGTCGCACGAGTGGAATTGGGGGCTCAGGAGTATTTTTGGGATGCGCGTTATAAGGGGCAGTCAACCGTAGCGGTGGCGATCTATGCCGTCCCCGGCGCCAACACCCTGGAAGTGGTTGACGGTGTGCGTACCGCATTGGCCGAATTGGAGCCTTTCTTTCCTGATGGTTTGGGCTATGCCGAACCGTACAGTCCGACATTGTTTATACAGGAATCAATTCGCGAAGTAGTCAGCACGCTGATGCTGGTTGTCGCACTGGTCGTACTGACGGTGTTTGTGTTTTTGGCCGACTGGCGGGCGACACTGATCCCGTCCATTTCAATCCCGGTATCGCTTATCGGTACGTTTTCCCTGCTGTGGGCGATGGGGATGTCGATCAACACGATGACGCTGTTCGGCTTGGTACTGGCAATCGGCATCGTGGTCGATGATGCGATCGTGGTAGTGGAAAACGTCGTGCGCATTATTGCAGACGAGGGACTTTCGCCCAAAGAAGCGGCCATTAAAGCGATGCGGCAGGTCACCGGACCGATTGTTGCCACAACAATGGTGCTGACCTCTGTGTTTGTGCCGACGGTGCTGTCCGGCGGTATCACCGGGCTGTTGTATCAGCAGTTTGCCTTTACGATCGTGGTGGCTGTCTGGTTCTCGTCCTTGACCGCGCTGACGCTCAGCCCGGCCTTATGCGGACTGATTCTGCGCAGCAAAGAAAAAAAACACGGCAGCATTTTTAATTTGTTTGATCGTTTTATTCGGCGAACGACCAATATCTATGCAGATATTGTCAATGTCATCATCCGCAAAACCGTCATTGGACTGTTGTTATTCGCAATTGTATGCGCCTTGGGGGTCATCGGGTTTACCCAACTGCCGACCGGTTTTTTGCCGGACGAGGACGAGGGGACGATTATGATTGGCGTACGTCTGCCGGAAGGCGCATCGCTGCTCCGTACCCAACAAGTCATGACACAGGTTGATGCGATCTTAAGCAACACTGAGGGCGTTTCCGAATACGTCACCATCAGCGGGTTTTCGATACTGGATATGGGGATTGCCTCCAACGGCGGCGCGTGTTTTGTAAATCTGGAGCCATGGTCAAAACGAACGGACCCCAAGCTGCATATTGAACAGATCATCCAGCGCCTGCAGGGGCAATTGTTCGCAATTCCCGATGCACTGGTGCTGGCCCTCCAGCCGCCGGCGATTATGGGATTGGGTATAGCAGGAGGATTTGAAGTGCGCGTCCAGGATCGCGGCGGCGCGGGTCTGGAAGCGCTGGCGCAGGTCGGCGAAAACTTTATTTTTAGCGCCAGTCAGGATCCGGTTATCACGCGGCTGAACAATACATTTCGAGTTTCAGTACCGCAACTGTATATTGATGTCGATCGAGAAAAGGCTCAGAAAATGGGCGTCCCTCTGAGAACGGTATTTAATACCCTTCAGACCTATCTGGGAAGCGCCTATGTCAACGACTTTAATTTGTACGGTCGTACATTCCGGGTTCTCGCTCAAGCTGAACCGCATTTCCGAGCCTCAGCCGACGATATCGGTCAATTGGAGGTTCGCAACAGCCAGGGACAGATGCTGCCGATTCGAACACTGGCAACAGTCCGTGAAGGGGCCGGCCCTCAGTCGGTAACTCGATACAATATGTATCCGGCAACAACCATCTCCGGCTCACCCCGACCGGGCTTCAGTTCCGGCCAGGCCATAGATCGGGTTGCCGAGCTGCTCGATGAATCTCTCCCTCCGTCGATGGGCTATGAATGGTCGGGGATGAGTCTGCAGGAAATTGAAGCCGGCGAAAAGACAATCTTACTGTTTGTGCTGTCGGCAGTGTTTGCTTATCTGTTCTTGGCAGCGCAGTACGAAAGCTGGTCCATTCCGATTGCGATTGTGCTGTCGGTACCGCTGGGGTTGCTGGGAGCGGTGGGCTTTACCTGGCTGCGCATCGGGATGAACAACGACATCTATATGCAGATGGGGATCGTTTTGCTGATCGGCGTGGTGTGTAAAACGGCGATTTTGCTGGTGGAATTCGCCAAACAGCACCACGAAGAGGGCCATTCGATTCACGAGTCGGCGGTGGCCGCGGCGCGGCTGCGGTTTCGTCCGATCCTGATGACGGCGCTGACGACCGCATTGGGAATGCTGCCGCTGGTGATCGCCACCGGTGCCGGCGCCGCGGCGCGGCGGTCGCTGGGAACAACGGTCTTTGGCGGTATGCTCGCGGCAACCATTCTGGGCGTGTTTTTGATTCCGATCTTCTACGTCGCCGTCCAGCGCACTAAAGAAACCGCTGTCGAGCTCGAGCACAAGATCGAAGACGCCGTCCATCGGCCGGAATAGGTGACGTAACACGGGCTTCCAGCCCGTGATCACAACCAAGATGGCCGTGCTGCCAAAAACAACTCTCTGTGCTTTTGAATGAAAAATTTAAGTATTTCTCTTGAACTGAGGGGCTGAATATGCGATAGTATGTGTAGTGACAATGTAATGACAATATCACTACAAGGTGAGATGAAAGATGGCTAACAAGACCACAACAATCCAGATCCGTGTCGATGAAGACCTCAAGCGTCAGGCCACAAAGGTTCTGGGGCAGATGCATATCACGATGTCCGAGGCAATCAAGATGTTTTTAGGCCAGATTGCCCACAGAAAGCGACTTCCGTTGGACGTGTTCGTACCTAACGAAGAGACTCTGCGGGCAATGGATGAGGTGGATCGAGATGAAGATATGTATGAAGCATCCAGCGTCGAAGAATTCATGAAGGCATTGGAACGTTGAGAATACGCTGGACCGATCGTTTCGAGGATGACTACGAAAGGCTTCAATTTCGGCTCAATAACCGGAAAGCATTTCGAAAAGCATTTGTTGGGGCAGTGTCAATCCTTCAAAAAGGCGATGATTTGTCCGTTAAATACACCGTCAACCGAATGGTCAATCGGGGGCCGGGCTGGTATGTCTGTTATGTAATGGACGATATCGCAATGACTTATAAAATAGTAGGACAATATATCAAACTGTCCAGAATAGGACTCACCAAAGACTTGGGGAAAGAAAAATAATATTTTTTTGCAAAATAATGTAAAATAGACTTGACATAATGTAATATAGAGTGTACTATTTGTTCGGTATAGTATTCTTTTATAATAAAAGTCAAGGAGAGAACACAATGAATCGAACACAAAAAATGGCGTGGTGGATGATGGTTTGGATGGGGGCGGGGATGATCACGGCCGGGATTGCGGTGCTTATTCTGTACTTCAAAGTTGGATTTCCCAAGGCGTGGTCGGGTCTTGGTTTTTTGGGATTGTGCGGCTTCGGCGGGCTGGCGCCGCTGGTTTTCAAAAAAGATCCCGGCCCGGTGCAGTTTGACGAACGCGACCGCGATATTCAGCTTAAATCCGCCCGCGCAGGGTTTGCAATATCCTACCTGGTCTTCGGCCTGCTGGCAATGGGCATCTGGACCTATTGCCGCCGACAAGGCATGTCGGCGGTTTCCATCGAGGTGCTGCCGATGATCTGGGGATTGGCCGCGATTACATGTTTTTTTTGTCAGGCATTAATGACCCTGCTGCTCTACGGCAAAGACAATACATCAAAAGAAGGAGGTGACGCATGAATTGGTTAAAAGGTAAAAAAGAACGTATTGTTATTGTGATCAGCATCGCACTCATCCTGTGCAGTTTCCTGATGATCCCTCTTTCTCGAAAAGCCGATAACTTTCCTCACGATGGTTGGACTAATCTGATACGAATAATGACAAATGCCGCCGGGAGTGGAATCGCAATGGCGATTGTTCTAAATCTATTCGGCCGGCGAAGCAAACAGAAATGCAGTATAAGCTTGGACAGCAAAACGAATCGTCTGAAGAAAAAGGCATGGGGAGATTTCATCAAGATATGTATTACAATGATTCTGCTCCTGCCGGGTTTGGGTCTCGTTGTATTTTTAAACTTTGAGGGAAACATTAAGGACTTGTTTCCTGCCCTACCCGGCATTGCTTTTATTGTAGCAATTACGCTATATGCCAAACTACGCGTAAAGGATCTGGATGTACAAAACTACCTGCAATTTGACGAACGAGAGTTTTGTCTGTTTCGCAAATCGCAGGAGTGGGGAAACTTTTGCTTTGTAGTTTTTATTTCTGTCGCGGTGATGGTTGTTTTCTTAACTGCCGGCAGCCGCGGGTGGGTACCTGTATGGACGTTGCCGTTAGCGTTGCTTTCCGGTTTATTTCTTTCAGGAATCGTCCAGTTTTTTTTCCTGATGCATCACGCCAAAGAAGAGGACAAAAACATTGAAGGAGACGCATGAAGAATCGGGCTCATCGAGATGAATCTTTTCAAGCCCATCGGGCTTTAATAGTAATAGCCGCGGGTGGAGGCCGAAGGCCGGAACCCGTGGAAACCGGTCACCCCCACAACCCCAACCCCATCGGGGTTGAACAATTGTCCAGCGGCAAGGCAGGCGTCACTCATTTGGCCCCTGCGGCATTGAAGGAAACCGATGAGTAAAGACCAACTGACCAATCAAGTGCGACGATGTCGGTTTGAGACAGGCGAGATGACCCAGCAGGCACTGGCCGAGCGGGTGGGGGTGACGCGGCAGACGATTATCGCCATCGAACAGGGCAACTACACGCCGTCGCTGACGTTGGCAATGAAGATCGCCCGCACCTTCAGCAAAACCGTCGAAGAAGTGTTCCAGCTTGAGCAATGAGAGACAGAGGACAGAAGACAGAAGATAAAACCACAGATTTCGCAGATTACGCAGAAAACAATAAACAATAGTCAATAGTCAATAGTCAATTGAAAGCGGCTGGTATTTGCTGGTGACATAAACGGCCTGTGAGGCCAGCAGATTGGGCAGAAGCCGTACCGGCCAGATGGACTTTTTGCCCAGCGGCAGACGTTTTTCGATCTTGATGTCCAGTTCGGCGCAAAAGCGGTCATAATCCTTCAGCGTCAGCACGTGGACATTCGGCGTATTGTACCACCGGAACGGCAGTTGTTTCGTCTGCGGGGCGCGTCCGCTAAAGAACAGTTGCAAGCGGCAGTTCCAATGGGCGAAGTTCGGAAAGCTGACGATGACCTTGCGGGCGACACGGTGCAGCTCAATGAGCACCTTCTGCGGGTCGCGCAGGGTCTGGATGGTCTGCGACAGCACGGCGTAGTCAAACGTGCCGTTGGGGTACATCTCCAGCCCGCGTTCGATATCGCGGTGGATCACCGACAGGCCGCGCTGGACGCAATGGATCATCATATCTTCATCGATCTCGATACCTTCGCCGACCACGCCTTTGTCCTGGATCAGCCGGGCCAGCAGTTCGCCGTCGCCGCAGCCTAAGTCCAGCACCCGGCTGCCGGGTTCGATGAGCGCGTCGATCAGCTCATAATCCACGCGGGCGCGTTTGGCGCGTTCGAACATCTTGAGTTTGTGCGGGCCGTTTCTGTGTTCGGCAACCACGCGGCTGCCGCTGCGAATCCGGTGCAGCGTACTGTTGAGAAACCCACTGATGATCGCGCCGAGCTTTTCGTCCTCCAGCAAAAAGGCGTCGTGGCCGTAGGACGATTCGATGTTGCAGTAGGTCACATCCTTGCCCTCGGCGCCGAGCGCCTCGACGATCTCTTCGGACTGGGCCGGCGTAAACAGCCAGTCGCTGGAGAAGCTGGTCACCAGAAACCGGCAGGTGGTATTGGCAAACGCCTGCCGCAGCGAGCCATACTCCCGCGTCAAGTCGAAATAATCCATCGCCTTGGTGATGTACAGATAGCTGTTGGCGTCAAACCGCTCGACAAATGCCTGCCCCTGATAATCCAGGTAGGTCTCAATCGAAAACTCGGAGTTAAAATCGTATTTGTATTCGTTGGCCGCGCGAAGCTGACGGCCAAATTTATTGCGCATCGTTTCTTCGGACAGATACGTAATATGGCCGATCATCCGGGCGATGCTCAACCCCCGGTTGGGCGTGTCGCAGCCGTGGTAGTGCCCGCCGTGAAAATTAGGATCGTTCAGGATAGCATTGCGGCCGACGGCGTCAAACGCGATGGACTGGGCGTTAAGCCGTGTCGTCGCCGCGATGCACAGGGCCGCGTCGATGCGATCCGGATAGGAAATAGCCCACTGGAGCACCTGCATCCCGCCCATCGAGCCGCCGACCACGCCCAGCAGATGATCGATGCCGAGCTTGTCGAGCAGCAGCTTTTGCACGTTAACGGTATCTTCGATGGTAAACATCGGAAACAACAGGCCGTACGGCTTGCCCGTAGCGGGGTTGATGTCCGACGGACCGGTCGTCCCGCTGCACCCGCCCAGAAAATTCGAGCAGACCACGAAATAGCGGGTGGTATCGATGGGTTTGCCCGGCCCGACCATGATATCCCACCAGCCGGGCTTGCGGTCGTCGGGGCTGTTGAAACCGGCGACGTGGGCGTTGCCGCTGAGGGCGTGGCAGATCAGGACGGCGTTGTCCTTTTCGGGCGACAATTCGCCGTAGGTCTCGTAGGCCACATCAATCGGCCCCAGCGTCTTGCCGCAGCGCAGCATCAAAGGAGCGTCCGCCTCGACCACGCGAATCGTTTGCGTCTGAACCAGTCCCACCGAATTACTCAGGTCTTTGTCCACTCCCCCTCATTATAACCGGACTCAAAAAGGATTCAATAGTGTTTTCAAGTGTCTTTGATTTCCATCCCGCGGCCTCATCGCCTCAAGTCCAATCGTCCTTCGTCCCTCGTCCCGTGTGTGAGAATTATTTCTGGCCGTGTATTTGATGCTGTCTTTTGTTTATTTTCCGGAAAGCCTCTGCAAGAGGCTTTATGCTGTAGCCCCGTCCGTCAGGGCGGGGATTACCAGAAGATATCCTTTTTCGTGAACCCGCGCAGCGGGTGGCATAGGATGATGTGGCAACTTATATACCGCCCGCTGCGGGGGCTTTGGATATGGCTGTCCAGGAACCTTTCGCAATGGAATTCCATTTTCCGTTCATCGCAAAATAGATCATATATTTTCCATCAGGAGACAGGTCGCCTCTTCTTTCGTAAATTCTGCCTTTGAGCCATTGTCCCAGGGCAAACTCGTTCGTTTTCATATCCCATCCAACGGTACAAACATGCTTTGATGGGCCTCGGCGGATCACGACCGCATAATCCACCTCTCTTGCAAGCAATACATGCAATCTGGGAGAATACGTTTCCATAACGTTAATGCTCTTTCTGCCTTTCCGAAATCCAGTGAGGATGGATACTAAGGAAAACGTTGGACAGTTACCCATTTCCATCCCCGTCGTTTATTCGATTGTCAATTGATGGAGGACTGTCCCCGGTTTTTCTCTTGGTTGTCTATCCATTGCTGGAATGTAATTTTCATTAATATGGGCTCTATTAACTTGGTTTTTCGCAAAACTTCATTAAGTTTATTTTGCAATACTTCCTCTTTGATATCAATCGGCTTCATTGACTCCGAATATAAGTCCGTATCCCGTTTTTCTAAAAGTTCTAAATTGAACCTTAAGTCCGCTCTGCCTTTCGATAACTCATTTTTCATAACCCTTAACACAGAGCCATCCATTGAATATTGATACGCCTGAATCATAAAGACCCTATGTGCATCCAAGGCATTCTTTTTTGTCGAGTCGTTATTACTCCCGGAAAGCCATACAGAAGAATCCACATATTTGTTTAGTAAATCTATCGCCCCCGGAATCTCTTTTTTTACCATCATCCCGACCAGACAGCCGCTTCCTGAGCCAACATACGATAACAAGATTTCAGCATACCTGTCTTCTAGACTATTGAGATTGGCGTTTTTGATTGAAGTTTGAATAAAATGGTCAATAAAGGGAATGTCTTCTTCGCCGGCAACATAACCTAACAACCTTAGTGAGCGATCTGTAATGTCTTCGGTTGAATTGTCTTTTTCAAGATAAAACAACAAGTACTCTTTTATCGCAGGATTTATGCGATTAAAGGGGAAGCCGGCCCCCGGCATAAAATAAGAAATCTCTGCCGCAGGTAAAAGAGATTGCTCAACGGACAAGTAAGAAATTTCTCCCGAATTTTGGCTCTGATTCATTTTTTGATTTTCGGTGCTTTGTGCATGGATACCATTTAGCAACAATGCAAATATTAGTATTAAAGTACAGTTTTTCATTGCAAGAACTCCTTTAAAGTTTCATCTCATAAATTTCCAACTATACCACCGGAAAACAAGGGACAGTGACCCATTTCCATCCCCGTCGTTTATTCGATTGTCAATGAATAGAGGACTGTCCCCGGTTTTTCTCAGTCACAATCTCTATTTGTAACTCAAGGGTGCTTATATATCGAACATCGTCACTTAAGAGATTCCAGTATTCGTCAATACCCTTCGATTCTATAATACTATTGATAGCCATTGCTTCGGCCAACATCGCACAGAGTGCGGTTCCATATCCTTGTTTTTTACATTTTGCACGCTCTGCTTCAAACATCTCTTTCACAATCCCTATGCCTTGTTGGTTCTGTGAATGTGCAATTCCAATCGCCGCTGAACCCTGAATTACGCCAATTATATCATCTTGGGGTGTTTTTGCCCAAAGCGGCAAAGGGCCGTCCAGCCATTCTCCTGCAAAATCTTTTACCCCGTCAGTTGTCAGCATCTGCATCAAACTTTGGTTAGCGTCTTCGCTGCCCAGCAAACCTATCCATCTCAGCGAATCAATCTTTCCCAGACAACGAGCGGAAAGACCAAAGCCAGATAGTGATTCCCAATCGTCTGAGCGGCGGACATATTCCAATATAACCGGTGCTGATTTTGGGGTGTTGCTGACAAAACAGATTGTCTTAACGATCCGTGGCCAATAGTCTTCATAAGCCGGATCATCCAAAAGAGAGTACAACACGGGAAGTGAAGAATCTGCATCAAAAAGTCCTTTCACTATTGCAGGTGTAATCTCATGATCAGATCTCATTTTTACAAATTCCCGGGGATCACGGAGTTTGGACTGGAATTCAGCTTCTTGTCTTGACTCCCTTGCGATCTCGTTCTCGACCATTAAGTTACCCTCAACAAACGAAACAGCGGATTCCATAATATCAGTACTTTCGAGTGTTTCACAGTAGGATTTGGCAAAACTTACGACCTTCTTCTGGATATCAGAATAAGAGATATCAGAATAATATCCTGTCATATCAAAATATCCTTTTCCCTCAGGCAGTAGCATATAATAATACTGAGTAGGTAACTCGATACAGACCTTGTCCTGCAAAACATCAGAGTTTGCACCTAATGCAGTGGCTCGCTCAAAGGGTCTTGTAGGTGATTTGAATGAAGGAAACTCTTGGGTTTCATAGTCGAATGCCTTTGCGTCTTGCCCGTCTTTCCAGGCATAATAGCCTTCTACGATTCCTTGCTGTTCGGGATTTAACGTCTTCGTATCCAGGGAACCAAGGATCTTATCGCAAGCATACCCAACGGCTGACCAATTCGTATCCTCACCCAGAGTGTCAACGCATTGAATGATAGAGGGAAGCGCTTCTTCGACAGACAAAGCTTCCGCCAAAAGGACAGCGGCGTTAATTCTATAGGTCAACGGTACAATGAGTTCCTCAGAGCTTTGATCGACACGGTGAAGAGCAATGCTGCTTGCACGAGGTCTTTGTCCATCAGACCAAAGTTTTCTCCAGCGAGCGAGATCTGAGCTGAGCCGGCTTGTAAGGCTTGACTTTTCCTTATCCGTAAGTCCGTTCTTGCCATGTTCGATTAACTTCGCATATCGCCGGCTATGGACAATCAGCTTCAGGCTCGACGGCAGAGCGGTCCGTGGCTCCGCATCAGAGATAACGAGTTTATAGTAATTGCTATTCCAATCAATTGTATTCTGCAATGTTTCTTCAAAGGACTCCTCGGCAATTTGTTTGGCAAGGTTTAGCTCTTCTTCAATATAGCGATCTACATGATAAATCAAAGAACCGGGTTCGTAAGGAGTCAAATATATTTCTTCATCAACAGGAGCCTCTGCGGCCTGAACCTGCCGCCGCCCGGCCATCGGCAGCAGAACCGCCCCCAGCAGCACAAGCACAAGAATCCCCGAATAACCGAGTTCCGCTTCAACAGATATTGTTTGACGCTTCATCAGTGAAATCCTTTCATATAAACAAGGGACCCTTACCCATTTCCATCCCCGTCGTTTATTCGATTGTCAATTGATAGATGACTGTCCCCGGTTTTTCTCTTGGTTGTCTATCCATTGCTGGAATGTTATTTTCATTAATATGGGCTCTATTCCGCGATGTTTTTTTAATAAGTCATCATTAAGTTTTCGCTGCAAATCTTCTTCTTGAAGATTAACAGGTCTCATTGATTTTGTATACATGTCAGTATCCCATTTACCAAAACGCTCAAGATCATCTCCTAACTCTGCTCTTCCTTTTGATAACTCACTTTCCATGGCTTGCAATACAGAACCCTCCATTGAATATTGAAATGCTTGAACCATAAAGTCTCTATGTGCAGACAGGGAATTTCTACGAGTTGAATCCGTTGTACTACCAGAAAGCCATACAGAAGATTCCACATATTTGTTTAGGAGTTCTCTTGCTCCTTTAATTTCTTTATTAACCATCATTCCTATCATGCAGCCGCTTCCTGAACCAATTTTCTTTAATAAATTACCTGCGTGTCTATCATTTGGATTACCTGCATTTGCTTTTATTATTGAAGTTTGAATAAACTTATCAATATAGGGCAGATCCTCTTCCCCAGCAACGTAGCCCAGCAATCTCAATGAATAGTCAGTAATTTCTCCAAAAGAATTGTCATTTTCAAGATAGAACAACAAGTACTCTTTTACCTTTGGGTTTATGCGGTTAAAAGGAAAATCCCCGGACACAAAATATGAGACGTCTGTTAAAGACAGAAGAGACTGCTCAATAGTCAAGTAAGAAATTTCCCCCGAATTTTGGCTCCGATTCATTTTTTGATTTTCGGTGCTTTGTGCATGGATACCATTTAGCAACAATGCAAATAATAGTATTAAAGTACAGTTTTTCATTGCAAGAACTCCTTTAAAGTTTCATCTCATAAATTTCCAACTTTACCACCGGAAAACAAGGGTCAGTGACCCATTTCCATCCCCGTCGTTTATTCGATTGTCAATTGATAGATGACTGTCCCCGGTTTTCTGTGCTTTCATTTTTGTTTCCTCACAGAGCCTGTTGCACAATGAATTTCGAACCCAACCGTTGGACTCGATGCCTCGCCTCACAGATAAATCAAGGTCGTGAATGTCTGAAATCGTCATTCAATTGCGATCCGTTTGTCTAAATTGTACACCAAAAACGAAAAAGTAATGTAAAAGTTCTGTAAAATTGTCCGTTGTCACGCGCCCATCGTCAATCTCTCGTTTCGCCCGGCCACACCTTCGCGCCCTTCATTTCTTCGTGGTAAATACCCCTCTTTTTTTACTTTTTCCATCTTACGTTTTATTTTCTCCGTCGCCCGCTCAAAGATTCCATTCAATTTAACTCCACAGTCCAAATTACGTCAACAACTTTCCCAAAAAATCAATAAAAATCACCACCAAGCCACACCCCTTAGTCCATCGTCCATCGTCACTCGTCAATCCATTTCTTGCCTTTCGGCCTGTTTTGTGGTATAATACTCCCCTATCGGGCACACCGTCCGAATGGAGGAAAATAATGAACAACCCGTCACAAAAAATCATCGTGCTTTTCGTAATAAATACAATAATCCCCTTAATCAGTGTCAATCTGTGTCTAAAAACCATAAAAACAAGAAACTTCGACACAACTCAAAACTAAGAACACAAGGACCAAAGAACTCAAGAACTCAAGAATGTAGGTATGTGGGCTGAACTCCGAACTAAGAACTAAGAACTAAGAACTAAGAACTGAATTGGTGATAATCCGTGGCCAGAAAGGGAAAAATCCGACCTTCTGACTCCTGTCTCCTGACTCCTTAAAAATGAACAAACAAACCCAATTTCCTCTTATGCAAAAATCGTAAGATACTATTCCACAACTGTTTACTGATCACTGACAACTGATGACTGTAAAAAAACAAACCCAATTCAAAGCCAAAATGTCCTGCCGGAAAAGAATCTCACGCACGGGGCACCCCAGCAACATGAATAATCTTGTCAACAGACGGCGATTCGGATAGACTGAACAGGCCTTATTCAAACAGGTATCGCCGGCTTCCAGCCGGCATTTCATTAAACAAATGGCGAATAAACGAAAAAAATACGAAGACGACGGGTTAATCAGTATGAGTCTGGGCGACCACTTGGAAGAACTGCGCTCACGGCTGATGTTGGCCATTACAGGATTTGTGGCGGCGATACTGATCTCCCTGTTCTTCGGCAATTGGTTTCTGGCAGCCATACTCTCGCCGTATCAGACGGCCATGCAAGAGGCCGGGGTGGACGTTAAGCTTCAGGCGATAGAAGTGGCCGAACCGTTTATGGTCTATATCAAGGCCTCGATGGTGCTGGCGGCACTGATCAGTTCGCCGTGGCTGTTTTACCAGATGTGGGCATTTGTGTCGGCGGGACTGTACAAGCATGAGCGGCGGTTTGTCTATACGGCCGCACCCGCCAGTGCAATTCTGTTCATCTGCGGCGTCCTGTTGTTTCTGCTGGGAATTGCACCGCTTGCCTTCAAGTATTTAGCAAAATTCCAATTGGGTGTGGAATATATCTATCAGCCGCAGATCACCAAGGCCGTCAATTTCGTGCTGACGCTGGCGCTGGTGTTCGGAGCGGCATTTCAGACGCCGATCGCGATTGTTTTTGCCGAGCGGATGGGGTTGATCACGGTCGAGACACTGTGCCGCGTGCGAAAATATGTTATTCTTGCAGCGTTTATCGTGGCCGCTATGGCGACCCCGCCCGATCCGGTGACTCAGGTTTCACTGGCGATACCGCTCTATATCCTCTACGAAGGCAGCATTCTGGTCTGCCGCCTGTGGCACAAAAAACGAAAACAAGCCGCATAAAACAACTGTTTAGACGTTATCATCGGTGTCTTTCGCTTTTGTCTTCTTGGCATGTTCGTCGGCAATCTTGTCGGACTCGTCAATGGCTTTATGGAAGTCGTCTTCAGTGTCCTTGATGCCCTTTTTGAATTCGGTGATGCTTTTGCCGAGACCGCGGGCGATTTCGGGCAGTCTGCGTCCGAAAATAATCACCGCAATGGCTAATATGATAATCAGCTCGCCCGGGCCGGGCGTCCAAAAGGCCAGCAGTGTGTTGACCATATTAATAAAATCCTTTCTGAATATTTTTTTGGCAATAAAACAGTCATTTTACAGGAATTGTATTACCGCGTCAAACAGAAAATAAACGAACAAACCCGACGCAAAGGGCGAATAACAGGTTGTATTTAAACGAGAAAAAACTCTTTCAGGAGAATGGCGATGCATATTCGGTATTGGTTAATTTCATTTTTGTCGCTCGTACTGGCTGTCGCGGGCTGTTCGAAGAACACAGAGCCGGCCACGGCCAACCCCAACGCGGAGCCGCAGGCTGTCGCGCCCGCCGACGGGCGTGCTCAGCGGAATTCGGAAATGTGGAGGACGGACTTTGAGGCCGCTAAGGCCAAAGCGGCCGAGGAGGGCAAGGATCTGCTGGTGAATTTTTCGGGGTCCGACTGGTGCTATTGGTGCAAACGGCTGGATGGCGAGGTTTTTTCCAGGCCGGGATTTGTGGACGAAGTGGGTAAAGATTTTGTCTTGGTGAATATCGATTTACCGGATGATAAATCCCGCCAATCCAGGCAGTTGCAGGCGCAGAATGATCGGTTGATACGTATCTATCGCATTGAGGGCTTTCCGACGGTGATCCTGATGCGGGCGGACGGAACGCCCTACGCAGAAACGGGTTATCAAAACGGTGGCGCGGACGCCTATCTGCGACATCTCAAAGAGCTTCGCCAGGAACGCTAATGTTTTTTGATGCGGTCAATGATTTTCGATTGAAAGCAACCCTGCTGTGGTTACAATAGGAGCATCTGAGGCGAAGAACCGGGTGCAATACGAAATGGACAGTTCCTTTCCGCACACGCGTTCGCTACATAAGCCGTTATGCGCTCGTAGCTCAGCAGGATAGAGCATCGGTTTCCTAAACCGAAGGTCAGAGGTTCGAATCCTCTCGGGCGTGGTTCTATTTATTCCCTTTATCAGCCATAAATCGCCGATTTTGCGCCAATAACAAGGTTTTTTTTCGATAATTCGGCTCGGATACCCCTTCCTTGTCGTTCCCGATGATTCCCGAAAATTCCCTTTTGCGGGGACAATGTGGGGGACAATTTTTATTTTGTCCCTTGACGTGCCCCGGCTTTTGGGGTATTATTTGATTGTGCCGAACGGAAAAAACAACCTGAACTTATCGTATTCAATCGCCGGGGAACGTTCACCACGTTCGGCACACCCGGCGATTGTTTTTTGGGAAGGGATAGGACATGAGAATCTACAAACACAATTTCAAAAACGACGGAAAACGTCAAGAATCCCTAAAATGGTATTGCGATGTAAGGGTAGGGGGCAAGCGGTTCAGGTTGCCTTTGTTTGAATCAAAACCACAGTCCCAAACGTTTGCCAATAAAATCGGGGACTTGATCGCCGCCAAATCAGGAGGCGAAACGCCGGGGGTTGCCCTTCAAGAATGGGTAAATCAGCAATCCCCCAAAATGCAAGAACGTTTCGCACAATGGGGGCTTATTTCAGCGGCACGGGTTGCGGGTAGGTCGTCTCTGACGGTTCACCTTGACGACTGGCGCGCCGCACTGCTGGCCGGGGGGACGGGACAGAAACAGTCCGCCCTTGTCCACCAGAGGGCAAAGCGGGTTTTCAATGAAGCGGGGTTCCGGTCGTTGTCCGAGATCACTGCCAACAGGACAATGACGATTATCGGCGCGCTGCAAACGGTCGTCCACAAACGCAATCCCAAGACCGACAAGATCGAGTTGACCCAGATCGGCAAGGCGTCGGCGTTTGGCAAGTTGCACCACCTGCGCGCCTGTAAACAATTCACAAAATGGGCTTACAGGAGTGATCGTTTGGCCGATGACCCCTTACAGCATCTCGAATTGAAAAACGTCCGAGTTGAAACGCCCCGGCGCGCCCTGTCCACCGATGAAATAACCTACCTGCTGGCGTATGTCGAGACTGCCCCGGAGCGATGGAATGTCTCCGGCCATGAGCGGGCGTTGGTTTATGAGTTGGCACTATCGACGGGGCTGCGTAAAGAGGAAATAGCGTCTCTGAAACGCACCAGTTTTGATTTTAAGCGGCTTACGGTCAAGATCAAAGCCGAACACACCAAAAACAAAAAGCCCGCCCTGCTGCCCGTCAAGGCCGCCCTGATGGACAGAATCAAGGCGCACCTGTCCAGCAAGCTGCCGACGGCTAAAGCGTTCAATGTGCCGGACAAGGCCGCTTTGGTCTTGCAGAGGGATCTGGCCGAATCCCGTCAGCAATGGATTGATGCTGTTAAAGACGAACCAGAGGAACACCAGGCACGCCATGACAGCGATTTTTTGAAGATTGTCACACACAGGGGCAAGGCCGATTTTCACAGTTTGAGGCACACGTTCGGGACGCTGTTAGCTGAATCCGGTGTTCATCCGAAGGTTGCAATGGACTTGATGCGACATAGCGATATTAACCTAACACTGGCACTCTATACACACAGCAACGACGACCGACAGGCGGCGGCTATTGACGGGTTGCCAGACTTTGAGACGGTCAAAGAAGAACCCAAAATACAGAGCATCGGTTAGGGTAACCGATGCACACGGAGCATAAACGATGGTAAAAAAGGGACTTGCGAAACTCGGACAAAATGTTTGTCCTTCTGTTTGTCCTTTTGCAGATAGAAAAACATTCAGATAGAGCAAAAAAGTATATTCAGGAGTACCAGGACAATGAGCGAGTACGCCAAAAACTGGCTGCGGATGTTCAAGTGGGAGTGGGGCAAACGCTTTCGCCTGTCAAACGAGAAGCAGCCGACGAACGGCAGCGACAGGAACCAACAAAAAGCAGATGGAGAAAAAGCCAACCTGCAAAAGTCGAAGCCGTAACAGATTTTTGAGGGCGCGGCATAGCTCGACGGAGCGAAAACCGGCAAAGTCCACCGGCTGGCCGCGCTTAATTTTGGACTGGTAAAGGACTGTGCCGATGGAAATAGAAGAATTTCGGGATTGGTTAAAATACCTGCCGGGCAAGCTGAATGCCTTGATTGACACACCGACAAAACAGAAGCAATTCACCGATACTGTAAAGGCCGCCCATCAAGATCAGGCCGTTATTGACTGGTCGCGGGAGTATTATTCATTGGATTTTCTGGACTCTCTCGAACCACCAGACACACTGACTGAAAAACAAAAGGAACTGGCGGCGTTTTATATCCTCAATGAGTTAGGTTTTGCTATCCAGAACCCGCAAGAGGCCGGAGGCTTCTGGGACTGTCTGAATCCCGATACCGATATTGCGCTATTCAGACGGACTGGCTTTGTGAAAGAGGGGTACCCCTTTACCCTAATATCACGCATTGAAGATGCTATTCAAATGGTCAAAACGGCCTTGTCGCTAACCGACCCAGTGTATATTCCAAGCGCGAGCGGACTGATTATCCTTCAGGTGATTGCATCAGCTGAAGCCCCGTTATTGAGAAAAGCCATATGCCACAAAGTAGACGAAGATATAAAGTCCACAACAACCGTGAAGAAGGAATTGGCCGCTCTTGAATCTGGGGGATATATTTGCAGGCCAAATGGCGAACGGAGCGGGTACGCTGCCACAAAGAAGGGCATACAACACCTTGAGGATAAGGGTATCAAAGAATAACGGCGCGCCATTAAATGGCCATTAAATGACCGATGGTTTGTTTGCTTTGCCTTGCTCATAAGGGCAAAATATCGGTATGAGTAAGGCAAACATAATCAGCTTGTTGGGGTTGGCCACAGCGACCAAGATGCCGGTTGGCTGGCTGCGGAAGAAGGCCGACGAGGGGGCTATTCCGGGCGTTCATATCTGCGACGGTGATTACAGATTCTCGCGCAGAGCCGCTATAAAGGCTGTTGAGCGTATCGTTGCCAAGGGGGGGGCGAAGAATGGCGAATAAACTCCCCGATGATGCCCTGCTTGTTGATTACAAGGCCGTCTGCGCGATGCTTTCCGTCGGCAAAAACGCCTTCTTTTCAATGCGGCAAAGCGGACGGTTCCCTATTCAACCGATCAGGCTGGGCGGCAGCGTGCGGTACAACCGGCGGCAGGTCGAAAGTTGGGTTGAATCAGGGTGTAGCCCGCACTGGAGGCCGGGGAGATGACGGGGCTTTTTTACAAACTGCCGCAGGATATAGCCGCGCGCCGGGACTTACTGCCGAGCGACAAGCTGGTATATGCCGTTGTGCTGAATGCTTTCAATGGCAAAGATGTATGCTGGCCGGGCAAGCGGGACATAATGGAAAAGACTGGGCTTTCTGGTCAGGCTGTTTGCGATGCAATCGACCGGCTGGACAAGGCAGGTGTTCTTGTGGTGGAACGCCGGGGGAACGGCAAGCCAAACCACTACAGAACCAGTCAGCAGATTAGACCGGTCAAGGAATTAGACCGGTCTAATTTAGACGCTACCGGCGGTCAAGGATTTAGACCGGAACCGGTCAACAGAGTAGACCATAAAAGAAAAGATCAATTTAAAAGATTAAAATATATACCCAAAAAAACATCTGCAAAATTCATCAAGCCATCCCCGGGAGAAGTAACCGAGTATGCGCAGTCAATCGGGTTTGTTCTTGACGGGCAGCACTTTGTTGACCACTACACCGCGCGGGGCTGGTTGCTCGGCCAAAACAAAATGAAGGACTGGCAAGCGGCAGTCCGCACCTGGAAAAATAATGAGGCAAAAAATGGAAAATCAAAAAATCGACCGAGACATACAGACGACTTTAGCGAAATGCAATCCGCCTATGGTATCAGCATCGAACAGTAGGCTTTGCGTTTGTGGCGGGACGATCGCGCGGGCACATGGGGCGAACGGCTGGGGCTTTTGGCCGCAGCGATGCCCGGCTTGCGATGCCCGCTTTGAGCGTGAGCGGATTCGGCGAGATCGGATAGAGCGGACGCACGCGATTCAGGCGCGGATTACGTTCATCCCCCCACGTTACCAGGCGGCACGGCTGGCGCACGTCCCCGGCAAGCTGGCAACGTCCCTGCTGGGTGGTGGTTGCTATGTGTGGGGGCCGACCGGTTGCGGCAAGACACACGCACTGTACGGACTGGCGCGGTATCTGGCAATCCGGCACGGCGGCACGGTGTTCATGTCGTTTGATGGGCTGTTGCGGGAACTCCGAGAGGGGTTTGATACGCGGAAAAGTGAATCGGCCATCCTGCGCCGGTATGAGCGGGCGCGTTACCTCTTGCTCGACGACGTTGCGGCTGGCAGTGATTCAGTCTTTGCGGCGCGGGTAATGCTGGCCGTGCTGGACTATCGGCATAATCACCTCCTACCGACATACTTTTCCGCGAATGTCCCCCCCGAAAAGATCAAGGCCGTGTATGGTGAACGGGTCTTTTCCCGGCTGGTAGGGACGTGCAGCGTTATCCGCCTGGGCGGTGAGGACAGGCGGCTTGAGAGGCAAGCTGCAAAAACCAAAGAAGAAACGCATTCGGCGCGTTGTCGAAGCTAAACAAAGAACACTTTATCAGGAGTATCAAAAATGGAACACAATGAACGACAATTTATCGGGAACCCGACGAAAAAGCTGCGCCACGAAGAACGGCTGGCCGAAGAACTTTTGGGCGACCAGGGCGAACGGGAACTGCTTGACCGGATGGACAATCCGTTTCAGGACGGCGCAACGACTGACGCAGAAATCGAGGCGGCAGCACGCCACAAGATCGACCATACCGGCGGTGAGCCGGACGATTATGTGACGTGGGACAGGCTGGACGGTTTGAGCCGCCCGGTTGGAGCTGACGAAGACGACTTTTTGACGGCCAACGAATTGGCCGCTGCGCTGGGCTATGCCGCGCTTGACGACCTGCCGAAAGATCACCCCCTGAAGTCTCTGGACGGAAGTGATTTCTTGACCAACAAGGACGTTGAGAATGTTCACCACTTCGAGACCACCAGCCGCCCGGCTATTGAGGCAGCGCGTCTCTATGATGAACTCAAACGCGGCGACAGCCCGGCAGCGACAGCGGTCAAACTCAAACAGCTTGACGTTGCGGGTCTTGTTCACCTGCAAGAGCAAATCCGGGAACATGGCGCAGTCGATGGCTTTGACAGCATCGAGATCAAAATGCGACTGCAAGAGCTTCAAAACGAATCGGACGAAATTGCCGAGACCGCCAATCAAGATGAGCTTTCCGAATTTTTCTCGGAAGCCGAGCGGCAAAAACGCGCCGATGAGTATGAGGCCGAGCAGTCCGGCCAACCCTTTACGGCGGGTGTTCGGGCTACCGCCAACAGCGTAGCATTTCTTAAGGATGAGGAGCCGGAGCCTGAACCAGAAGAAGAATAAAACGGGTCCGAACGGCGCGTCGTTCTGGCGTTCAGACGGCGCGTCGTTCTTTATGTTTCCTTAATAACTACCCATATTTCACAAAAAAAAGGATTTAAACATGATTACGGAAATTTTACACGACATTCTCAACCAACAGGCCGCCCCGGTAGTTACTCTGGCGGCAAAGGCCGACAAGATCATCGACGACCTGCAAACGCAGCTTGCGTCGGCTCACGGCGAGATCGAGCGGTTCAAGTCTGCCCGGTGCGCCCAATGCGGCGCATCTCTGCCGGTTGATGGAAAGTGTGTTGCCTGCCGGGTCAAAAAAATGCCGAAGTCGGCTCAAGAGGCGTTTCGCGCCGGGGCGGTTGCTCTCGCCCAGGCGGTCGCAATGTGTCGTAAGGCTGGCCGTTTCGTCGATTCGGGGGCAGCTTTCCGGCTTTTGATCGACGCGGTAGCCGACAGCCGGGACAATCTTGATCGACGTGAGGCGGCGCAGGCAGCGGCGGACAAACTGGCGTCAACCGGCGGCTTTTTGAACGCCAATCAGGGCATTGTCAACTTTTCAGAAGAACTTTTTTCGGAGTAACCATGACCAGATTAACAAAAAAACAAGAGACGTTTTGCAATGAATTTATGGTTGACTTGAACGCCACGCAAGCGGCGATACGGTCGGGGTATTCTCAAAAGACCGCCCGGCAGATCGCAACGGAAAACCTGTCAAAACCGGCTATTCAGCATCGCCTATTTGAACTTCAGCAGGAACGGATCACCCGATGCCGCGTAACCGCCGACGAGGTGGTCGAAAAACTCCGCGCCATTGCCGATCAGTGGAAAATCAACCCGTCTGCCGCTTGCCGTGCTTTGGAGCTTTTGGGACGACATCTGGGACTTTTCGAGAAAGACCATCGACAGGCGGCAGAGTCTCGCTCGACCGAAATTTCGGTTGTGCTATCTGCGGCGGTCGTCACCAAAACACCCCAACAGTCCGGCATGGAGCCGATTGTTTGTTGATAAAAACAAAACAAAAAGGACAAAGCGGGGGACAATAGTATTTATGACTTTTTGTAAGTTTATTTATTTCAGGGCTTTAAAAGGATAGAGCGTCGGTTTCCTAACCGAAGGTCAGAGGTTCGAATCCTCTCGGGCGTGTTCAAGGGGGAGTTGCCAACTGTTTATCATGAAATGGGGGAACACATGATTACAGGGATTTGTCACTGCGGTGCCGTCCGGTATGAAATACATGGGCGATTGCTCATGTTTGCCAATTGCCACTGTCCCGATTGTCGAAAATACACCGGGTCGGCATTCTCTTCGGTGTTGGCCACCGAGTCCCTGGGATTCATACTGACGTCGGGACAGGACAACCTTACGCTGTATCCGTCCTCCCCCGGCAAAGAGCGTCGATTCTGCAAAACCTGCGGCTGTCATATTTTCCTGCGTGCCGAACACAGGCCCGACATGATTTTCGTCCGGGCAGGCACACTGGATGACGACCCGGGAATTCGGCCGCAAGGGCAGTTCTGGACGAGTATGAAAGCTCCTTGGCATCACATTTGTGACTCGCTCCGACAACACCTCGAAGGATTGCCTCAGAAGTAAGTGGATGCAGCGGTTCGAGAATCGTCCACCCAACCGTTTTAAAAAACCCCCAATGTGCGCAAAAGGAAAGGGCCGAGTCGTTTGCACGGCTCGGCCCTTATAAATCCTGGCATTCACCTACTTTCGCCCAAAGGACTATCATCGGCCGGTCAGGCTTAGCTTCTGAGTTCGGAATGGGATCAGGCGTTTCCCCGACCGTATGGACACCAGGAAACTTATGAAGCGATTATCGCTAACCGCTGTTCTCTTAACTTTTACAAGTACATGTGGATATGAATGAGCGATTCGCAACGTACCAAACCTGTGCGAA
This sequence comes from Phycisphaerae bacterium, assembly GCA_012729675.1. Classification (GTDB taxonomy): domain Bacteria; phylum Planctomycetota; class Phycisphaerae; order Sedimentisphaerales; family Anaerohalosphaeraceae; genus T3Sed10-213. Next base: position 8,018 of record JAAYCR010000031.1, on the reverse strand, counting down.
CATCAGGCCCATACCAACCCATGATTGATATGGTCAAGTCATCGAGCGTTAGTACCGGTTAGCTGAGCGGATTTCGCCGCTTACACACCCGGCCTATCAACCTGGTCGTCTTCCAGGGCTCTTCAGGACCGAAGTCCATGGAATTCTCGTCTTAGGGTGGGCTTCCCGCTTAGATGCTTTCAGCGGTTATCCTGTCCCGACATAGCTACCCAGCGGTGCCGCTAGCGCGACAACTGGTACACCAGAGGTCAGTGCTTCCCAATCCTCTCGTACTAAGGAAACATCCCTTCAAAATTCCTACGCCCACGGCAGATAGGGACCGACCTGGCTCACGCCGGTCTGAACCCAGCTCGCGTACCACTTTAATTGGCGAACAGCCAAACCCTTGGGACCACCTACAGCCCCAGGATGTGATGAGCCGACATCGAGGTGCCAAACCGCCTCGCCGCTATGAACGCTCGGAGGCGATCAGCCTGTTATCCCCGGAGTACCTTTTATCTGATGAGCGATGGCCCTTCCACTCGGAACCACCGGATCACTAAGTCCTGCTTTCGCATCTGCTTGACCTATCAGTCTCGCAGTTAAGCACCCTTCTACCTTTACGCTCTTTGCGTGATTGCCAACCACGCTGAGGGTACCTTTGAACTCCTCCGTTACACTTTCGGAGGAGACCGCCCCAGTCAAACTGCCCACCTAGCACTGTTCCATGCCCGGATTCACGGGTCACGGTTAGGCGACTAACATAGCGAGGGTGGTATTTCAACGATGGCTCTGTGATGCCCGGAAGCACCACTTCACAGCCTCCCACCTATCCTACGCACGATATGCCAGGCGTCAATACCAGGCTACAGTAAAGGTTCACGGGGTCTTTCCGTCTTGCCGCGGGTACGTGGTATCTTCACCACAACTACAATTTCACCGAGTCCGTCCTTGAGACAGTGCTCCAGTCGTTACGCCGTTCATGCACGTCGGAACTTACCCGACAAGGAACTTCGCTACCTTAGGACCGTCATAGTTACGGCCGCCGTTTACCGGGGCTTCAGTTAGGAGCTTCACATCCGAAGATGCTAACCCATCCCCTTAACCTTCCGGCACCGAGCAGGCGTCATTCTCTATACATCCACTTTACGTGTTAGCAGAGAACTGTGTTTTTGATAAACAGTCGCCAGAGCCACTTCACTGCGCCCTCAGCATGCCAATATCGAAATAAAGGCATCTGGAGGGACCCCTTATCGCGAACTTACGGGGTCAATTTGCCGAGTTCCTTAAGGACGGTTCTCTCGAGCGCCTGAGGATATTCTCCTCACCTACCTGTGTCAGTTTTAGTACGGTCACGCTGACATCAACCTTCAGCAGCTATTTCTCGGCATCTTTGCTGGTTGCTTCGGCATCAAAAGCGGCCTCGCCCTTGCGGGACCCGCACGACTGCTCACGGGACAACCTTAAAAAATGCGTCACTGCTTACGTCCGCCAACGTGGTGCAGGAATATTAACCTGCTACCCATCGTCTACGCCTTTCGGCCTGAACTAAGGGGCCGACTAACCCTGGGCGGATTTACCTTCCCCAGGAAACCTTAGGTTTTCGGCGAACAGGATTCTCACCTGTTTTATCGTTACTCATGCCGGCATAATCACTAACAGCCGCTCCACGGCTCGTTTCCGTACCGCTTCGATGCTGACTGCTACGCTCTCCTACCGCGTTACAATAAATTGTAACACCCGCAGCTTCGGTTTTCTGCTTATTCCCGTTCATTATCGGCACCCAACTGCTCGATCAGTAAGCTATTACGCACTTTTTAAATGGTGGCTGCTTCTAAGCCAACATCCTGATTGTCACAGCAATTGAACTTCCTTAATAACTTAGCAGAAATTGGGGACCTTAGCTGGCGGTCTGGGTTGTTTCCCTTTTGACCACGGAGGTTATCCCCCGCAGTCTGACTCCTGAGATAGTCCTTATGGTATTCGGAGTTTGGTAGAGGTAGGTAGGCTGGTGGCCCCCTATCCCCAATCAGTAGCTCTACCCCCATAAGGTAGTGACTCAAGGCTAGCCCTAAAGCTATTTCGGAGAGAACGAGCTATCTCCCAGTTTGATTAGACTTTTACTCCTCCCCACAGCTCATCCCCTAACTTTTCAACGTTAGTGGGTTCGGTCGTCCAGGGATTTTTACATCCCCTTCCACCTGGCCATGGGTAGATCACTAGGTTTCGCGTCTACCGCCTGCGACTGAATCGCCCTATTCAGACTCGCTTTCGCTGCGGCTTCGCACCTGAGGTGCTTAACCTTGCCGCAAACGGTAACTCGCCGGCTCATTATGCGAAAGGCACGCAGTCACCCATTTCCCCGAAGGGACATAGGGCTCCTACAGCTGTGTAAGTGCATGGTTTCAGGTCCTTTTAACTCCCTTAGTAAGGGTGCTTTTCATCGTTCGCTCGCGCTACTTTTCACTATCGGTTGTCGAGTAGTACTTAGCCTTGGAGGGTGGGCCCCCCAGCTTCACACGGAGTTCCACGAGCTCCGTGCTACTCTGGTACGCCAACAGTAACGGAGGGCAGTCACATTTGCTTACAGGACTTTCACCTTCTGTGGTCGGACTTTCCAGACCGTTCAACTGGTGCTGCCTTTGTAACTCCTTGTTGGCGCCCGCAACCCCAGGCCGAAGCCTGGTTTGGGCTATTCCGCTTTCGCTCGCCGCTACTTACGGAGTCTCGGTTGATTTACTTTCCTGCAGGTACTGAGATGTTTCAGTTCCCTGCGTTGGCTTCACATGGCCTATGCATTCAGCCATGGATGAAGGGAGACGGTTGCCCGCTCCCAACGGGTTTCCCCATTCGGACATTTCGGGATTAACGAATGCTAGACTTCTGCCCCGAACTTATCGCAGCCTGCCACGTCCTTCGTCGCCTCTCGACACCAAGACATCCCCCATGCACTCTTAGTAACTTGACCATATCAATCACAGATTGACTGGCCCATTCGCCATACTTCGACCGTTTCGCAGCGGCCAAAGTAGGTAGGTTTGGTGTTGCTATAATAAGCGCTCATTCCAGAATCGTTCTGCAAATTAGATTCACAGACGTACTCTGAATTGTAGTATTTCTTCGTACAGATGACGAATCTGCACGACAATACCCAAATTATATCCACTATGTACTTGTCAAAGAGCTATCTGAAAAGGTCTTACGACCTATCTCATTAATTCGTTTACTGGAGACGATGAGATTCGAACTCACGACCTACGGCTTGCAAAGCCGCCGCTCTCCCAACTGAGCTACGTCCCCGTGCAATTGACTATTGATTATTGACTATTGATTATTTCCAATAATCCAAAATCACTGCATGTCGCGGACGCTTCTGGCAATTGCCCATCTTAAAAATAGCCAATCGTCAATCGTCAATCGTCAATTTTAATGGGCCCGGGAAGACTTGAACTTCCGACCTCACGCTTATCAGGCGTGCGCTCTAGCCAGCTGAGCTACGAGCCCGACTCGATCTGCCGTACCTGACGGAGACCCTTTGCCTGTCCGGCCGGTCGGCTCTCAAGACTCAACGCTAAACTCTCATTTTGTTACCAAAGAGCAATAAAAAATGTCGCTGGCCATAAGTTTCAGCGACATTGCTGTGAGACACTACATACTAATCTCGACCTTATGAACCGTCAAGTCAAAAATTTTAATTTTCGTAAAATTTTTTCCAATGCGATAATAGTCCTTTTCGTTCACCGCACGCTGCACAGCGGCACATTCGGCTACGATTGTTGCCTGCCACTTAGACAGATAATATTATCACGCCGAAACAAAACGTCAATACTTTTTTTCAAAAAATCACGAAATTCTCACAATTGTTGTAACCTAATTAAATACAAGCCTTTACAGTTCAACAAAACGGCCTTTACTCCAGCATCGCAAGGCTGGCGGCCATCACCGCCATCCCGGCCACCACCCCGTAGATCGACAAATGGTGCTCGCCATACTCGCGGGCCGCCGGCAAAAGCTCGTCCAGCGAAATAAACACCATAATCCCCGCCACCGACGCAAACACCAGGCTCAGGATCATCTCATTGAAGAAGAAAAACAGCAACCCGAACCCCGCCAGCGCCCCCAGCGGCTCGGACAAACCCGACAAAAACGAATACACAAACGCTTTCTTCCGGCTGCCGGTGGCGTAGTAAATCGGGATCGAGACCGCGATGCCTTCGGGAATATTGTGAATCGCTATCGCAATCGCAATCGCCACACCCAGATGCGGATCGGCCAAAGCGGCCATAAACGTCGCCAGCCCTTCCGGAAAGTTGTGAATCGCAATCGCCAACGCCGTCATAATCCCCACACGATGCAGTGTACGCTGGTTCCGTGCCGCCGCCTTGTCGCCCATCTCCTCGACAATATGCACCTCGTGAGGGTTTTCAAAATTGGGCACCAGCTTGTCAATCAACGCAATCACCGCCATCCCGCCGAAAAACGCCCCCGACGCCGCCCAATACCCCCAGCCGGCCCCCAATTGGCGCTGCAGCCCGTCAAGCGCTTTGTGGAAAATCTCCACCAGCGAAATATAGATCATCACGCCGGCCGAAAAACCAAGGGCGATGGACAGAAAACGAACATTGGTGTGTTTGGCGAAATACGCGATGCAACTGCCGACACCCGTTGCCAGCCCGGCAAACAGTGTCAACCCGAACGCGAACAAGATCGTTTGCACAGAATAGTCGCTAATCATACCCGGCGATTATAGTCTCTGCCTGACACACTGTCCAGACCAGCCCCATATTATTCGTCTCGTACGGCAATCTTGCCCCTGCCGATCCGGCCCCCGGTGTCCTTTGTCAATTCCCCAAAATTCATTGACAAACCCCCTCCGTCCCGCTATTATGGATATCAGTAAGACAGTTCTATAAAAACCGGCAGAGCCGCTGTGAGTCCGCTTGCACCTGAGTTAAGGAGACGCATTATGTACTTTCTAAAAAGCCGCAAAGACAGTTCTATCTGGCGATTTGGCTGGCATTATGTATTTGCGCTTCTGATCTCTCTGTCCGTGCTGATCGTCGCGATCGGCTGGCCCTTTGCCTCGACCAACCGTGCCGGTCTGCTGCTTGCCACCGTCGGTGTATGTCTGGGGGTTGTCGCGCTGCTTTATGCCGTCTTTGCCGCGTTGCTGCTGGCGTTCGAGGCCGTGCGCAGCCTCAAAGACACCGGCGAAAAGCTGGACAACTCGACCGAAATGCTCAACCGGCAGAGCAATCTCCTGTTTCAAATCGCCCGGGGCGTGCGGCTCAGCGACACGGCCAAGGAGATCGTCTTCCGCGACGCCGAGCAGATGGAACTCGGCGAAGCGGCCCTCAACAAGCTCCACCAGCACGACTTCGAAGACGCCGAAGCCATGATCGCCGCCATGGCCGAGCAACCCCAATACAAAGAGCTGGCCAGCCGGATCAAGCGAATGGCCGACCGCTACCGCAGCGCCACCGAAGAAGGCCGCATCACTCAGGTCATTACGCACATCGAGGAGCTGCTGGATCAAAACCTGTGGGCACAGGCGGCCGTCCAGATCGAAAGCCTGGTCAAGACCTTTCCCCATTCCGAGAAGGCCAAAACCATGCACGCCCAGCTTCAGGAACGCAAAGACCGCCACAAACGCGAACTTCTGGCCGATTGGGACCTGGCCGTCCGCAACAAAGACACCGACCGCGGCCTTGAGATTCTCAAGGAACTGGATTTGTACCTCACCCCCGCCGAGGCGCTGGCCCTCCAGGAATCGGCCGCCACGGTATTCCGCACCAAACTCCACAATCTCGGCGTCGATTTTTCCGTCGCAGTGACCGAAAAGAACTGGCAAAAAGCGCTCGAACTCGGCAAGCACATCGTCCAGAACTTCCCCAACAGCCGTATGGCCGCCGAAATCCGTACAAAAATGGACATCCTGCAGGCACGCGCCGCCCAACCAAAAACCGAATAATCAACGCGAACAGCCCTCCCCCTGCCAAAGGGGGAGTCCCTGCGCAGCGGGCGACACCGCACTCGCATTGGCCACCAACATTGAAGACGGACGCCTTGACTTATAGGCGAATTCCTATATGTCTGGCAACCCTATTGTTTTTAAGTATTCAAAGGTGCTGTCATAAAACTTAGGATCGCGGGTCGGGTCTTCTGAATTCCCTGCGGGGATGACAATCACCATCCCTTGTCTGGCACGTGTTAATAAAACACGATACGCATTTTTTAGATAAACTTGGCGTTCATCCTTTCGAATGCGATTCCAGCGATTTCCGCGAAACGACCAATGTTCCCATCCGTTCTTTGAATATCGAAAATCTGCATCCCACGTCACACAAACCCAATCAAGTTCCAGCCCTTGCACATGAAACTCAGTCGCAACATCTTCGAGATAATAGGATGAACGAACATCATCTTTTCCACTCAAAAACCAATGAATAGGATCCATCGGCGACTTTACATCTATCGCATGGGGTTTTAGACGCTCTGCCTGCGAAGAAACGACAATGCCATAACGTTCTGATCCTCTGGCTTTGCTCTTTAACCATCGTTTTGCATCTTCAACGCTGCGTGTGATGACAATCGGATATTTCCCCAGTCTTGCAAACGTATTTCGTGCCTGTTCAATGTCAAGATCGAGCAATTGCTTTACGAAGAGCGATACATCTTCAGCGCGGAATGACCGCATTGAGACTCCAAGATGTAAATCATCATTGTGGACAACATTAGGGCGCGATGAAAGTTTTTTTAGCACTTCACCAGCACCATATTCACTGTCAATCAGCCGAGAGGATAAATATATATGCCAATCAGGAAAAGAGTGAATAAGCGATTCGACCCATTCTCCTATTCCGGCCTCTCCGATATTAATCTCTTGTCCCCCGCCAACGAGACAAACGATAACAGCCCAGTCTGGATGTCGATCAAGGCAAGAAATTAAGAACACCGGCTCTGATTGGTTGAATGTAAAATTATTCTTTTTACGATGCATAAAACTGACGGTCTGTTTCAAGTCCCATGCACGTTGGGCTTCGTCGAACAAGGCAACATGCTCAATCGGTGGACGCTCTAAATCTGAAAGACACTCATCACGAAAATGGTGAACATTCTGGATAAATGCTTTCACTTCACTCAAGGCCTCTCCCTTCTTAATCTTGTCACCTCGCTCTTTGCCACGCGCTACCTTATCGCGTGCAAGAGCTTCACGCAAAATCGCCACCAGTGGGCCATTGCCTGAAAGAAAGACACTGTATAATTCGCTGTTTTTGTCAATATGCGTCGTTGCAATATTCAGGCCAACCAGTGTTTTGCCTGCTCCCGGAACACCAGTCACAAAACAGATTGATTTGCATGAGCGTTCTTTTGATCTTTTGATGATCGATGAGATCGCATCGGAGGTCTTGCTAAGATTGATGGCGCTTGCATCACTGCGCGAAATATCGTGTACAGAATGGCCGTTATACAGAGCCATGGCGGCCTCTATTATTGTCGGAGTCGGACAGTAGCGACCTGTTTGCCATACAGAACTGTTGATAGGTTCGCCATCTGCAAAATTCAGAACACCTTCGATGACACTTTGCAAAGAATCTACATCGCATTTTATGGGTAATAATAGCTTATCATTTTGAGGTGTTGCTGCGACAAATGCCGTGTCAATCGTGGACTTCGTTGCGATGAGAATGGGCGCAATATATTGATCGTGACTTGTTTCGTGAAAGTTTTTCAAATCCAAAGCATAGTCCCACGTTTGATCGATGGCGTTTGAGGTGAACTCTTTTTCGCCAACTTTAAATTCGAGAACAAAAATCGTCGAACCAATAAGCAAAACCACATCGATACGCCGTCCCATACGCGGGATTGAATATTCAAAGAAAATCGAACCTTTAAAAGGAGGCAAAACTTCTTTGCCTCTTCAAAAAAATTTGTGGGTTTCAACCGGTTCCGGTAATGCACCAAGATTGTGATACAAGGCCAATTCCAGCGTTTTGAAGCTCTTAAAGCCATACGCTTTTCTGGTAGCCAGTTTTGCT
>JAAYCR010000030.1 GCA_012729675.1 Phycisphaerae bacterium | reverse complement strand
GCAAGCTGGGGATCAAAAGCAAACGCGCCAAAGCCGGATACGACAGAAACTATATGCTAACCCTGCTCGGATTTACGACACAAAAGGACGAAAATCAATGAAAAATACTTTCATGCGATTGCCCTGGGAAGAAATCCTGTTTGTTGGTGATAATTTTAATGATATATTATCACAAAAAACTATTAATTTTCTTAAAAAATGGATAAACTACTTGAACTACCGACTGTAAATGTTATAGGATAAATAAAAACTACTGAAACCCATAGGTTTTTAGGAGAAACAGGTATGAAACTGTCGTCAAGAACGCGGTATGGAATGCGGGCGGTGCTCGAATTATCGATGGAATATGGCAAGAAACCGATGCAGATTAAGGCCATCGCCGATCGCGAAGATATCTCGAATAAGTATCTTGAGCAGCTTATCGCGATGCTCAAGGCCGCCGGTCTCGTGCGGAGTATTCGGGGGCCGCGTGGTGGCTATGTGCTGGCGCGTCCGCCGGCTGAGATAACGCTGCGGGACGTCTTTTTGACGCTCGAAGGGCCAATGACCCCGGCTGACTGCCTGCAGCATCAGGAGTTTTGTCCGAAATGCACCGATTGTGCGACGCGGCAGATCTGGCAGGAGCTTCAGGACTCGATTACGCGGGTGCTGGAGTCGTACACTCTGGCCGATCTGGTTGAAAAGTCCATTCGCCCCAAGAAAGCGGCGCATTACAACATATAGCCGAAAGGTGCGCAGATGGCGCGTGTGTACGAGGATATCACGTCGACCGTCGGGAATACACCTTTAGTTCGGCTCAGGCGTCTGGCTGACACCGATACGACTGTTCTTGCCAAAGTGGAGTCGTTTAATCCCTGCGGCTCGGTGAAAGATCGCATCGCTGTGTCGATGGTCGATGCCGCCGAACGTGAGGGCTTGATCGGCAAAGGGACGGTTTTGATTGAGCCGACCAGCGGCAATACCGGCATCGGGCCGGCGTTTGTGTGTGCGTGGCGTGGGTACAAACTCGTGCTGACGATGCCGGAATCGATGAGCGCCGAACGCTGCAAACTGTTGCAGATGCTTGGCGCCGAGATTGTTCTGATCTCGGCGGCGATGGGTATGAGCGGCGCGGTTGCGGAAGCCGAACGGCTTAGCCGTGAAATACCCGACGCGATTGTGCATCAGCAGTTCAAGAACCCGGCCAACCCGGAGGCCCATCGCAGGACGACCGCCCTTGAGATATGGGATGACACGGACGGGCAGGTCGATGTGTTTGTCGCAGGAGTCGGCACCGGGGGGACGATTACTGGCTGTGGCGAGGTGCTCAAAGACAGAAATCCTGCGATCCAAATTGTCGCGGTTGAACCGGCCGGGGCGGCGGCGTGGGCGGCTTGTTAGCTGTCCCGACGGCCGGAACATAAAGGCAAGACCATCGTGTTTATTATGTGCGATACCGGCGAGCGATATCTCTCTACGGAACTCTATGCGAATGTACATTAAAAATGGATAAAACTGCCAAAAAGCCTGATTTTGATCAACTGACCGACCGGATCGTCCGCACGTATGAGGGTGATTCCGGCATCAACTTTATCGACGTCAAAAACCTGCCCGTGCGGGATAAGGTCATTGAGAATATCCGTCTGATGTTGGAAGTGCTGTTTCCCGGCTACACGGGCAAACGCCGGGTCACCCGCGAAAACGTCGCAGCGACCGTACGCGATTTATTGACGGCGCTGCACGGAAACCTGGCCGAGCAGATTGAACTGGCGCTGCGGCATCAGTGTCGGATGCAGGACTGTCTGACGTGTGATTGTGGAACACTGGCCGAGCAGAATGCGTCCGAATTGCTCCGCCGCATTCCGGATATCCGTGAAACGCTCAAAGGCGACGTGCAGGCGGCATACGACGGCGATCCGGCGGCCAAGTCGTTCGAGGAAATTATTATCAGCTATCCGTATCTGTCGGCGATTGCGATTCATCGGGTGGCACACGAATTGAACCATCTGGATGTGCCGTTGCTCCCGCGGATGATGAGCGAGTTTGCCCATTCCCGAACGGGGATCGATATTCATCCGGCCGCCCATATCGGTCATAATTTCTTTATCGATCACGGCACGGGTGTGGTCATCGGCGAAACGGCGATCATCGGTGATTATGTCAAGATCTATCAGGGCGTCACGCTTGGGGCGTTGAGCTTTCCGCGGGACGAGCGCGGCCAGATCATTCGTGATCGCAAGCGCCATCCGACGATTGAAGACAACGTGACGATCTATGCAGAGGCGACGATTTTGGGCGACATCACCATCGGAGCCGGCTCGGTCATCGGCGGCAACGTGTGGATACGCGATTCCGTGCCGCCGGGAACGATTGTCACGACCGGCAAGCCGGATTTGGTCTATCGGCACAAGAAATGATAAATGTAAAATGTGAAATGTGGGATGTGAGATGGATTGCAAATCTCATATCTCAAATTTGAAATTTCAGATTTCAGATTTCAGATTCCTATTTCAGATATTGGAATTTAAATATCGAGTTCGGTTTCAGATGGAATTGATTGAACGCATACAGCAGATTAAGACAGTCCGCAACGCCGTTATTTTGGCGCACAACTACCAGATCGGACCGGTGCAGGATATCGCCGATTATACGGGCGATTCGCTGGGGTTGAGTATTCAGGCGTCCAAGACCGATGCGGATGTGATTGTGTTTTGCGGGGTGCATTTTATGGCCGAGACGGCGGCGATATTGTCGCCGGACAAGGCTGTGCTGCTGCCGGAAAAGACGGCCGGCTGCCCGATGGCCGATATGATCAACGCCGAACAGCTTGCCGAGATGAAGGCCAAACACCCGGACGCGCTGGTGGTGACGTATGTCAACTCCACCGCCGAGGTCAAGGCGATGAGCGATTATTGCTGCACCAGCGGCAATGCGGTGGAACTGGTCGCTTCGCTGCCCAAAGACCGCGAAATTCTATTTGTGCCCGATCAGAACCTCGGTGCGTTTGTGATGGAACGCACCGGCCGCAAAATGATTCTGTGGCCGGGGTATTGCCCCACACATGTGTGGATTGAACCGGAGGCGGTTGAGGCAATGCGGAAAGAACACCCCGGTGCCGTCGTGCTGGCGCATCCGGAGTGTACGCCGGCGGTGCGGGCGATTTCCGACGAGTTGCTCAGCACCGGCCAGATGCTCAAGTTCGTCCCCAAAAGCGACGCCAAGACCTTTATCATCGCCACCGAGATCGGCATTGTGCATACGCTGAAAAAAATGTATCCGGATCGGGAGTTCGTACCGGTGTCCAATCGGGCGGTGTGTCCGAATATGAAAAAAATCTCGCTCGAAAAAATCCTCTGGTCGCTGGAGGATATGGAGTATCGCATTGCCGTGCCGGAGGATATTGCCGCCAAGGCCAGGCTGTCGCTGGAGCGAATGATTGAAATCGTCCCGTAGCAATAACAATAAGGGGAAACTCTTTGTGAGTAAAGAGTTGAAAATATTTGTTATTTTAATAACTGTTGCCATATTAATCTTTGGCAGTCTTTTTGCCTTGTGGTACAAAGGAGGCAGTGAGTTATCTTCTTTTTTTATTGATATCAATACAATGGAGCCGTCGCCGGCTGGACCCATTTTGCTTTATCGTGGATTGAAAGTTCCCTTTACTGAAGGAGTTTTTGTATTGTTCAGGCGATATTATGCCATTGTATATTATGATCACTATGGCGGTCTGGTACACACTATTGCATATAAACAAGATGGCTATAATCAATATTATTCGTTCTATATGCATAATGGGCAGATAGCCAGTCATGGGTACTGTATGGTTGAAACGCAGTACAACGGACAATTATTGCACCTTGTGGAGGATGTCAAGGATGCGATGTATTATGATCCTGAGGGCAATGTTGTTTCGACTGTAAAAGACGGAACCGGCGTTCAAGTCTTTTTTTATCCAGATGGCACAAAACAGTGGGAGTTGGAATTGGAAAGTTATCGGAAAAGAACACTTAGGAAGTGGCGGAAAGATGGGGAATTGGTTATAGATGACGTATATGAACAGCCAGTAAACGATCCCGGCGTTGGATGTGTATTAGAAATGAAACGGCGGATTTGTAATGTCTGATTCAACTATTGTGAACCTCTTTTGTCTATAAGGAGTATGACTACTATGGCAGAAAAAGAAGATCAATATAAACTGGATACGTTGGCGTTACACGCCGGGCAGACGGTCGATCAGGATACGCTGAGTCGGGCGGTGCCGATTTACCAGACGACCAGCTATGTCTTCAAAGACAGCGAACATGCGGCGAATTTGTTTGCGCTCAAAGAGTTCGGCAATATCTACACGCGGCTGATGAACCCGACGACGGACGTTCTGGAAAAGCGGATTTCGGCACTGGAAGGGGGCATCGGGGCGTGTGCCTTTGCCTCGGGGATGGCGGCGATCACGGCGTCGATTTTGAATATTGCCCCGGCAGGGTCGCATGTGGTGTCGTCCAATTCGCTGTACGGCGGGACGTGTACGCTGTTTACGCATACGCTGCCGAAGATGGGCGTTGAAGTGACGATGGTGGATCCCAACAACCCTGCGAATTTTGCCAAGGCGGTGCGCCCCACTACGCGGGCGATGTATATCGAAACCATCGGCAATCCGAAAAACGATGTGCTGGACTACCCGGCCATCGCCAAGGTCGCTCACGACCACGGTGTGCCGCTGATCTGCGACAATACCGTCGCCTCGCCGATGCTGTTTCGGCCCATCGAACACGGCATTGACATTGTCGTTCATTCCTGCACCAAGATCATCGGCGGACACGGCACAAGCATCGGCGGCATCGTTGTTGATTCCGGCAAGTTTCCGTGGGACAACGGCAAGTTCCCGATGCTGACCGAGCCGGACCCCAGCTATCACGGCCTGAAATATTTTGAGGCGCTGGGCGGATTGGCATATATTATCAAGATTCGCACGAATATCCTGCGCGACACCGGGGCATGTCTGTCGCCGTTCAATGCCTTTCTGCTCTTACAGGGGGTCGAGACGCTGCATCTGCGTGCTCCGCGCCACTGCGAAAACGCGCTCAAGCTGGCGCAGTATCTCGAAAAGCATCCGGCGGTGTCGTGGGTCAATTACCCCGGCCTGCCGTCGCATCCGAATTATACGCTGGCCAAAAAATTTCTGCCGGCCGGACAAGGGGCGATCCTGGGCTTCGGCGTCAAGGGCGGGCTGGCCGCGGGCGTCAAGTTTATCGACAGCGTCAAACTGGCCAGCCATTTGGCCAATGTGCTGGACAGCAAAACGCTGGTCATTCACCCGGCCAGCACCACGCACCAGCAGTTGACCGAAGCAGAACAGCTCCAAGCGGGCGTCACGCCGGATTATGTGCGTGTCTCGGTGGGTACAGAACATATTGATGATATTATTGCGGACTTTGAACAAGCATTGGCGATCAGCCAAATGGCGTAGAAAAATATAAACTCGAAATTCGAATATCGAAATACGAAACAAATTCAAATAACAAAATCCAAATGTTCCAAACGATTTGTTTTGAATTTTTGCTATTATTATTTTGATATTGTTTCGGATTTCGGATTTAGTGCTTCGAATTTAAGGAAACGGATATGTGGGATTATACCGATAATGTAATGGATCATTTTTACAACCCGCGTAATGTCGGGCGGGTGGACGATGCCGACGGCATCGGCGAGGTCGGCTCACTGGCCTGCGGCGACGCCCTGACACTGACGTTCAAGCTCGACGCGGCGGGCAAGATCGCAGATGTCAAGTTCCAGACGTTCGGCTGCGCCAGCGCTGTGGCGTCGTCATCGGTACTGACCGAGATGATCAAGGGAATGACGCTGGAACAGGCCGCGGCCGTGACCAATCAGGACATCGTCAAACGCCTCGGCGGCCTGCCCGATCAGAAGATGCACTGCTCGGTGATGGGGCAGGAAGCGCTCGAAGCGGCGATTGAGGATTACTATCGGCGCAAAGGCGGCAAAGCGCCGGACAAATACAAAGGCGTTATCGTCTGCACCTGTTTTGGCGTCACGGATGAAGAGATTCGCAAGGTCGTCAAAGAAAACAGCCTGACGACGGTTGAGCAGGTGACGAATTTCTGCAAGGCCGGCGGCGGCTGCGGCGGGTGTAAAGGGCGCATCGCCGAGTTGATCGACGAGACGCTTGCCCGCGAGCAGATTACACCGGCCGACCGGCTGCCGAAGCGTCCGGCCAAGCTGACCAACATCCAGAAGATTCAGCTCATTCAGCAGACGATCAATGAGCACATTCGCCCCGCCCTGCGGGCCGACGGCGGCGATATCGAATTGATCGACATCGAAGGCGACAAGGTGATTGTGGCCTTGCGCGGGATGTGTGCCCAGTGCAAGATGGCCGAGTTCACGATGCGCGACGTGGTCGAAGCCCGCCTGCGTGAGTTTGTTTCTGATACACTGACCGTAGAAGAATTGAAAGATTAAATTTACCACAGAGCACACGGAGAAAAGTTCTTAGTTCTTAGTTTAACTCAAAACTCAAAACTAATAACTCAAAGTTCTCTTCGTGATTTAAATAGCTGGAGTCGTCTTATGAATAACGCCATCTATATGGACAACAACGCCACCACGCGGGTGGCCGATGAAGTGGTTGCCGCGATGCTGCCGTATCTCAACGAGCGCTACGGCAATCCGTCGAGTATGCACACCTTCGGCGGCGACGTGGCGCACGATATTGCCCGGGCGCGCGAGCAGGTCGCGACATTACTCGGCTGCCACCCGGAAGAGATCATCTTCACCAGTTGCGGCACCGAAAGCGACAACGCCGCGATCAAGGGCACGCTGACGATGTTTCCTGAAAAGCGCAAGGTCGTTACAACCCGCGTCGAACACCCGGCCGTGCTGACGACCTGCCGCGATCTGGAACGGCACGGCTACAGCGTCTCGGAGATCGGCGTGGACCGAGCCGGGCGGCTGGACATTGACCAGCTCGGCTTTCGTGTGGATGACAACACGGCCATCGTCTCGGTGATGTGGGCCAATAACGAGACCGGCACGATCTTTTCGGTTGATGAGATTGCCGAACTGGTCAAGGCCCGCGGGGCGGTCTTTCATACCGACGCGGTGCAGGTTGTCGGCAAGATTCCGCTGAATCTGCGTGACAGCAATATCGACCTGCTCAGTCTGTCCGGCCACAAGCTGCACGCGCCCAAGGGCGTCGGCGTCCTGTACGTCCGCAAGGGCACGCGGATCGGCACGTTTATGCACGGCGGCCATCAGGAATCGGGGCGCCGCGGCGGCACGGAAAATGTACCCGGCATCATCGCGCTGGGCAAGGCGTGCGAATTGGCGATGCGGCATCTGGACGAGGAAAACACACGGGTCAAGGCGCTGCGCGACCGACTGGAACAGGGCATTTTGAGCACCTGTCCGGATTGTTTTGTCAACGGCGATGTGGACAACCGCCTGCCGAACACCGCCAACATCAGTTTTGAGTACATCGAAGGCGAATCGATCCTGATGATGCTCAACAAGTTCGGCGTTTGTGCCAGTTCCGGCTCGGCCTGCACGTCCGGCTCGCTGGAGCCGTCGCATGTGCTGCGGGCGATGGGCGTACCGTTCACTGCCGCCCACGGCTCGATTCGCTTTAGCCTGAGCCGCTTCAATACCGAGGCCGAAGTGGATTTCGTGATCGAGAAAATCGGTCCCATTATCAATCGCCTGCGGGAACTGAGTCCGTTCGTGCCCAAGGCCGCCGCACGATAGGAAATCGGATGGTCAGACCCTTCCCGGCGTTTTTTTGCGAAAGGGATAATTTTTTTTGAGTGGGGGGTTGCTTTTTGCGGGCAAAGGGTTATAGTAAGGTTTTTCCGCGGGTGTAGCTCAGTGGTAGAGCGTCACGTTGCCAACGTGAATGTCGTCGGTTCAAGTCCGATCACCCGCTGTGGCCGGGGCGGCACAAAGCTTCTTTGCGATTGCACCGTGAGATTTTCCGCCCCAGTCTTGACAAATTGGACATAGCTTTAGCGAGGTATCGGCTGTATCAGCCAGGCGCAGGTCGCTTAAGCGTTTGAAAGAGCCTTCGGGTTTGATTGGATGCTTCGGCTGGCGCTTTGATGCGGCGGCCGTTTTTATTTAAATCGATTCTTTACAAGACGTTAGGAGTTCTTATGGCAGACGAACAGAACACGATAGACGAACAGACGGAACAGGCGAAAGACGAGATCAAGAATATCGTAAATATCTCGGATGCCGGGCCGTGCAAGAAAAAAATCGAGATCGAGATTCCGGAAGAAAAAGTAAAGAGATTTCTCGACAATAAATACCAGGAACTCCGAAAAGAGGCCGTCGTCCCCGGTTTTCGCAAGGGTCGCGCTCCGATGCGGCTTCTCGAAAAGCGGTTCGGCACCGATCTTTCCAAGCAGTCCAAGCTTGAATTGATGGTTTCGGCCGCCGACGAGGCCATCAAGGACAGCAAGCTGGACACCCTTGGCGATCCGGACATCGACCACGAAAAGATCGAACTGCCCGAATCCGGGCCGATGAAGTTTGATTTTGAAGTCGAGGTTCGCCCGGAATTTGAGTTGCCGGAACTGGAAGGTATCGCCATCGAAAAGCCCACCTTCGCCGTGACCGACGACATTATCGATGCCGAGTTGATCGCACTTCGTCGCCGCACTGGCGTCTGGTCGCCGCGTGAGAAGGCTGTCGAGTTGGATGACCAAATCATTGCCGACGTTGTCTTGGTGACCGAAGGCAAGGCCGACCGCGACAAACGCGACAATATCGAAATCTATGTTCGCAAGACAGGGTTTGTCGCCGGGATTCCCGTCGAGGACCTTGACCAGCTTCTCAAGGACGCCACACACGGCGACACCCGCAAGACCACTGTCGAGATTCCCCCGACGTTCTACAACGAAGACTACCGCGGCAAAAAGGTCGAGGTCGAAATCACCGTCAAGGAAGTAAAAGTCCTTGAGCCGGCGGAGTTGAACGAGGAATTTCTGGCCCGCTACGGCGCCGCTGATGAAAATGATCTGAAAGATATGATTCGCGAACAGATGACCCATCAGGCCGAGCGTGAGGCCCGATCCGCCATGAGCGAACAGGTCTTTACATACCTTCGCGACAAAGTCGAACTGGAGCTGCCGGAATCGGTCGTCGCCAGTCAGTCGCTGTCCATTCTCCAGCGTCAGTACTCCAGCCTGCTGATGCGCGGGCTGTCCCGCGAGCAGGTCGATGAGCAGATGGATCAGCTTCGCGCCGGCTCCGAACAGCAAGCCAAAGACCAGCTCAAGATGTTCTTTATTATGGATAAGCTGGCCGACAAACTGGATGTGTCCGTTACCGACGAAGAGATCAACAGCCATATCGCGTATGTGGCCGCGTCGCGCGGGCGTCGGCCTGAAAAGATGCGCGAGGAACTGTCCCGCGACGGGTCGCTGAGCCAGTTTATGGTTCAGGTGCGCGAGCAGAAGTGCATCGAAAAGATTCTCGAAAAGGCCGTCGTCACCGATGTCGCGCCGGATGCTGCAAAATCGGCCGCACCCAAAAAGGCCGCCGCCAAAAAGACGGCCAAGACGCCTAAAAAGACCCAAACGCCCAAAGCCGACAGCGGCGATGCGGAGGGCTCCAATGCCGCCGACGAACGCCGAAAAACGGCCGCTAAACGCACGAAAAAGAAAGACGAATAGCCGTTATCGCAGTGACACGGCGTCTGGCCGGGTTTCTCGGCCAGACGGCATAGCCGGCGGTACACATATTTGGCTGATCGTCTATAATGTTATTTTTGCAGTAAAAGGCCGCGGGCGTTGTCGTAGAGCAGTTTTTGCAGGCGAGGGTCGGGCAGGTTGAGGGCTTGTAGGACCCGGATGGAGGCGGCTTGGTCGGTCCAGGGGCTGTCGGTGCCGAAGAGCAGGTATTCGGCGGGGTGGTTGAGCAGCATCCGGCGGGCCTGTTCGGGCGAGAGGTACTCCAGCGACCACGAGGTTTCCATATACACGGGCTTGCCGATCAGATACCGCTCCACATCGTCCCATTGCTGCCAGCCGCCCAAGTGCGTCGTGATTAGCTTCAGATCGGGAAATTGTGCCATCAGCGCCGCGATCTGGCGGGGCGAGGCCTTTTCTGTCCGCTCAAACGCGATGTCAAAGCCGGTGTGCAGGGTCAGCATCAGGCCGCGGTCGCACAATGCCTTGTAAAGCGGCCATAGGGTGGGGTCGTCGATTTTAAAATCCTGATAATACGGGTGCATTTTTACGCCCACAAATCCCGCATCCGCAATCTGATCGATGCGTTCGACGGCGGCGGGGTCGGCGGGGTGCACCGACGGAAACGGCACGATCTGCGCGGCGGCGATCTGCCGGCACCACTTGAAGATCGGGTTAAACTGTTCCGGTCGCGTCGCAATGCAGCACAGCACGCTGGTTTCAATGTCATTGCCAGCCATTGACTGCAGCAGCGAGGTCAGCCGTCCGTCCAGGTAGGCCGTCACGCCTTCGGCCTCGGAGACCAGTTGTTGCATCGCCCGCTCGGCCAGTGCGTCCGGAAACGCGTGAGTATGAAAATCTATGATTCGCATCGGTATTTCTCGGAGTTTCGCTTTTTTCGTAACGATTTTCCCATATTGTGCATTCCCGCGGTCGCTTTGCAACCCAAAAATCTCTTGTACCGGCTGATTTTAACGAGTACGATGACCGGCACTGAGAATTCATTTTTATTTGAGAGAATCAAATGCCGCAAGAATCGAAAACCCGCTGTATCGGGATCCTGACGTCCGGGGGCGATTGTCCGGGTCTGAATGCCGCCATCCGAGCCGTTGCCAAGTCCGCGATCAGTGAGTATGGAATGACGGTCGTCGGCATTATGGATGGGTTTCGGGGGCTGGTCGAGAACCGGACGATCCACGTTGAGGCCAAGACGGTCAGCGGCATTCTGACACGCGGCGGCACGATCTTGGGCACCAGCCGGGACAAGCCGCACAAGATGCCGATGGGGGGCAAGATTCGCGATATGACGCAAGTGGCGGTCGAGAATATCCAGCGGCATCACATCGATTGTCTGGTTTGTCTGGGCGGGGGCGGGACGCTCAAGAATGCTTTGCGGCTGCATCAGGCCGGCGGCGTGAATGTGATGGCGCTGCCCAAGACCATCGACAATGATGTTGAGGGCACGGATGTGACGTTCGGTTATGATACGGCGATGCAGATTGCGACCGAGGCCATCGACCGCCTGCACACGACGGCGACCAGTCATCACCGGATTATCGTCTGCGAGATCATGGGGCATAAGACCGGCTGGCTGACGCTCAGCGCTGGGCTGGCCGGGGGGGCGGATGTGATTTTGATTCCTGAAATTCCTTATGATTTGGATGTGGTTTGCGAATATCTGTTGCGCCGCCGCCGAAGCGGGAGCCGATTTTCGATCATTGCGGTGGCCGAGGGGGCGACGTCGGTGGCAGAACTCCAAAAATCCGAACAGGCCGCCGGCGACAAGAAAAAAGACAATTCCAAAGACAAGAAGAAAAAAGATGAGAAGGGCAAAAACGGTACATCGGCACTGTCGCAACATCTGGCCCATCTCAAAGAAGAAATCGACCTCGATGCCGAATATATTGAAGTGGACACGTCCGGCCAGTTGCCCGCTTTTCGGATTATTCAGGAGCCGATTTCCAGCCGGATCGCCCGCAAGCTGCAGGAAAAAACAGGCATTGAGGCCCGCGTCACCTCGCTGGGACACGTGCAGCGCGGCGGCACGCCCACCGCGTTTGACCGCTGGCTCTGTACGCGGCTGGGCACCAAGGCGGTGCAGCTTTTGGCGCGCGGCGAGTATAATGTAATGGTGGGTTATGACTCCGGCCTCTGCAAGCCGATTGCCCTTGATCAAGTCGCCGGAAAACGCAAAATCGTCCCGCCCGATCACCCGATGATCACCTCGGCCCGGCTGGTCGGCACGTGTCTGGGGGATTCGATACCCAATTTCTGAAAAAGATTTTCAGGGGGTCAGAAAGACAATATCTTCCGGCAGGGCGGCCACGTCGCGGCGGTCTTGGCCGAGCCGGTCGCGGATTTCGGCGCTGTGTCTGCCGGCCAATTCACGCAGTTCATCGGCGCTGAGGCTGACGACGGCTTTGGCGGCATCGTTGATCATCACTACCGCGCCGACCTCAAAATGTCCTTCTATGCCGGTGATGCCTTTGGGCAGCAGGCTCTTGCGTTTTCGCAGCGCTTCCAGCGCCCCCGCATCGACACGCACCGTCCCTTCGGGCTTGCTGTTGAGGATCCATCGGTTGCGGTTGCTCAACTTGCCTTTGGGCATAAACAGCGTTCCGACGGTTTCGCCCGCCATGATGCGTGTGATGATATCGGGTTCCTGGCCGTGCGCCAGGACGATGCGGCATCCGGCTGTGGCCGCGATCTGTGCGGCGGCCAGTTTGCTCTTCATCCCGCCGGTCGAGTGGAGACTTCCCTTTTTGCCCGCCGCCTTTTCGATGTCGGCGGTGATATCCTCGACGACGCGAATCGGTTTGGCGTTCGGATACTGGCGCGGGTCTTTGTCGTACAGGGCGTCAATATCGGTCAGCATAATCAACAAGTCTGCGTCGATCTTGCTGGCAACCAGGGCGCTGAGTTTGTCGTTATCGCCAAAGGCGGTGCCGATCTCGGCGGTCGAGACGCAGTCGTTTTCATTGACGACCGGCACGACGCCCAGCCGCAGCAGCGTCTCGACAGCATTCTGTAGGTTCAGATAGGTCTTGCGTTTGCTGAGCACCTCGGCGGTCAGCAGCACCTGCGAGACGATGAGGCCGCATTCGCCGAAGGCCTTATAGTATTCGTGCATCAGCAGCGGCTGGCCGATGGCGGCGCAGGCCTGACGGAGTTTCATGTCCACGACCGGCCCGGCCAGCTTGAGGCGTTTGGCGCCCATGCCGATGGCTCCGCTGGTGACGATGACCACCTGCCGCCCCGATTCGCGCAGCGCGGCGACTTGCTCGGCCAGCGTTACGAAATACGCGGGGTTGACGCCGTCGTTAGTACTCAGCGTTGAGGTGCCGATCTTGATGACGACACGACGGGATTTGGAAAAGTTTCGCATAGTCTCTAATCCGTAGGGGCAGACCAACGTGTCTGCAATCTGTACCTGTTTCGCAACGGCGTTTTTCGGAGAAGGGCGAACACATAGGTTCGCCGCTACAAATCCGCTGCTTCGACGTTATTTCATTCAGATTATTAAATGCCATAGGCTTTATTCAATGTCTTGTGGCTGAATTTTTTATTGCCTGCGGCGTAGTCGGCGACAATGTGCCCCTGTCCGATGAGCCGCCATTTGTAGATGAGCAGGCCTTCCATGCCGACGGGGCCACGGGCGTGGATTTTGCTGGTGCTGATGCCGACCTCGGCGCCGAGGCCGAAGCGGAAGCCGTCGGCAAAGCGGGTGCTGGCGTTCCAGAAGACATCCGCGGCATCGACACGATCCATAAACAGCATCGCCGCCTGTCGGTCGCCGGTGACAATCGCGTCGGTATGGCCGGAGCCGTATGTGTTGATATGCTCAATCGCCGCTTCCAGCGAATCGACCACGCGGATCGACAGAATCGCGTCGAGGTATTCGGTCTTCCAGTCCCGCTCGTCGGCACAGGCGCAGTCGATACTCTGTCGGGTTCGCTCACAGCCGCGCAGTTCGACGCCCTTGGCGTCCATTGCCGTCTTGAGTTTGGGCAAAAATGTTGCGGCGATGTCCTGATGCACCAGCAGCGTCTCGGTGGCATTGCAGACGGCGACGTATTGGCACTTGGAATCGACCGCCAGATTGACGGCCATTTCGATCTCCGCCGCCGCATCGACATAGACGTGACAGATGCCGTCGGCGTGTCCCATCACCGGAATCCGCGTGTTATCCATAATATGTCGCACGAATTCATTGCTGCCGCGGGGGATAATCAGGTCGATGTCCCGATCCAACTCAAGCATCTTGGCCACATCCGCCCGCGTCTCCAAATGGCCCAGCCAGCCGTCGGGCAGGCCTGCCGTCGGGGCCGCCCGCGCGATTGTCTCGGCCAGAATCCGGTTTGTCCGGGCCGCCTCCGAGCCGCCCTTGAGCAGGACGGCATTGCCGCTCTTGAGGCACAGCGAGGAAATCTGCACCAGGGCATCCGGCCGCGATTCGAAAATCACGCCGATGACCCCGATCGGACAGGTCACTTTGTACAATTCCAGCCCCGCGTCCAGTTCTGTGGCCGCAAGGGTCTTGCCGACCGGGTCTTCCAGCGTCATCAGGCTGTCCAGCCCCGCGCAGGCCTCGTCGATCTTGGCCTTGTCGAATTTGAGCCGTTTGAGCAGGGGGGCGGCGAGGTTTTCCCGCTGTGCCTGCTCCAGATCGGCCTTGTTGGCCGTGATAATGGCCGCCGACTCCGCCTGCAGGGCGGCACGAATCGCTGCCAGAGCCTGGTTCTTCTGCTCGGCCGAGGCCGCCGCCAGCACGGTCGAAGCCTGACACGCCTGTCGGGCCGTCCGGTCAATCGTCATCGTCAATGTCTCCGGAAAAGGGTCAAACGCCTGTTTCTTGAACGATTTAGTGTATCAGGCGGGGGGGCGGCAGGCCAGCAAAAACTTTTCGAATTACGCTTGCCAGCCGCCCTCATGGGCCTTATAATGCCCCGCGTTTAGTGTGTCGCGGGCGTAGCTTAATGGTAAAGCCCCAGCCTTCCAAGCTGGCCATGTCGGTTCGATTCCGATCGCCCGCTGTTTGTCAGTAACGGACAGCACCTGCTAACAGTTGCCTAACGTGCTGTTTTTTCAACGCTTACGACGACTAATCGGAGTTCAATTATGGTGATCGTAGGACTGCTTTTACTGAGTATTCTCTTTATTGTGTTGTCCACAACACGGTTTCATCTCCATGCCTTTCTGTCGTTGCTGATTGCCGCCCTGTTTTTTGGAATCTGTTCCCGTATGCCGCTGGCCGAAATCATCTCGTCTATCGAAGCGGGATTTGGGGACACACTCGGTAAAATCGGCATTGTGATCATCGCCGGTACGATTATCGGGACATTTCTGGAAAAATCCGGCGGTGTCTATGCACTGGCCGAAAGTATTTTGAAAGTCATCGGCAAAAAGAATGTAACGCCGGCGATGGCCATGATCGGTTTTATTGTCTCCATTCCGGTCTTTGCCGATTCCGGATTTGTCATTCTATCGCCCTTGAATAAGACGCTGACCAAACGCGCAGGCCTTTCGCTGGCAACCACAGCCATCGCCCTGGCTTTTGGACTCATGGTCTCGCACACCCTGGTGCCTCCGACTCCAGGCCCGATTGCCGCTGCCGGCATTCTCGGCGCTGACCTGGCAAAGGTCATTCTACTGTCTATCCCGGTGGGGCTTTTCACACTGTTATTTGCATGGTTCTGGGCATCCAACGTGGCCAGCCGGGTCCATATTGACCCGAATCCGGAATTGACAGAAGAGCAATTTTCAGCACACCTGAAAAATGCACCCTCGGCTTTTCGTTCGTTCCTGCCGATCCTGATCCCGATCTTATTGATCGTCTTGAGATCTGTTGCGAATTATCCTGTTCTTTCCAAAGCCGAAGGTGCGCCGCCCCTTGCCTGGGAAGAAAACAGTTTCTATCATTTCATCATGTTTATCGGACATCCTATTATCGCTCTTCTGATCGGTATCGGGATCGCGATTACGCTTCCGAAGAAATTCGACAAACAAATGCTGTCGTCAACCGGGTGGGTCGGAGAGGGAATGATGGCCGCCGCGATGATTATTATGATCACCGGCGCCGGCGGTGCGTTTGGCGAAGTGCTGCGAAATTCCGAAATTAAAACGGTGATTGGCAGTGCAATGAAATCCGACGCACTCAGATCATTCGGGTTATGGCTGCCTTTTATCGCCTCCGCAATACTTCGGGCATCACAGGGATCATCAACGGTTGCACTGATTACCACCGCTTCAATTGTGAGTCCTTTGCTTGCCGATATGGGACTTGGATCTGATATCGGCAAGGCCCTTGCCGTTCTGGCCATTGGCGCCGGTTCAATGGTTGCGTCCCATGCCAATGACAGCTTTTTCTGGGTCGTCACGCAGATGACCGGAATGGATGTCAAGACCGGGTACAAACTCCAGACCAGCGGTACGACCTTGATGGGCATATTTGCCTGTACAATCATCTGGATAATCGGATTAATCGTGTTATAGAATCAACCAGAAAGACGATAAGGAGTTTTACAGCATGGAATTTACAAAACGCAGACTGTCCAGCGCGCAGATGGGTTACTTTATTACGCACTTGAACATCCTGGGGCAGGATCGGGTTATTGCCGCTCCGGAGGCGAACGGGCCGACGATGGTGTTCGCAGCCCCTGATTATACGCCGCACATTCTGGCTGAGGGACCGGGGGGGTGCATGGGATTTGCCGCAGTTCCCGGACGCGACGACGCATTGTTAATGATCACGGAATTTTACCCCATCTTCAAATCCGAAAAAGCCGGAATCAATTTGTTTTGGGCAGTGGATGGGCTGAACGAACCGTGGCGGCATAAGCGCATTCTGGACCTGCCGTTTGTCCATCGCATTTGTATGGTGGGCAATGGAACCGACCATTATCTGGTTGCGGCCGCAGTGTGCGGCGGCAAGGATTTTCAGGACGACTGGTCGCGCCCGGGGATAACCTCTGCGGCCAAAGTCCCCGACGACCTCGAAGGCCCGTGGGAACTGGTTCCGGTGATGGAAGGCCTTCATCGCAATCACGGTATGCAGGTGGGCAGCTTCGCCGGGCAGCGGTGTGTATTCATCGCCGGAGACGAAGGGCTTTTTGCACTGAAGGTGCCGACCCCCGGTTCAACCGTTTGGGAAAACACGCTCATCATCGAGAAGCCCATCAGTGAAGTATATCCTGCGGACTTGGATCAGGACGGCGAGGATGAGCTTGTTGTGATCGAACCTTTCCACGGCAAGGCAATGTCGGTTTACAAAAACATCAAGGGTACCTGGACTCAAATTTTTACCGCGGGTCTTGCCTTTGGGCATGGTCTCTGGGCAGGGGAGCTGGGGGGTGAAAACGTGGTGATCGCGGGCAACCGGGCGAATGATAAAAACCTTGTCTGCTATCAAGTCACTTCTGCAAGCCCCTTTGTCATGAAAGAATTTGTCATTGACGCCGGTTCAGGCACTACGAACATGGACGTGATCCGGACGTCGGACGGCAAGGCCCTGGTCACCTCGAATCCGGGTCACGAAGAATATGCAATGTACATCCCGAAGCAATAAAACAGGAGAGATATGATATGTCATTAAAAATCGGATTCATTGGTCTGGGTGTCATGGGCGGGCACATGGCCCGTCACCTGAGCGGCAAATACGAAGTCACTGTTTACGACGTTGACGCCGACAAGGTCGCACAGCAGGAAAAGGCGGCAAAGGCGCAAAGCGTTCAGCAGGTCGGCCAGGCAGCGGACGTCATTGTCCTGTCGTTGCCCACGTCTGAGATCGTCAAAGACGTGGTCTGTGGCGCGGGGGGGCTTATTCATGTCCTGAAAAAAGGCAGCGTCGTCATCGATACCAGCACGACCGAACCTGCGGTCTCCAGAGCCATTGCCAAATCCTTGGCGGAAAAAGGCGTGGATTTCCTGGATGCCCCGGTCAGCGGCGGCGAAGGCGGCGCGCGGAATGCGGCACTGGCCTTTATGGTTGGCGGCGATCCGGCTGTTTTTGAGCGGTACACGCCCGTTCTCGATGTCATGGCCAAATCCGTGGTGCGTGTCGGGGATGTCGGCGCCGGCGGGGTCGCCAAGCTGGTCAACAATATGATTGTGGGCGCCGCTTTTTCGATCATCGCCGAGAGCTTTGCACTGGGTATGAAAAACGGCATTGATCCAAAGGTTCTGTATGAAGCCATCAAAGACGGCTGGGCCGGTTCCACCGTTTTAAATGTCGCAGCCCCCGGCATCATTGACCAAAACTACAAACCCGGCGGCACCATTGATCTGCTCTTCAAGGATATCGGCTACGCATTATCCCTGGCGCGCTCGCAAAACGTGCCGGTGCCTGTCACGGCTATCGTCGATGAGGTCTTCAAGACCGCCCGTGCAACAGGTCGCGGCCCTTATGCCCAGCAAATCATTACCCAGATGTGGGAAAATCTGCTGAATATTGATCGCGGTACCGTTTAACAATCCGTGCCGCGGACGGCGATTGAACAGGCCACTCCACAAAGCGACCCCGTTGTTTAGGGCGGGGTCGCTTTTTAATATTTGACCAGAACCAATTGCGTCCAGGGTATCTTTATTCTTGCTCGTCTTGTCTATGGCCGTACCGGCAGTTCGGTCTGTTATGTTGCAAACGTTACCTTTGCCGGAGTCTTCCACTCGAGCTGTCTTTCTATTGAGTCTCCGAGATTGTACTTCTTGGCCAGCTTTTCCACGGGCTCGCCGAGAATTTCCATTTTACTCAGATCGGTCTGGCCTACGTTTGTACTGGCCAGATAATTGAGGTATCCGATGTCCATGGGATCGATGCCCATGAGGTGTGCCCCGACGGTATCGGCAGCAAGGTAATCGGTGCTGACGACACAGACGCGATGATCCACGCGGGTGCCGCCGATCGGGCCTCGGCCTTCCATCCCCTCGAATCCGTCAATGACAGCGAGCGAGGGGTGCAGAAGGGGCGTCAGCATGGCCAGGTTGATGCTGATGCCGTGGGCTCCGCCGCCGTGAAGGATGGCTTTGTCATTTGCGAAGCCGCGGCTTCCGGGAGTCTGCAATTTCAGCGGCGCCCCGAAAACAATGTTCTTGATGGACATTGTGGCCACCGCCCGGTCGTGCGTCTTGAGCATGCACGCCGAAATGATGAAGTTGTCTCTCTGGTTGGTCAGCATGCTCGAAACACGCACCGGATACGGCCTTGCATCGGACTGGTTGAACCCCATGATCGTTATGTATTCACTCTGATCGATATCCACCAGTTCAACCTTGTACTTTTCCGCCACTTTGATATAGCCGAAGTTCTCAAAGCCCTGCATCGCGGAACCCATGGCAGTGGACTCGGCAATAATGGCATTGTCGAGTTTTCCGATGGACTTGAGGAACTCGAGAATGCCGATCAGGGCATCGGCGTGCGTGGAGGCAAGCTGATTGCTTGTGGAGACGTTGTTGGGTTTGATGATCACCCGGCGATTGCCGATGGATTGGGCAATTTCCTTTTCCAGCGACTTCAGTGCCCGGAAGATATTGTCTGTACGGCTATCGCCGTTGGTCAGCGCGACCCTGCTGGGCGCAGCAGCCGGAGCGGCAGACGGCTGGGGGGCTGCGGGCATTCCGGGATATGCACCGAATCCGGCCGCACGGGCTGAACTCGTTGTAAACAGCGCAGCGGCCCCCATACTCAATCCGGTTTTCAGAAATTCACGACGATTCTTATTTAATAGGTTCAAGTCCATAATCAAATCCTTATCAAAAAAGGTTAAATGGTATCTTTAATCGCCTTGGCCATGACCTGAAGGATCAGGCAGCATGAGGCAGATCCCGCGTCGATCACGCCGCGCGAGCGTTCGCCCAGACGGCTGGAGCGCCCCACTTTCGCGACCATGTCTTTGGTGGCGTCACGCCCCTGTTCGGCGGCACTGGACATCCGGTCCAGACAACTGTCAAATGATTCATTGGCATTCAACGCGGCACGATAGCTTTCTTCGGCCGGCAGCAGGACATCCAGCAGGGTCTTATCGCCCGGTTGGGCCTCGCTGATGGACTGTACCTTGTCTTTGGCTGCGGTGAGCATCTGGCCGAAACCTGCCGCGTCCAGCGTGTCTTTATTCTTGCTGGCCTTTGCCATGGCACTGAAGAACATCCCGTACAACGGCCCCATGGATCCGCCGATTTGTGACATTAAGATGTGGGACAGCGTTTTGAAACCATGAGACAGGTCCCCCGGTTCGGCCTTGAGTTGTTCTTCGCAGAGGGTGAAACCCTTGTTCATATTGATCCCGTGGTCGCCGTCTCCGATGAAGCCGTCAATATCACTGAGGTATTGCTTGTTGTCCTGAATCGCCCGGATCAAAGGCATCAGGATAAAGCTGCCGTCCTGGATTGAAACACACGTCACGGATTATCTCCCGAATTGCTGCAAGCCCATACAATCGCATTCGTAGTCGATGCAGGCCTTGAGACTGTCGTCCAGTTTCATGATTGTCAGCGTTACGCCCGCCATCTCAAGGGACGTAAAGTAATGCCCCACGTAGGGGTGGTAGATGTTGATTCCCCGTTGCGACAGAATCTTCTCCACGTCATTAAACAAGATATACAGTTCCATATACGGCGTCGATCCCAGTCCGGATACCAGGACGACGACATCGTCTCCTGCGCCAAAGGGCAGATCGGGCAGTATGATGTCAGTCATGCGTTTGGCCATTTGGGCAGAGGTCTCCAAAGGGCACACCTCAAGGCCGGATTCTCCGTGGTGGCCGATGCCGACCTCCATGGTGCCTGCTTTGATGGTAAAATTCGGCGAGCCTTTTTCCGGGATTGTGCAGGGACTGAGACCGATTCCCATGCTGCGCGTATTGCTGATGGCCTTTTGTGCTTCGGCAATGACCTCATCCAGCGTGCCGCCCATCGCGGCTTTTGCTCCGCCGACTTTCCACATCAGGATCTCCCCGGCGACGCCGCGACGTTTGTTCAAAGCGTCTTTGGGCGCCGAGGGCACATCGTCGTTGGCCACGACAGTTTTGACCTCGATATCATCGTCCAGAGCCATCTCAATGGCCATCTTGACATTCATATTGTCGCCGGCATAGTTGCCGTACAAACAGGCCACGCCCTTGCCGCTGTCGGCGGCCTTAAAGGCGTCGTAGAACATCTGGGCCGGAGGTGATGAGAAGATTTCACCCATAGCCACGGCATCCACCATGTTTCGGCCCACGTATCCCACAAACGCCGGTTTATGCCCGGAACCGCCCCCCGTGACAATCCCGACTTTATTGGCAATGGGGGCATTCACATATTTTAGAACGCGGGGGTTTTGGGTTCTGGCGACGAGATTCGGATGGGCCTTGATATACCCTTCCACCATCTCATCGACGACTTTGGAAGGATCATTGATTACTTTCTGCATAGAATGTATCCTTATCTATTCGGGTGAAATGACTGGTGTTCCAATGTTTTTAACTGGTCAACTTTGGCGGTTGACCCGCCCCCGGCAAATTCGGAATTCAGCCAGGCGTCAACAATCATCTTGGCCAGTTCCGGACCGATGACCCGAGCGCCCATGGTTAAAACATTGGCGTCGTTGCTTTTCTTGAGACGTTCGGCGGAAAATACATCGTGACAGGTACCGGCAAATACCCCTTCCACTTTATTGGCAATCATGGCCATACCCAGGCCCGTGCCGCAGATCAGGATGCCGCGATCATAAAGGCCTGCCTGCATGGCCTTTGCCAGATTGAAGCCAATTTCCCCATAAAAAGGATTCTCTTTGTCCTTGGCATAATCCAAATCAGTGATGTCCATTCCCCGGGACTTGAGGTGATCAAAGATAACTTGCTTGAGGCAAACAGCTGCGTCGTCGCAATCAATGCAGATTTTCATACGCTCTCATATCCTGATCATAAATAGAATATTTCAATAGAACATTAATCCATCATATAACAAGAGAATTGAGAGTCAAGCTATTATTTTTCGGCATCGTACAGAATCGGGCAAAAACCCCGTTGACAGGAGAACGATGCAGAACAGCTCGTTGTGTTTCAGGACTTCGGTGATCCATAAGTCGTACTCTTTACGGCTGCTGCGTATTCGTCGGATGAACCACTTTTCGAGGTTGCATTAAGTGGTGATGTCTTTGCGGTAGTGTGTGGGCGTGACGCCGAACGTTTGTTTGAATATCCGGTAAAAGAAGTGGATGTTTTCGTAGCCGCAGCGGACGGCGATTTCTGAACAGCGGAGTGCCGAGCTGCGCAAGAGTGTGCGGGCGGCCTCCAGACGGAGTTGTTTCTGGTAGGCCAACGGGGAGACGTCGAAGGCTTTGCCAAAGGCACGAAAGAAGTATCCTTTTGACATTCCCGCAAGTTGTGCCA
Organism: Phycisphaerae bacterium; assembly: GCA_012729675.1. Taxonomy (GTDB): domain Bacteria; phylum Planctomycetota; class Phycisphaerae; order Sedimentisphaerales; family Anaerohalosphaeraceae; genus T3Sed10-213. The sequence goes on along the minus strand of JAAYCR010000030.1, from coordinate 25,913 downwards.
ATTCCTCAATCGTGATCGGTGAATTGTAGTTCTGCTCGATATAGCGCCGCACCCGGATCAGTCGTTCGTCGGCGATGGCCCCTGAGGCCGTCGGCTGGACACAGGTCTGCACGATGTAATGGAACAGCCTGAGCAGGGCATACCGAAGATAAAATTCCGACAGCGTATGTTCAAGGCCTGCAATGTCTGAAATCTCGGTCAGCATCGCGTTGAACAGGTGTGCCTCAGCGTCCGAAAGGCGCTTCGGGTTGGACATCTGAATAGGGGACCCGGCCAACTGCGCCAGTAGGTTTTCAATGGGCAGCGTGAGCGGCTGACGCCGGGGGTTCTCAAACGAAACCGTCAATTCCGAATAGACCGAAGTACCAAAACGGGTGATAAAATCATGTGATTGCCCCGGCGAAACAATGACGACGGTCCCCGGCTCTGCTGTATGGACACTTCCATCCAGCAGGCATGCTCCTCGTCCGGCGGTATAGAGCACGATGTGGTAAAGGGCGTGTCGATGTTCGCGAAAGGTGTGCACGTCACCGAGGGGGCGATCTTGGCCGACGGTGATATGGAGAACAACAGGGCAATACGCATCTTTATTGTGGCGAATACTTAGCAGGCCGCAGGCCGGGATATCTGTCTTATTGCGAACATATCGATGCATAGGTCGCTATTCTACACTACTGGGAGGCAAAACACTATATATTTCTTAATAATAAGGTATTTCCGTGTAATTATATAAGTCTGGAAGGGCTTGCCGGGAAAAACTCTCAAAACTTTTCTTGCATTTTAACAATAATACTGGTAAGAAATAATCTCATGGTGTGTGGTATTTTGTGCATGGTGTTGGTCGATTATCCGGCCATGTTGCCTTGCTTGAAATTGAGGTCGCGGTATTAACCTCTAAACCTAAATCAAAACAAAGTGATTTTATTGGAGAACACAAATGACTTCACAGCGAAACGTACGCGACAACAACGGTATATCACGACGCAACATGCTTAAAACAATCCTCTATACGCCGCCGATCCTGATGTTTGCCAAAGGGGGGTTGTTTGCCGGTCAAGACCCCGCGCCGCTTTATGAACCTCGCCTGATTCCGCGCGGCCAAAAAGTCCGCACGGCGGTTATCGGCGTGTTTAATCGCGGCAACGATGTGCTTGGAGAATTCCGCCGGCTATCGGCACAGGTCGAATTTGTCGCGTTTGCCGATGTCGCTTTCCTGAACCAGAACGAGACGCTTCGCGGATTTCCTGATGTTCCCTGTTTCCGCGATTACCGCGAAATGCTTGAGCAGTTGCATGACAAGATCGATGCGGTCGTCATCTGCACGCCCGACCATGCGCATTTCCCGATGGTGATGCACGCCATGCTGCTGGGTAAGCACGTCTTCGTCGAAAAACCCATGGCTCAGAACGTCTATGAAAGCCGTCTTCTTGCCCGGACCGCAGCAGCTTGCAAGGTTGTCACTCAGATGGGCAATCAGGGCCATTCCGGCTCCGGGACGATCCAGTTCGGCCGATGGGTGGAAGCGGGACTGATCAAAAACGTCAGCAAGGTTGACGCTTGGATGACCAACAGCCGTCGTTGGCACGGCTGGACCGATTCCACCTATCCCGAGGCCGTCCCGCCAATCGGCTACGATTGGGATTTGTGGCTGTGCCGCCGTCCGTTCCGTCCGTACAGTGAAAAACTCATCGGGGGCAACTGGCGCTGCTGGTATGAATTCGGCTGCGGGGCGATGGGCGACTGGGGCGCGCACATCATGGACGCCCTCCATCACTATTATCTGAAATTGGCCCAGCCCTACGAGATTACGACCAAGCTGATCGGTCCCAGCGACTTGCTCTATCCGCAAGGCTCGGTGATTACCTTCAAATTCAAGGCCGCCGACGGCAGACCGCCGATGGAACTGAACTGGTACGACGGCCAGCGCAACAACCCGACCCCGCCGCCCGGCTGGACCGGCAATCTGGGCAACGTCGGCTCGCTGGTGTACTGCGAGGATCTTATCGTCCACGGAACAAGCCATGGCGCCAATTACCGTATCATTCCCGATGCGAAGATGGCCGAGCTACGGCAAGCCGGCAGACTGCCTGCCTCCCCGGGCAGATTGTCCAACCATTATCAGAACTTCATGAATGCCTGTCAGGGTATCGAGCCGGTCACTTCGCCCTTCGCGATATCCGGGCCTCTGGCGGAACTGCTGTGCCTGGGCTGTATCGGCCAGCGGTTTGGCGGTACGCTGCTCTATGATGCCGAGCGGATGGAGATCACCAACCACGCCGAGGCCAACGCGATGCTCAAAGGCCCCGAAGTCCGCGGGGGCTGGGATGCCTACGACCGCCTCCAGCCGGCCAAGTCCAAGGCAGCCCAGATCAAAAAGCCTGAGGCGGTAGCGTGGGATAATCTGATTGATGGGACGATGAGCAAGTGGGTCAATCCCTACAACTTCGGCCGGTTTGAAGTCGTCGGCGACGAAGTCCATCTGACCACAGATCGCGCCAAGTGGTTTTTGATGACCAAAGACACGTTCGCCAATTTTGTTTTTGAAGCCGACATCCTCATGCCTGCCGGACAGGGCAACTCCGGCTTCCAGTTCCGCAGTCAGATGGCTCCAAACCGTGTTTGGGGCTACCAGGCGGAAGTGGATCCTTCCGACCGCGGGTGGTCGGGCGGTTTGTATGACGAAGAACGGCGGAAGTGGTTTGTGTCGCCGAATCAAGACCGTGCCGCCTCGAATGAAGAGCGCGACGCCTCTATCGCCGCCTTTCGTGCCCGCGCGGGCGACTGCTTCAAGCAGGGTCAGTGGAACAAATACCGCATCGTCTGTATCGGGTCACATATTCAGATTTATGTCAACGAAGTGTTGACCACCGATATTCACGACGAGATGGACCTGACCGGCCATATCGGCATTCAGCATCACGGCGAACGGGATCTGGTCTATAAATTCCGCAACCTCCGCGTCAAAGACCTCGGCGTCGGCGGCGAACTCTATTACCCGCACCGCGAACGCGGTTCCGTTGCGGCCGTTCCCTCCAAGATGGACGGCGCCATTTATGAAGCCGAGCAAGCTCAGCGGCTTAACGATGCCCAGGTCGCCAACAATCAGGCAGGCTATCAGGGAACGGGTTTTGTGGATTTCGGCGAGGCGGGCAGCTTCGTGGAATGGGATAATGTACTGGCGGACGCCGGCGGTACGTTTAAGCTGACGTTCCGCTATGCGGCACAGAACGACAGGCCATGCGATCTGTTCATCAACGGCGAAAACGTCGGGCGCATCCCCTTTGCAAGTACCGGAAGTTGGACCAATTGGCAGACAGTCGATAAGACCGTGACCTTCCGCACCGGCCGAAACGCCGTCCGCGTGGTCGCTGTTGGGGCCGGCCCGAATCTGGATGCCATGGCGGTGCAGCAATAGCAGCGTCATAGACGTTGGATAATGTATCAATTATGTTCAAATAGACGTCAGGAATAAACGACAGAGTATGGGAAATCGAGACATATCGTTATTACTTGTCGGGGTTGTGATAGGGCTGATGATCGCTGTGGGTGGCTTTACGCTTTATGTGCGTAATACTACTGCCGACGATAGTGGTGTCATCACCCTGCGTCTGGCCCACGGACTGGATGCGTCGCATCCCGTGCATCAGGGGATGGTCTATATGGCCGAGCGGCTGGCGGAAAAATCCGACGGGGCGGCCCGTATCCAGATCATCGCCGGCGGCGTGCTGGGGTCCGAGCGAGACAATGTCGAGCAGTTGGGACGCGGGGCGCTGGCGATCACCAAGGTCTCGGCCGCGGCGATGGAGGCGTTTATCCCCGAAATGGGGCTGTTCAGCCTGCCGTATATTTTCCGCGATCACGACCATTTTTGGCGGGTGCTGCACTCGCCGCTGGGACAGGAGATGCTGTCGCTGGGCAACGCCGCCGGCTATCGCGGGCTGTGCTATTACGATTCGGGAAGTCGAAACTTTTATACGACCACGCGACCGATTTTGACGCCGGACGATTTGCGGGGTCAGAAGATTCGCGTGATGGAAAGCCGCACGTCGATGGATATGATTCGTGTGATGGGCGGTGAACCGACGCCGATCTCGTGGGGTGAGCTTTACACGTCGCTCCAGCAGGGCGTCGTCGATGGCGCTGAGAACAATCCACCCAGTTTCTATACCAGCCGACATTATGAAGTCTGCAAGTTCTTCTCGATGAATGCACACACCCGCATTCCCGACATCCTTCTGATTAATGCCGATATCTGGAACGCGCTGCCCATAGAGATACAGGTCTGGCTGCAGGAAGCGGCCGACGAATCGAGCGTCTATCAACGCGAACTATGGCGGATTGAGACCGAACGGTCGCTGGAAGAAGTGCAGGCACGCGGCGTCGAGGTGCATTATCCCGATACAGCCCCGTTTGTCGAACGGGTGCAGCCGCTGATTGAGCGTTATGAAGGCACGCGCCTCGGCGAATTGATCCAGAAAATTCGGGATATTGAATGATGCTTGTCAACACCCTGATCACTCTCAAAAAAGCCATGATCAAGCTGCTGGAGTGGACGGTGATCGTGCTGTTTTCGGTGCTGGTGCTGGATGTGTTGTGGGGCGTTCTGTCCCGCGCCAGCGGCGGACTGGTGGCCAAGCTGATCAAATGCGGGTATGAGCCGTGGTCGTTTTTGCCGCGCGGCCAGACGTCGTGGACCGAAGAGGTGGCGATCAACCTGATGATGTGGGTGTCGCTGTTGGGGGCGGCGGTGGCCTACGGCGCCAAGGCGCATCTGGGCGTCGATTATTTTGTTGGCAAACTGCATCCTGATGCCCGGAAAATCGTTGATGTTGTCGTCAACATCATCGTCGGATTTTTTGCCGCCGTTATCCTGATTGGGGGCGGCTACATGCTGGTCAGCGAAGCGTTCGATAAGCAGGTGATCCTGCCTGCCCTGCAGATAAAGGCCGGCTATATGTATCTGGCGGTTCCGATCAGCGGTCTTTTCATTCTGCTGTTCTGTATTGAAAACATTATCGAAATCATCTCCGGCAAAGAGTCTGTCCCGGAGATTCCTGAAGTGGAGGTGTAAGGCATGGAAACACAGGTATTGATCATGGTTTCCAGCTTTGTGATTCTGCTGCTGATCAACGTGCCGATCGCGGTGTGTATCGGGATCGCCACCTTTTTGACATTTCTGTCGCTGGGTGACGATACCAGCAGCTATATGGTCTCGCAGCGCATCGCTTCGGGCATTGCCAGTTTTCCGCTGTTGGCTATTCCGTTTTTTATCCTGTCGGGAATATTGATGGGGGAAGGCGGCATGGCACGCCGATTGATCAATTTCGCAAGTGCGACGGTCGGTTGGGCGATCGGGGGATTGAGTTATGTCAATGTTTTGACCTGTATGATGTTCGGTTCGATCTCCGGGTCGGCGGCGGCGGCGGTCTCGTCGGTCGGTGGGTTTATGATCCCGGAAATGAACAAGCAGGGCTATTCGCGGGCGTTCAACGTGGCGGTGACGACCACGGCGGCGACGACGGGTCTGCTGATCCCACCCAGCAATGTGATGATCGTCTATGCGGTCGTGGCGGGCAATGTATCCGTGGCGGCGATGTTCATGGCGGGTATTCTGCCGGGAATCCTGGTCGGGCTTGCGATTATGCTGGCCTGTGCCATCATCAGCATTAAACGCGGCTACGGACAGCCGGAAAAAACATCGACCCTGCGGATTTTTAAAAGCTTTTTTGACGCACTGCCCAGTCTGCTGCTGATCATCATTGTCATCGGCGGGATTTTGTCGGGGATATTTTCGCCGACGGAGGCATCGGCGGTTTCGGTGGCGTATGCGCTGCTGCTGGCCGTGTGCATTTATCGGGAAGTCAAGATCAAAGATCTGCCGCGAATTCTTCTGCAGGCGGGGATTACGACATCGGTGGTGATGCTCTTGGTCGGGTGTAGTACGGCGATGAGCTGGATCCTGGCGTATGAAAATATCCCGCAATCGGTCAGCGCAGCGATGCTGGCCATTTCCGACAATCCGATTGTCATTTTAATTATCATCAATACTCTGCTGCTGGCGGTCGGGACGTTTATGGATATGACGCCGGCGGTATTGATCTTTACGCCGATTTTTCTGCCGGTGGTGATTGAACTGGGGATGCACCCGATCCACTTCGGCATTATACTGATCGCCAACCTGTGCATCGGCATCTGTACGCCGCCGGTGGGGACGTGTCTGTTTATCGGCTGCGGCATCGGCAAAATCAGCATCGCCAAAGTCCTGCCGTCGATGATTCCGTTCTTTTTGGCGATGATCGCGGCGCTGGTGGTGATTACCTACTGGGCGCCGCTGTCGATGTGGTTGCCGAACTTGTTGCGATTGATTGAGAATTAACCTTATGAAACAGCTAACCTGCTTTTACGTGATGATTTAGGAAAGGATTGATCAATGAAAATGATGCTTATGATAAGTATGGTTGCCGTGATGTTGCTGGCGGCTTCTTGCGCGCTTCCGGTGCAAAAAAGTACGGACTATCCGGTAACGCTGATAACCGTCGATCCCGGCCATTTTCATGCGGCGCTGGTGCAAAAAGAGATGTATCCGACACTGAACCCGACGGTGTATGTCTATGCCCCCGCCGGCCCGGACGTAGAAGGCCATTTGGCACGCATCAATCGGTTCAATTCCCGTTCCGAAAATCCCACTCAGTGGAAAACAAAGGTCTATCGCGGCGACGATTTCCTTCAGAAGGCGATGGCCGAGAGGAAGGGCAATGTGGTGATGCTGTCCGGCAATAACCGCAAAAAAACCGAATACATCAAGACATTCGTTGACGCCGGCATTCACGTCTATTCCGACAAGCCGATGTGCATCGAAAAAGACGGTTTTGAGCTGCTCAAAGAGGCGTTCGTTGCCGCCGAGCAAAACAATGTGCTGCTGTACGATATTATGACCGAACGCTATCTGATCCATGCGATCCTGCAGCGAACGCTTGCTCAGAACCCCGATGTGTTTGGCACGCTGCAGACGGGTACGGCGGAGAACCCCGCGATTGTCAAAGAGAGCGTTCATCACTTCTGTAAATATGTCGCCGGCCAGCCGCTGCTCCGTCCCGATTGGTACTTTGACACCACCCAGCAAGGCGAAGGCATTGTCGATGTCACGACCCATTTGGTGGACCTGGTTCAGTGGGAGGCGTTTCCCGACCAAATTATCGACTATACGAAGGATATTCAAATGCTCAGCGCCCAACGCTGGCCGACGATGCTGACGCGGGAGCAATTTGATCGCGTGACGGGTATGTCCGGTTTTCCCGACTTTCTGCAGACTCAACTGAATGCGGACGGCGTGCTGCCGTGTTACGCGAACGGGCAGATTGATTATCGCATCAAAGGCGTCCATGCGCGTGTCAAGGTGCAATGGGACTACCAGGCCCCTGAAGGCGCCGAGGACACGCATTTCTCGCTGATGCGCGGCACCCTGTCGGATATCGTCATACAGCAAGGGGCGGATCAGAAGTACAAGCACGAACTCTACGTCAAGCCGGTAAACAGCGCCGACATGGACAAGATCGGTTCGGCGCTCTATAAGGCGATTTTGGAGCTTCAACGGGAATATCGCGGTGTCATGATGCTGCGCGACGGCGACCGTTGGCACGTCTTAATCCCCGACCGGTATCGCATCGGCCACGAGGCGCACTTTGCAAAAGTGACGGAAAAGTACCTTCGCTTTCTGGAAGAAGGGAAGATGCCGGAATGGGAAGTTCCCAATATGATTACGAAATACTATATTACCACAACCGCTCTTGAAATGGCAAAATAACGCGTTTTATTGGCGATTGATGAGTTGATATGCGATAATCCTGCCGGGGAATTACCTGTGGTAACGTAGTTGAAGGTGTATTTGTTGGATTTGCGTCATCGGATTGCATATTGCAGCGACCAAATCCAAGAGCGGCTCAAACGCTGACGGCGACTTTCAAACGACCCTCTATACAAGCACTCCGGTTTCTGATACAGTATGGGGTAACACGTCAGATTAACCGGAGTTATAGATGAAGATTGATACAATCGTATTAGGAGATTTACAGGCGAACTGTTATTGCGTGCGGGCGGAGGAGATCTCCACGTCCTGCCTGTTGATCGATCCGGGGCTGAATCCGGAACCGCTGATTCATTTTTTAATGCACAACGGGTTGACGCCGGAAATGATTGTGGCCACCCACGGCCACGCCGATCACATCGGGGGGATCGAAACGGTTCGGCAGCACTGGCCGAAAGTTCGGGTTGCCATCGCCAAAGCCGACGCCGACATGCTGACCAGTCCGACGAAAAATCTTTCAATTCTGGCCGAGGTCATGGTGCAGACCCGCCCGGCGGAGATGTTTTTTGATGACGACCGCTATTTTGCAGCGGCCGGTCTGCATTTCGAACTGATTTATACTCCGGGGCACTCGGCCGGTGGAATATGCCTGTATCACTCGGAAGAGGGGATATTGTTCAGTGGCGATACGCTGTTTGCCGGTTCGGTAGGGCGGTCAGATTTTCCGGGCGGCGATCATACATTGCTCATCGACCGAATCAAGCATAAACTGCTGATTTTGCCCGAACAGACGCGGGTCTATCCCGGCCACGGGCCGACCACCACCATACGCAATGAAAAGCGGCATAACCCGTTTTTGAACGGACGCGATTAATAGAAAGAAGGCTGCGAAGCCGAAGCGGAAAACCCTCGCCTTTTTCTCGTGCCGGATTTTGATTTGCTTTTATATCCGTAATCGTTACAATAGGGTGAACACGGACAACAATCATATTTTTCAACGAGGTATTATGGAACAGCCGCTGTTAGCAGACGCCAAGATTTACCCCGCCGGGGAAGGGGCGTTTTTGAGCCTTACGGATATGCTGGCGTATTTTGAGAAGATGGGGGCGATGCGCGTCTCGGACCTGCACATCAAGATCGGCACCCAGCCGGCGTATCGCATCGACGGGGAGCTGGTGCGGCTCAAGGGCGGCATCGTCACCGCGCCGGTGGCCGAGGGGCTGATTTATCCGCTGCTGGGGCCGAAAAACATCGACGCCCTCAAACGCGACAGCGCGGTGGACTGCTCCTACAAATACGGCTCGCTCCAGTTCCGCATCAACGCCTTTCTCGACAACGACGGGCTGACCGCCGCCATTCGGGCGCTGGGCAATGAGATCCCCGTGCCGGAAAAGATCGGCTTTCCCAACTCCTGCTGGCAGGACATTGTCCGCCGCAAGCAGGGACTGTGTTTGTTTACCGGCATCACCGGCGCCGGCAAAAGCACGACCATCGCCTCGCTCATCCAGCGGATTAACGAGAACCGTGCCTGCCGCATCATCACGCTGGAAGACCCTATCGAATACATCTACCCGCAGCGGAATTCGATGATCTCGCAGCGGGAACTGGGCCGCGATGTCGATACGTTTTCGCACGGCCTGCGCTCGATGATGCGCGAAGACCCGGACGTGATCTTTGTCGGCGAGATGCGCGACGCCGAGACCGTCTCGCTGGTGCTCAGCGCCGCTGAGACTGGCCACCTGGTCTTCTCGACGCTGCACACCCGTGACGTGACGGGTACGCTGACCCGCATTCTCGACTTTTTCCCTTCCGAACGGCAGGATGAAGTGCGCAACCAGCTTTCGCTGGGCCTGCGGTATATCGTCTGCCAAAAGCTCCTGCCGCGTAAGGACGGCAACGGTCGCCTCGTGGCGATGGAAATCCTCAACAGCAACTACGCCGTCGCCAATCTCATCCGCAAAGGCAAACTCGAACAAATCTACTCCCAGATGCAGGTCAAGACCAAAAACCAGCCGGATGAAAAGATGATCACCTTCGAGCGGCACTTGGCGATCCTCGTCAAACGCGGCGTGGTCGATCTGCTCGAAGCTCAAAAATGGGCCAGCGATATGAAGAGCTTCCAGGATGCCCTCAAGACTGACCCGGAAGTTGAGTAGATAAGGAAAAGGGCAAAAGGGAAAAGGCAGTAGAAGAGTTTTATGGCGACGGTGGAATTTGAGTGTCCGAAATGCGGCCAGGTTTGTGCCTTTGGCGACCAGCATGTCGGTCGCCGCGCCCGCTGTACCAAGTGCAATACCTGTTTTTTGATTCCCCGCACCGGTCAGCGCGCGCATGTCCTCAAACCCGCCGTGTCTGAAGACGGCCCATGGTCGGGCTTCTGGACGGCCCTGTTTAAAGGCACTCCGGCGGCCCTGTGTTGCCCCGACAGTCTGGCGGCAACCGCAATTCTGATCATTTTGTCCGTCCTGCGTTTTGCCCTCGGGCATCCCTTTTATGTCATCCCTATCCCTTTCTTCTTATTTGTCATCCCAGTCCCCGTCGGCATTTTCGTCACGGTATTGACCGCTCTGTCGCAAAGCCGATACGTTTTCAACATCATTCAATCCGCCGCCGATCACAGCGACCCTCTCCCGCCGTATATGGACGGAAACTGCGTTGACCGCTTCTTTGACGGTATTGTGTCGGCCTATACTTTTGCGGTGTTGGCGGCCGTATTTCTGGCGCCCGCCGGGCTGGCGTTTTTATTCACCAAAACCGTTATGCAGGCCCGATGGCCCGTTGTTATCGCCGCGGCGGTCGGCCTGTTCTTTTTGCCGTTGTCGCTGGCGATTTACGCCTATTCGCGCGATTTTGTACTGAGCTTTCGTCTGGATTATATCGTCCGCGCCGCCCGCAAGGCCTTTGGGCCGTACCTGGCCGTGTACGCCTTGACGCTGGCGGTTGCCGTGATGTTCTGGAAATCGTCGTTCTATGCGTTTAACGAGCCGCCCGAAACGTTCTTTCGCGACGGTGTTATGCACGCCGCGGCCGCGGTGCTGATGATTCTCGCCGCTCGCACGGGCGGGCTGTTTTATCGCCATTACGGGTGCTACCTGCCATGACAACCGAAACCGCTATTCAATGCGATTGCCCGCACTGCGGGCGGGTGTGCGGCTTTAAGGCCGATTTTGCCGGACGCACTGCCCGCTGTCTGAACTGCGACACCCGGTTCGTCATCCCGCAACGGACCGGCCTGCCCGCCGTGCCGTGTCCGGTTGCTGCCGCCGAGCCGCTGCCCGGTTTTTATGCCAACGCCTTCAAGGGAGGCTTGGAGGCCTTTACCCGCCCCGACAGCGCCGTCGGCCTTGTGTTTTGTGCCGCTTTGGTCACGGCTCATTTTCTGCTGGGCAATGTCGATTTGTCGGTTACACTTCCGGGATTTCGTCTTCTGATGATCGTCGGCTGGGGGGTGACGTTCATCGCGTTTGGCGGCTTTTCGTGGTATTCAATGGAAATTATCTCCGCCGCACAGTTGGGTCTCAATTCGCTGCCGCCGGTCGAACCCGGTGCGGGACTGGAGTTTCTCTGGCTGGCCGTCAAGTCGTGTTATCTGTTTTTTGTGTCGCTGGTCGTCGCGCTGCTGCCAGCGTCGATTATCAGTGCTGTGGTGGAGTCGTTGGGCGGAGAACTCGGACAGTTCTATTACGTTATCGCCGCCGTGTGCCTGCTGCTGTGGCCGATGAGTCTGGCGATGATCGCCACGGAACTGCCCATCTGGCGCATCTTCCGCTATGACCTCATCGTCGCGGCCGTCGCCAAGACGTTTGTCCCGTACCTGCTGACCGCACTGATTACGTTGACGGCCTTTGCGCTGATTGGGCTGGGCATCGGTTCGTATGCCACCCGCGAAGGCATGACCCTTGCCGCCGGTCTCGGATGGCTGGCCCTGCGCCTGGCGGGGGCGATGCTGTTTTTGTATGCGATGCGCACAATCGGCGTGTATGGCCTGCATTACGCCGATGTCTATCCCCGCCTGTGGGCTACGTCTTCGTCTCATCACCCGACAGCCCGATAACGGTTTCCTTCTGCCTAATACTACAGCGCAAATGAGTTTTTAAAAGTTACTCTAACATTATGTGATAAAAGCCGTTAAATCAAAAATCAAAAAGCAAAAATAAAAAAGGTTGGCCCTGTGGACGTCGGGTGGCAGCGCGTCTGCGCAGCAGACCGATGGCGATACCCGATGTTGTCGAGTCAGGATGCCGCTGCCGGTCTTGGGGCAGAAATCCCTCTTTTTGAATTTTAATGTGTCATTTTGCATTTTAATTTTTGATCTTTGATTTTGCCGTCATTAACACCGGTTTTCAGCAGTACTTGCGCTGTAGTGCAAATTCTTAAGGGAAAAGGGAAAAGTGAGGAACCGGTTGTCGCCGGGCTTTTATATTTTTTTGTCGCATTTTTGGGGGGCGGGCGGTCTATAATGACGGATGTGAAACGTTTCTGTTCCTCGACCGGAGGCCTTCGGTGGAAGTATTGTCAGATGCAATGTTAGTCAAAGAGGTTTTAGACGGCTCAAAAGACGCCTTTGCCGAGCTGGTACGTCGGTACGAGCGCCCGGCCATCGCGTCCGCCCTGCACGTCCTCGGCCGCCATCACAGCGCCGAGGATGCCGCTCAGGAAGCTTTCGTCCGGGCCTGGCGGCAATTGCCGAAGCTGAGCAAACCGGACGCCTTCGGCCCGTGGCTGTTGAAAATCGTTCGCCGCTGTGCCCTGGACATGGCCGACCGAAAAAAAGCGGATGTGTCGCTGGATGCCGCCGCCGGCCTGCCCGCCCATCAGGGCAACGGACAACTGGACGACGACAACCGGCAGCTACTCAATCTGGTTATGGGGCTGGGCAAGGCCGAGCGGCAGGTCGTCCTGCTGCGGTACTTCGGCGGCCACAGCGTCCGTCAGGTCGCCGTCATCGCCGGCCGCAGCGTCGGAACCGTCACCAAACAGCTCTCGCGGGCGCATCAGCGACTGCGAAGTCAGATAAAGGAATAAACCGATGAAGAACGAAAAAAACATCGAAACTCGTCTGGAGCAACTGGCCCGCGCCGTCCGCCCCGACGACTCCTTTGTCCAAAGCGTCATGAGCCGACTCGAAACCTCTTCTGACACCACACAAAAACCAAAACCAACCTTTGTCAGGAGACTGTTTATGAAACCCATCACCAAATTCGCCGCCGCCGCGGCCGTAGTCGCCGTCGCAGTACTGATTATAACGCAATGTAATGTCGTTGCACCCACTTTTGCCGACGTTGTCGGCCCCCTCCTCAATGCCCGCACGCTGATTTATGACTTTGTTACAGGCCCGGAAGACGGCGGTACAATGATGCATGACATCGTCGTCGAAAGCCGCATCCGCAGGACCATTTCCACCATGCCGACCATGACGATGATCATCGATATCGACAATGCCAATATGCTGCTGCTGGACAGCAGCCAACAAAAGGCCTCGTATCAGGATATGAGAGGCCCGCTTCATGCCGGCACACAGGGATTCCTGGACTTTATCCGCACCGCCATCCGCAAAACGCAGGAAAACTCCGAGTTATCCCCCCACAACCTCGGCACACGACAGATCGACGGCAGACCCGCCGTCGGCTATCAACTCGGTGGCGGCGGCGAATCGGTGATTATCTGGGCCGATACCAAAACCGCACTGCCGATGCGCATCGAACTGGGGCTGGGTCTGCAACGCACCACGCTCAAGAATTTCCGATTCGATGTGCCCGTCGAAGCCGCACTTGTGAGTATGGACGTGCCCGACGGATACACCGTTCAGGAATCCACCATCGATCTGTCCGATGCGACCGAAGAAGACTTCATCGCGGGTCTGAAAGTCTGGGCTGAACTGTTGCTTGACGGCCGCTTCCCCGACGGCATCACCACCGATCAATATATGAAACAGGTTCCGCTGCTTGAGGGTGCAGTGGTCCGCCTGAACATCCCGGAGAAAGAGGCCGAACAGATGGGGATGCATTTTATCAAAGGAATGATGTTCATCACGCTCTTTGAAGTCAATGGTCACGGCCGTTGGCACTATGCCGGAAGCGGCGTCAAACTCGGCGACGCCGCGACCCCCATCTTCTGGTATCGTCCCAAAGACGCACACCACTACCGCGTCATCTTCGGCGACCTGAGCGTCAGGGAAATGGCCTATGAAGATTTGGTCGCCATCGAACCGAAAGCCGAATCCGTAATGCCTTAACATGAATCTCACCGCTACTCTCAATAGACGAGGCGGCCGTTGCAGGGGCGAACCGGTGTGTTCGCCTCTGCGCCGAGGCGCGACTCCGCGCAGACACATAGGTCTGCCCCTACGTTGACGATCATGTCCCGTCCGTTGTCCCAATCATTGGGTTACGCCTGCGTCTCAGTGGCCTGGCCGAGTTTGACGGGCAAGTCGAGGTAAAATGTTGAGCCTTCGCCGAGTGTGCTTTCTACGCTGATATTGGCGGCCAACAGTTCGGAAAGCTGGCGGCAGATCGCCAGCCCCAGTCCTGTGCCGGGTTCTTTTCGCGTCAGGGAGCCGTCCAGTTGGCGGAATTTATCAAAAATCTTTGCCAAATTTTCTTCGCTGATGCCCGGCCCGGTGTCCGTTACCGCTATCCGCACCGTGACATCATCCAGCATCGCCGCCTTGATGCCGATGCGTCCCTGCTCCGGCGTGAACTTAATCGCGTTGCTCAGCAGGTTGTACAATATCTGCTGCACCTTCGCGCTGTCGGTCTGCACCAGCGGGATCGTGTCGGCCACCTGCAAGCGCACCTTGATCATCTTCTTCTCGGTCAGCGGCGAGAAGAACGCCGTCAACCCTTCCAGCAGCTGCGGGATGCTCGTCTTTTCGACCCGCAATTCCATTTTTCCCGCCTCGGCCTTGGCCAGATCCAGCAGGTCGTTGATCATATTCAGCAGCGACCGCCCGCTGGAAATAATATTTTCCGCCCATCGCCGCGACTTTTCGGCATCGGCGGCGGGCTTTTCTCGCAGCAGTTCGGCAAATCCGAGAATCGCGTTCAGCGGTGTGCGGAATTCGTGCGTCATATTGGCCAGAAACTCGCTCTTGAGTTTGTTGGCCTTATATAATTCGATATTCTTTCCCGAAAGCTCGGAGATTTTCGCGTCAAGCTGCGCGTTGGCCCGTTCCAGTTTGTGCTGGGAGTCCATCAGGTTGTCGAGCATGTGGTTGAAGGCGTCCGAGAGCCGTTCGTATTCGTCACCGGTGCGGATGGCGCTGCGGGTGTCGTAGTTGCCCTCGGCCACATTGTTGACCATCGCCCGGAGTTGTCGAATCGGCCTCAGGATCACCCGCTGCGTAATCGTGTAAAACGCCACCATCGCTCCCGTTGCGGCCAGCAGCCCGGCCACGACGATCCACAGCCGGTTCATAAACAGCGTCCAGCCCAACTCACGCGCCGGGGTCTGCACCGCCAGCACGCCGATTTCCTGATTGAGGTTGTAGGCGGGGGCCGTGCCCTGCGGATAATGACACCGCAGGCAATTTTCATCGGCCCCCACCACCCGCACATAAAAATTTCGTATTCCGCCCGGCCGCTGCTCCATCCAGGCCACATCCTGGACGCCGGGGGTGGAACGAAGATACTCGATTTGCTCTTTTTGCGAGGGGGTTAAAAAGGTCTCCAACTCCGGCATGGCCGTGCCCGTCCGTTTCCAGACGACCACCGCGTCGGTTTCCTCACGGAGCAGGCCGTCTTCGGTCAGCCGCGGCCGTGCGGCCGCCAGCGGAGCTTCTACCTGAAAATGGCGTTCAAAGACCGTTTCGGCCACCGCACGACCGGCGTCCAGTGCCGACTTTTCCGTCAGTTTGCCCATCCAGAAATACGGAATCAGCAGTGCCAGCGTCAGGCTGAACAGCGCCGCGGCTCCGAATTGCAGGCGGCACTTTTCCGCCAGCGAAAGGGGCTTCGCTCGCGTCTTGGCCAGAATCGGCTCGATCCACCTGAGGTATCGTATGCGCATTTTTTTTGGCCGGAGAGAACACAGAGATAATTCTTAGCTCTTAGTTCGTAGTTCTTAGTTTTTAGTTAAAGTTTAAAACTCAATCTGCGTCATCTGTGAAATCTGTGGTTCCTGTGTTACGGTTCCTGTTCCATTTGATGCAGGTGCTTCTGGACGCGAAGGTTTAATTCGTCAAGCTGCTTTTGATCGACTTCCGAGGGCGCTTCGGTCAGCAGGCACTGGCCGCGCTGGGTCTTTGGAAACGCGATGACGTCGCGGATGTTGTCCGTCGCGGTCAGCAGCATCACCAGCCGGTCCAGGCCGAAGGCGATG
The DNA here is from genome assembly GCA_012729675.1 of Phycisphaerae bacterium. Lineage (GTDB taxonomy): Bacteria > Planctomycetota > Phycisphaerae > Sedimentisphaerales > Anaerohalosphaeraceae > T3Sed10-213. The sequence continues at coordinate 9,790 of JAAYCR010000030.1, read as the reverse complement.
CCCCCGTGCGGCGGCGTGCCGTATTCCAGTGCCTTGAGGAAAAATCCGAACCGCTCCTGCGCCTGCTGACGCGAGATGTTCAGCAGGTCGAAGATTTTGGCCTGCACCTGCGGGTCGTGAATACGCACCGAGCCGCCGCCGATCTCCGAGCCATTGACGACCAGGTCATACGCTTGCGAGCGGATGTTGCCCGGGTCGGTTTCCAGCTTGTGCAAATCTTCCGGCACCGGCGAGGTGAACGGATGATGCAGCGAGTCAAACCGCTTTTCGTCGCTGTTCCATTCCAGCAGCGGAAAATCGATCACCCAGACAAACTCCAGCCGATTCGGCTCGTAGAGGCCCAGCTCTTTGCCCAGCCGCACCCGCAGCGGGGCCAGCGCCTTGTTGGCGACATCGGCGCTGTCGGCGACCATCAGGATCAGATCGCCGTCGGCGGCGCCGAAGCGGCCGATGATGTCCTGCTGCTGGTCGGCGGTGAAGAACTTGGCGATGTTGCTCTTGAGTTCCAGTGCGTCGCCGGCGTCGTTTGGACCGACTTTGAACCACGCCAGCCCCTTGGCCCCGAAGTCGGCGGCGTATTGTGTCAGCGTTTTTTCGATGTCGTTGCGGGAATACTTCAGGCCGCCGCCGACGGCGCACAGCCCCTTGACGACGCCGCCTTTTTTGACCGTGCCGGTGAAGACCTGAAACTGACTGGCTTGGGCGATATCGGAAATGTCCTTGAGTTTCATCTCAAACCGCAGGTCGGGCCGGTCGATGCCGTACTCGTCAATCGCCTGCCGGTAGGTCATTTCGCGAATCGGCAGCGTTACTTCCACGCCGAGAATTTCCTTGAAAACGCGGGCAATCACGCCTTCATTCATCCGCATCACATCCTCGGCCTGAACGAAGCTCATCTCCACGTCGATCTGCGTAAACTCCGCCTGACGGTCCGCCCGCGGGTCTTCGTCGCGAAAACAGCGTACGATCTGGAAATAACGGTCGGTGTTGGCCACCATCAGAATCTGTTTGAACAATTGCGGCGACTGCGGCAGGGCGTAGAACAACCCCTTGTACAGGCGGCTGGGCACCAGAAAATCCCGAGCCCCTTCCGGCGTACTCTTGCCGAGCATGGGTGTTTCGATCTCCCAAAAACCGTTGGCGTCGTAATAATCCCGCGCGATCTTGGTGACCCGATGCCGCACGGCCAGCCGGTTGAGCATACTGGGCCGCCGCAGATCGATATAGCGGTACTGGAGACGCAATTCCTCGTTGACCTGGGCGGCGGTATCGACCTCGAACGGCGGCGTCTTGGAGGCATTGAAGATTTCGACCGCCTCGACCAGCACCTCGACCTTGCCGGTCGCCAGACGGGGGTTTTCCAGCCCCTCGCCGCGCGGCCGCACCAGCCCCTTGGCGCCGATGACCCACTCGCACCGCACCGCGCGGGCGATCTTGTGAACGTCGGGATGCGATTCCGGGTCGAAGACCAACTGCACCAGGCCTTCCCGATCCCGCAAGTCCACAAAAACAAGCCCCCCGTGGTCGCGATAGGAGTTCACCCAGCCGTTCAGCACTACTGTTTGTCCGATATGGTCGGTTCGCAGCCGCCCGCAATATTCTGTTCGTTTCAGCATAGAGATATCTCAGTTAAAGTTAGAATAAAGACATAAAAATACCCTAAAATCCCCCGTCCGTCAATCATAAATGCCCCGAATCGCGGGGAGACGGGGAAATTGGGTGAACACTGCATCACACATTATGGTTGCCCAAGAGGAATGTAAGTTATTTTTTAAAAAAGACTTATATTTATCCTAAGCAAATAAAGTGTCTGTCCATCTAAATTTTATTGGCTTGTCTTTGGCCTTTATATTGTCGTCGAAGAGCCGCAAAATCAAATAAAAACATTGTGACATCTGGGTTCTTTGTGGTAAAATCCCCCCATGAAGATCCAATGCCCCCACTGTCAACACACCTGCGAACTGCCGGACAGTCACGCCGGTGATCGGGTCACGTGTCCCGCCTGCGGCCAGCCGCACACCCTGACGGCGAATCCCGATTTCGTCCACGCCACGCTATCGCGTACCCACCCGGTCATTGACGACCCGCCGGATGACGGCCTTGGGCTGGTTGTGCTTGGCTGGTTGCTCATTGTGCTCTCGGTAGTGCTGGCACTGCCGTCAAATGGCGTGTCACTGGCAGGCATCCTTCCCGGCATCTTCCTGGTTGGCTTGGGCAAACTGATCGGCCACAACGCTAAAACCGTCTGGTATCTCAAAAAAATCTACGAGCAGCACCCATCCCCCAAAAAACCTTCGACGAGTCAGTACTTAAAGCCGAAGGAAGAGTTGATAGAATAAACGTTAAACAATCGTCAATTTAAGGTGCAGAGACAAAAATTTATATGGCCAGCTTTAGGCTCAGCTATTTTGGCCTTTCGGTCGGGCTATCGGGCGACGACGAGCATTTCGAAGTCTTCGGTGGTGAGCTTGTCGTCTCTGGAATAGGCCCCTAATTTGGCGCCGAAGATGTCGATCCGAGAAAAACCGAGACTCTTGAGCAGCCAGGTGATCTCGCTGGGGACGTAGTAGCGTTCGTTGGAGGTCAGCTCGATTGAGTTTCCATCGTCGTCGGTGAAGGTCGCGGTGCTGTGGTCGCGGAAGGTCATCAGGTCGAAGGAGTGGCTGCCGAAGGAAGGGCTATTATTTGCGGCGTCGTTTTCAGCGGCAGCGGATTTGAGAAAGTCCTTGACGGAGTGGAACAGGGGGAACAGGCCGTTGAGGGTGGTGAAGATGAACGTGCCGCCCGGCCTGAGGGCGCGGGCGGCGTTTTGGAGGATTTGGTAGTTCATCTCGTCGGTTTCCATCAGCGGGAAGGCGCCTTCGCAGAGCATGATGGCGGCGTCGAATTCGCCCTTGAAGGGCAGATCGCGGGCGTCGCAGCGACGAAAATCGATAGTTACACCTTCCGCGGCGGCTTTTTCTTTGGCCACAGCCAGCATGGACTCGGACAAATCGATACCGGTAACGCGCCAGCCGCGGCGGGCCAGCTCGACGGCGTGCCGCCCCGTCCCACATCCGATGTCGAGGATGGTTTTAGAGGTGTCGCCGCCGAGTTCGCGTTCGATGAAGTCGCATTCGCCGACCGTGCCGTGAACATAGCATTCACTTTCGTACGTGCGGCCGTAGTTTTCGAAGAGGGCTTGATACCATTGTTTGGTTGTCATGGCCCATCCTTTGTCATTGAAGCTGGTCATCGTATTGCATCACGATTACGATTGTCAATTCCGGACGTCAAACTTATAAAGACTGACACTGTAACCCGGCACTGTCAGTTGGTTCGAGACGTTTCTGGCGGTACTTTCTCTAATTTCGATCTTCGGCTGTTTGCCGGGTTCGTTATAGGCCATGGGATCGGAATGCGCAATCACCCAGACGGTGCCTGTGGTGTTTAAATTGATCCCTTTCAAATCCAGCCTGATCGGCTGTTGCTTGTCGGTCGTATTGACGACGCCGATGGTCAGGGCCTTTTTGTCTTCCGTCCACGCCGCCGCGATATCCAGTGCAGCGTTGTCGGTTGTCACGTCAACCGGGATTGTCCCGTAATGCTTTCTGTATAATACCAAAGGCAACCCCGTCGCCGCAAACGCCGCGTCTGTTTTCGTGGTTTTTATGCAGCCAATCACATTGACCGTCTGTGCATAGGTGGCAAGTTGCATAATATCGGATTGCCTGTAATATTCATGCAAGCCGGCCGCAATCCCCAGCGCATCCTGCATGAAGTAGCGTCTTCCCAATTCACCGTACCAATAGGTATCGGCCGGCTTAAGCTGATCGCCTTCGCCGGGTTCGAAGTTCCAGTAGTTCCATTCCGTCAGAGCAACTTCAATATCCCTGCCCTGGAGTATATCAAGCTCTTGGCGAAGTGTGCGATGATATGTGGTTATTTCATTAATCTTATCTTTAATTTGAGCAACATGCCGCGTCACGTCCGTCCAGGTCTGGGTACTGTAAAAATGCTCTGCGATGACGTCGATCGTGTCAACACAGCCCTGGATCATCCCTTTGCTCCATCCATCTTCGACATTGCCCGACGCAAAACAGACAATATCCGGATCTACGTTGCGCATCTTTTCAACGACCCAGTTATGTTTGATGACATAATCCTCAAGGCTCATAAAGCCCAACTGCCAGTCGCCCCACATTTCATTTCCGACGCACCACAAACGAACGCCGAAAGGCTGCGCCGACCCATTTAATTTTCGCAGCGCGCCCATCTTCGTATTGGTCGGGCTGTTGGCATATTCCAGTTGAGCCGAGGCCGAATAAGCGTCGCCAAAACCTGTATTGACGGTAATCATCGGCTCAGCTCCCACGATTCGGCAGAAATGGATAAACTCATCCATTCCGAAATCGTTGTGCTCAACCCCGGTCCACGCGGGATTGGTTCGCGGCGGGCGCTTATCTCTGTTGCCGATGCCGTCACGCCAGTCATAACCGCTTACGAAATTTCCTCCCGGCCAGCGATACACTGTGGCGTTGAGTTCTTTAATCAACGCCAGAGTATCGGCTCGCATACCGTTGATGTTGTCCGCGGGCATAATAGACACGGTACCGACAAAGCACGAGCCTCCCTCGACACGAATTTCCAGTCTGCCGCGGTTTGTGTCCGCTTGGCTGGTCAGTTGGAAAGGATATTTGACGTACGCTTTCTCGATTGTCTTGAACTGCTTTGACTCCTGCTGGTTGTCACCCCATACCAGCGATACTGTTACACTTGGATTGCCGTCCCTGGCCTTGAGATAAATATAGCCGGTATATTCTTTTCCTTTAATCAGCCCAAGATCGAGATGTCTGATTCCGCCGCCTGCCTTAATTAACGGAGTGTGGTCTCCCACAAAGGAATCTTCTTTAACCATTGTGATTGAAGCAGCAGGTCCGATAATTTGCCACGGCGAAGCCCCGACGACCTGAAATTGACTATCGGCGGGAATGGCTTTTGACGCAACATAGGGATTATAGTTCTCTGTGATCGGATAATAGAACTTCCTGTCCTCCAGCATTTCCGCCCAGATCCCGCCGTAAATACAGCGGCCGAGATGTTCGATAAATTGTCCGTATATGTATGGAGATATCGGGTCTTTGGTTTTTGATGCGTCAATTGTCACGGCACTCTGCTGTGCCATCGCCGGGGACAGGGAACAACCTAAGATGACGGCAACAATTAATAGCGAAACGATCATTTTGTGTGTGTAGTGCATTTGAGGTTTCCTTTCAACATTGTATTCCGATTCACTGTTGGAACGCGTTCAATCAGTATTATTTGAACAGGCCAAAAAATATATACTTTTCCAGAATCTCCCTTTGTTCGCTTAATGCAAAAACGCACTTATCTGGCGTCAGAACGTGTATAGTCGAAACCTGACCGGATGTCAATCTTCTATCTTCGAAACGTTACGAGTTGACAACACCTCCCTATTCAAAAGCGACAGGGTCGCGCCTGCCCCCTAGTGGCCAAAACGTAAAAAAAGACCTTCCGCCACTGTTTTTGGGCGTATGGTGTGAAAAATTTCAGAAAAAAGGGGTTGCGTTTGGGAGAAAACATGGTAAAATGTGATGCTTTCCTTTGTAAGAAATGAAACCGGAGTTGATTATGAAAAAAGATATTCATCCAAAATATGATGTTGTGAAGGTTCGCTGCGGGTGCGGCAATGCCTTTGAGACGCGCAGTACGGTCAAGGAAATCCACGCGGAAATCTGCTCGATGTGCCATCCGTTCTTTACGGGCAAGCAGAAATTCGTCGATACCGCCGGCCGGATCGAACGCTTCCAGAAAAAATTCAACGAAGGCTACAGCTTCCAAAAAAAGAAGTAGCGACGTATCCACTGTTTACAACCATGCGCTGTTTGTCTTGACCTAACGGGGTTAAGGATTGGCAGCGTATTTTTTTTGTCTTTTTGTCACGGGCAGGATGCCCGTGTTACGTTTTTCCAATTTTGTGAGCGGCAGGCCTTATGGCAACGGACGTATTGAAAGGGTTGACGGAGAAGCTGGAAACACTGGATGCGCGGTGTCGAGAGATTACGCAGCAACTGGAAGACCCCGCGAACTGTTCGGACCCGAAAAAACTGATTCCGCTCAGCCGTGAGCAGGGCAAGCTGATGCCCATCGTCGGCAAATTCCGCACGTACAAAAAATACCTCCAGCAGCTTGACGAGGCGCGTCAGATGGGGCGTGAGGCGGGGGCCGACGCCGAGATGAAGGCGATGGCCGAGGACGAGGCAGAGACCCTGTCGGAAGCGGCCGACCGGCTCATCGAAGAGATCAAGGATACGCTGGTGATGGCCGACGATGCGGCGATTGATTCGGTCATTATGGAGATTCGCCCCGGCACCGGTGGTGACGAGGCGGGGCTGTTTGCTCGCGATCTTCATAATATGTACACCCGATTTGCGGAAAAACAGGGCTGGAAGATCGAGGTGATGGAGATGGCCGGCACCGAGATGGGCGGCCTGCGCGAGGTGATTATGAACATCAAAGGGCCGGGCGTCTGGGCGCATCTGGGCTATGAAGGCGGCGGCCATCGCGTGCAGCGCGTGCCGGAGACCGAATCGCAGGGACGGGTACATACTTCGGCGGCCACCGTGGCGGTGCTGCCGGAGGCCGAGGAGGTTGATGTCGAGATCAATCCCGACGATGTGATTGAAAATGTCTCCTGCGCCGGTGGCCCCGGCGGCCAAAACGTCAACAAGGTTGCCAGCGCTATTCGGCTTGAACACGTACCCACCGGCATCGTCGTCAGTATGCGCGACGAACGCAGCCAGCACAAAAATCGCGCCAAGGCCTACCGTATTTTGCGGTCGCGGCTGTACGAGCATTACCAGCAGAAGGCCAATGCCGAGCGCTCGTCGGCGCGCAAAACCATGATCGGCTCCGGCGACCGCTCGCAGCGGATTCGCACCTACAACTTTCCGCAAAACCGCCTGACCGACCATCGCATCAACCTGTCGCTGTACAGTCTGGATCGGATCATCATGGGCGAAATGGACGAACTGATCGAAGCCCTCCAGGTTCACGACAAACAGCAGCGATTGGCGAATTTGTAATGTTCGTGTTTCCGCTTTATCATTGAACAATAATCCTTTTCTTCCGTAAATTCCCTAATAAAGAGCCTGTTGTGCAGCCCGTTATCGGGTGATTAATAGCTGTTATTAAGCAATCACAAGGTTTGAGGTTGCTTTTGGGGTATTATCCGACAGGCTGAACATTAAGAAAAAAGTGGATATGAAACAGAAAGGGAGAGCTATGAACACGATACTTAAAATCGGATTAGTTTCTTTCGGAGCAGCCATTCTTCTCAGCGGCTGTGGTCGTCGCGAATCGGCCGCCTACGCCCAACAACCCAACAAGCCGGCCGAAGAATCGGCTCAAAAAGCTCCGGATTTCACACTGACTGACCATGCGGGCAAGACGCACACTCTCGCCGATTACCGCGGCAAGTATGTCGTATTGGAATGGGTTAACCCGGAATGCCCGTTTGTTATGCGTCACCACGAGACCAAGTCCACGATGGTCGATCTGGCCAAGGCGTACGCTGACAAGGGCGTCGTCTGGCTGGCCATCAACAGCACCAGCCATTTTGACCACGCCAAGAATAAGGCGGCGGCCGAGAAATGGAGCTTGCCCTATCCTATATTGAATGATCAGGACGGCAAAGTCGGCAAAGCATACGGCGTCACCCGCACGCCTGACATGGTTGTCATCGACAAGTCCGGCAATATCGCTTACCAAGGCGCCATCGACGACGATCCGCGCGGCAACAAAGACGATGTGAAGAATTACGTCAAACAGGCCCTTGATGAACTGCTGGCAGGCAAGCCTGTTTCCGTGCCCAAAACCGATCCTTACGGCTGCACTATTAAATGGGCAAAGTAAACACCGGGCCATGAGTGTTTCCACTTCAGGAAAGGGTTGACAACACAAGTGCTGTTGTGTACATTGACCGTCCGTCCGATCTTTGCGGATGGACGGTCAAACGTGCAAAGCGTATCGGGACGACCTGATACTGCTTTTATCTATGTGGGGACGACCCCGTTTTCAATTCCGGAACTGCATAATGGCTTGGGTTGTTTTGTTGCTGGCCGCTGTTTTTGAAGCGGCATGGGCGGTGGGCTTGAAATTTACCGATGGATTCACGCGCCCCGTGCCCACTATGGTTGCGGGCATCTGTATGCTTGTGAGTACTGTTTTGATGGCGTTGGCGGCCAAGACGCTGCCTATCGGAACTGCCTATGCGGTCTGGACAGGCATTGCCATAGTCGGCGCCGCCGTGTGCGGCGCACTTCTTTTCGGCGAATCGCTGACCCTGATCCGCGTGATGTGCATCGGGTTGATTACCGTTGGCATTATTGGGTTAAGGGTGTTTTCCTGAACGGAGCGGGAGTCAGCGACATGAGAATACTGACACTTGAGGGATACTACGGCGGCTCGCATAAGGCCTTTTTGGACGGCTGGATCGCCCGGTCGCGCCATCAGTGGGATGTGCTGACCCTTCCGCCGAACAAGTGGAAGTGGCGGATGCGGCACGGCGCGTTCACGCTGGCCGAGCAGGTGAACCGGCAGGTTGCGGCAGGGCAGTCGTGGGATGTGCTGTTCTGCACGGATATGCTCAACTTGGCCGAGTTTCGCGGCTTGGTCGCAGAAACCGTCCGTCGGTTGCCGACGGTCGTATATTTTCACGAAAACCAGTTGACCTATCCGGTTCGCGTGGAAGACGAGCGGGATTATCAATATGCCATCACCAATTTTACGACCGCTTTGGCCGCCGATGCGGTTTGGTTCAACTCATCCTTTCATCGGGATGAGTTTTTGGATGCGCTGGCCAAACTCTTCAACCGTATGCCCGATTACAAGCCTAATGAGCAGCTTGAAGCGTTGGTCGGCAAAATCTCGATTCAGCCGCTCGGCATCGAGTTGTTCGCTGCTCGTCCGTTGCAGCGTCGTCCAGGCCCGCCGCGAATCCTGTGGGCGGCGCGATGGGAACACGACAAAAATCCGGAAGATTTTTTCGCGGCCGTAGAGCGGCTTGCAAATGCGGGGCTTGAGTTTCGTATGTCGGTCATCGGCGAGCAGTTTCGCGATGCACCGGCGGTCTTTGAGAGGGCCAAAGTTCAATTTGCCGACCGCATCGACCGCTGGGGCTACCAGTCTTCGCGACAGGCGTATGCCGACGCGCTGGCCGAGGCCGATATCGTCGTCTCGACTGCCAACCACGAATTTTTCGGCATCGGCGTCCTCGAAGCCATCGCCGCCGGCGCCTATCCGCTCCTGCCGCGACGGCTGGCCTATCCGGGAATCCTTGCCCACATCGAAACCTGCCAGCCCGGTGAGTTCTTCTACGATGGCTCCGTCAAACAGTTGGCCGAAACCCTCCAAACTCTCATTGCTCGCACCGCACAAAACACCCTGTGGCACAATCGCCCCCACCGCGGCTTGGCCGCCGTCAAACCCTACTTGTGGCCCACCCGCGCACAAGCCCTCGATGCGGCCATCGAACAAGTTACTGCCACATGGTAATTTAGGTAAGCCATATCCATTATTGAAAAAACATTGACTTCTTTTGAATTAATTGCCATAATAGTTATGTTGCATCTGGCGAATAGAAGAGTTTTGGTATAAAGAATAAGCCTCTTCAAAAAAATTTGTGGGTTTCAACCGGTTCCGGTAATGCACCAAGATTGTGATACAAGGCCAATTCCAGCGTTTTGAAGCTCTTAAAGCCATACGCTTTTCTGGTAGCCAGTTTTGCTTT